>CAILVZ010000171.1 GCA_903837825.1 Akkermansiaceae bacterium | reverse complement strand
GCAGTTGCCAAGGTGTTGATGGCACCTGATCATGTGTCAGGCTTATAGACAAAAAATTTAGATTCAACAATTTAAGTAGTGGGTCACCTGGACGCGCGCCTCCAGCGCTAGCATCGTCTGGCAACTCACTGATAGCGCACTCGAAACCTACAACGCCATCATCGCCAAAGTCACTGGGTGGGGATTCGCGGTCATTGGCGCACCCATCCTTGCTTGCATCTTTTTCACGCTCCAACGCCTTTTGAAGGGCTTGGAAAAACTAACAGGAATCAAATCTGACGATCTGATGTTACCCCGTTAAAGCGTTTGGCGCGCGCCTTGGTACTGGAGAGTAACCCAAACGAGTCTTCCCGCGGATATACCGAAGGCATCAGTCCACTAGATTGTCCACGCGCTGCGCCAACTCGATATCGAGATCGGTCACGCCACCCGCATCATCCGTGGTCAACTTCAAGAAGACCTTGGTGTGCTTGATGACAATGTCTGGGTGATGCTGAGCCTCTTCGGCAATCTCAGCGAGGTCATTGACGAAATCGATCGCGTCCATGAACTCCTCAAACTCAACGGTCCGAGTGATTGCTTTTTTTTCATACTCCCACTCGGGGCATTTTTTCAATGCTGCGGTGAGATCATCGTCTTCGAGAAGTTCTGACATGAGGTAAGTTTTGGAAAGGTGCTGCGCAAGATTGCCGCTAGCCATTCACCATTGGCAAGTCACTTTCTCCACTTCGTGAAAATGACCATCGCCGCATTGCATGCTTGACCGATCGGGTTTAGATTGCTCGCCATGAAAACACTCATGCTACTTTTGCTTATCGGCTTGGCACTTGCCTCATGCGTCCCCATGACCCCCCAGGCAAGAATCGACCAGCACCCCGAGAAATTCAACCACCTCAGCACGCAACACCAAGCCCTCGTCCGACAGGGGAAAATCGCGCAAGGCATGACTCAAGATGCCGTGGCGCTCGCGTGGGGCGAACCGGCTGAGCGCTTTGCAGGAACGAAGGGAAAGGCTAGGACCGAGCGCTGGGATTACGAGGATTCGCGCCCTCTGTATGCTGCACCATCGTTCTATGACTACCCGGGCCCGTATGATCCATACCACCGCCACCGCCATCAAGGCGAAGGATGGGGCATGGGTCCAGAAATGGTTTATGTGCCGTATCGCACGGGTTCGGTGTGGTTCCTTGATGACCGCGTCGAATCTTGGGAGCGCGTTCGTTAATCCAATTCCCTCTGCACCAAGCTTGCATTTTTCTCCGCTTCAGGCACTCTGATAGCCAGTTTAAATGTCATGACTCGCCAATCAATCTTCAAGATCCTCGTTGCCCTCTCGGCCACCGCCTCGTTTACCTCCTGCTCGAACCTGTCATCCAGCAGCGCGAGTTTGGCGGCCTATCATGCCTACGACCGCCCAGCCAAACTTCCCAAGGACCCGAGCAAAGTGCAGGTCAAAGTTTCGACCAGCAAACAACGCGCCTATGTCATGGAGGGCTCCGAGATCCTCATGTCCATGCCTGTCTCCGTCGGCGCCCCAGGCACCTCGACTCCGACCGGATCATTTAACATTTCGAACAAGGAACAAAAACACCGCGCGAACACCCACGGCTACGCTTACAACGGCAGTGAGGTGAAACAAACGATGCTCGAGAAACGCCCAGTCGGTTGGTCATTTAAGGGAACCCCAATGCCCTATTGGTGCGAATTCAAATCGAACTACGGCTTCCACACCGGATGGATCAAACATCATCCCTGCACCCACGGCTGCATCCGCATGCATGAGAACCTCGCGCCCAAGTTCTTCCGCCTCGTTCGAGTTGGCACCCCCGTCAACATCGCCTACACCCAACCCGAAGACAACCTCGTAGGCAACATCCCACTCCCACCAGACTCAGGCCCATTGCCCGACTATCCCGGTTCGATGTATGTGACCGACGGCTACTTCAGCCAGCACTTGGCACCCAAGTTCAACTGAAGCTCATCGGTTAGAAATGACCGTACTGGGATCTTGCATCGCCGCTCAAGATCCAAAGCCTAACCTAAAAGCCAAACCCAATAGGACGATGCCGAACGCGGCATCAATCCAACGCTCACTCGTTTGGTAACGCAACCGCAGTGGCGGCCACTGCAAGAGATACGCCCAAAGCGACCATAGCAGGCCACCTTGACCTACCACGATCGCCCAGATGGCGAGCGGCCACCAATTCGGTCGCTCGCCTCGCAAGAACGGCGCAGTGACCGCAGCGAGAAAAAATGCCGCTTTCGGATTGAGCAAATTGCAAAACAGCCCCCGCAGAAAAGGACTCCGCCCACTCACCTCGTCGATTGGGGCGGCTTGGTCGACGGCATGAGCCAAAAGCCCTCGGAGCAACCCGCGCGCAAGCCAAAACAAATAAAGCGCCGCGGCCCATCGCATGCCATCTCGAATCCCAGGGAACCGCTCGAACACCCAAGCCAAGCCCACAACCGCCACCGCAGCATGCACGGCAAGGCCGCACGCGATTCCCATTGCCATGGCCACACCAACCCTCGCCCCGCCTCGCAATGACGATCGCGTCAGCAAAATCATGTCCGGCCCGGGGCTAAATTGCCCTAACACAATTACGCCCGCGAAAGCCAAAAGTTCGATCCCCCCGCTCATTTTCCTACCTCCCGATCCAATCCAACGACCCAACGATGCGCAGCCTTTAAATTATCCAAACCCTTTAATTCAAGATACTTAAGCGAATAACCAACACACTCTCGTTGAATCCAGCATGCCGAATTGCCGCTTTTTCCCGCCACTGCGGCTAGGTGGCTCAAACCCTCGTCAATTCCCCCCTTAAGTGGCTCGTCAACTGCTCCCACATCGCCCTTCAGGGGCATCGCCCAAGCGGCCCCGCATGAAATCACGCAACCAACGCCCATCGCTCCGAGAGTCTTAATCCATCCCATTCGCATGACCCGACGCTAGGCTCGATCGCCTGGTGACTCAATCACCGAAATGAACCTTCACTCGGATGGTGAACCTTTTTGACAAATCCGCTCGTCGTAATAACCTCCGCCCCAGTCCAAGCAACCGCCGCGATTTCCGACGCTTTCCTCACCAAGATCCATTTATGAACACACTCCGCACCTTCACCACCGGCTCCGGCTCCCAAGGGAATTTTCACTCGCTCCCTGCCCTCGCCGAACAAGGGTTCCCACAACTCTCCAAACTCCCCGTTTCGATCCGCATCGTGCTCGAGTCGGTCCTCCGCTGCGTGGATGGCCGTAAGGTGACGATCAAGGACGTAGAAAACCTCGCAAATTATAACGCAAAGGCTCCTGGCGAATACGAAATCCCATTCACGGTCGCGCGCATCGTTCTACAAGATTTCACTGGCGTCCCACTTCTCGTCGATGTCGCCGCCATGCGGGATGCAGCAGTCGCTCGCGGTGCCGCTCCTGAAAAAATTGAACCGCTCGTCCCCGTCGACCTCGTCGTCGACCACTCGGTGCAGGTCGATTTCTCAGGCTCGCAAGCCGCACTCGATCGCAACATGGCCATCGAGTTCATTCGCAATCAAGAACGCTACGAATTCCTGAAATGGGGCCAACAAGCGTTCGAAACCTTCTCGGTAGTGCCTCCCGGCATCGGCATCGTTCACCAAGTGAACTTGGAATACCTCGCCAAAGGAGTGCTCTCCAAAGACGGCGTCTACTATCCTGACACCCTCGTCGGAACGGACTCTCATACCACCATGATCAATGGCCTCGGAGTCGTAGGATGGGGCGTGGGCGGCATCGAGGCAGAAGCAGGCATGCTCGGACAACCCGTTACATTCCTCGTTCCTGAGGTGGTCGGCGTCTACCTCCACGGCACTCTGACCGAGGGCGTCACCGCGACCGACCTCACCCTCCGCGTGACGGAAATTCTCCGCAAGCACGGGGTGGTTGGTAAATTCGTGGAATTCTACGGCCCCGGCGCCACCGCTCTCAGCCTGCCAGACCGCGCGACCATTGCCAACATGGCCCCTGAATACGGCGCAACGATGGGATTCTTCCCCGTCGACGACGAGACGATCCGATACCTCCGCGGCACCGGCCGATCCGAGGAACTCTGCAAAACGGTCGAGGCCTATTACAAGGCTCAAGGGCTTTTCGGAATCCCGAACAAGGGCGACTGCATCTACACCGACGACCTCGAATTGGACCTCTCTTCCATCGTTCCTGCCGTCGCGGGCCCGAAGCGCCCACAAGACCGCATCGACGTCCCAGCACTCCGCGACAAATTCAACGAACTCTTCACCGCACCCGCTTCGGCTGGCGGCTTCGGCCTTGCTGCCGACCAACGCGACCGCCGCGTGAAATTGTCGATGAAGGAAAAAGCAGGGGTCTCGATCGACTCATTGCTGTCCACAGACTCGCCGCACGAAACGTTTGAGGGCTCAGCCCAAAACGAAGTGGAAATGGTCTCCAATCGCCCTTCTCCCGATGCCGTTGAGGATTTCTTCCCAGATGGACCCTGCTCGATGGATCTCGCCCACGGCTCGGTCTTGATCGCCGCCATCACGTCTTGCACGAATACCAGCAATCCAAGCGTCATGCTGGCCGCTGGCCTACTCGCAAAAAAAGCGAATGCACTTGGCCTCACCGTCGCCCCTTACGTAAAAACCTCGCTTGGACCTGGCTCACGCGTGGTGACGGACTACCTCGACGCCACCGGCCTTTCAAAGGAACTCGACCAACTCGGATTCCAAACCGTCGGCTACGGTTGCACCACCTGCATCGGAAACTCTGGCCCGCTCCACCCCGCCATCGAGACGGCCATCAAGGAAGGCGACCTCGTCTGCACCTCGGTCCTCTCCGGCAACCGCAACTTCGAAGCCCGCGTCCATGGCTCGATCAAGGCAAATTTCCTCATGAGCCCACCGCTCGTGGTCGCCTACGCCCTCGCTGGCCGCGTCGATCTGGACCTCTCATCGGAACCCATCGGCAATGACAAAAATGGTCAGCCGGTTTTCCTCAAGGACATCTGGCCAACCCAAGCGGAAATCCGCGAACAACTCGACGCCGCACTGAAACCTGCGGTCTATCAAAAACTCTACGGCAACGTGGACACCGCCAATCCGAAATGGGCAGAAATCCCTGGATCGACCGGAGCCACCTACGATTGGAACCTGAAATCCACCTACGTCCAGTCGCCACCCTTCTTTGAAACGAAACAAGGCGCATCGGAAAACATTCTTTCCGCACGCCCACTTGGTATCTTCGGAGATTCAGTCACCACCGATCACATTTCTCCTGCGGGCTCGATCAAGGCAACCTCGCCCGCCGGCAAATACCTGCTCGAAAATGGCGTGGACGCCGCATCGTTCAATTCGTACGGCGCCCGCCGTGGCAACGACCGCGTCATGACCCGCGGTACCTTTGCCAACGTCCGCATCAAAAACCTGATGTGCCCCGGCATCGAAGGCGGCTACACCCAGTATTTTGGTGGTTCTGCCGTGACCGCGCCAGATCGTGAAATCACGCCGATCGCCGGAGCGGCGCCGACCTTCATTTACGACGCCTCCATGGCCTACCAAGCAGAGGGTACCAAACTGATCGCGATCGGTGGCGAAGATTACGGCATGGGATCCTCCCGTGACTGGGCTGCCAAAGGCACTCGACTCCTTGGCATCAGCGCCGTGATCACCAAATCCTTCGAACGCATTCACCGCTCGAACCTCATCGGCATGGGCGTTCTGCCTCTCAATTTCATCCACAAAGAGGACTATGATAAAGTCAAAGATCTTGCGGACGCGACGTTTGACATCACCGGCATCGCTGGAGAACTCAAGCCCATGCAGACCGCGACACTTACCGCACACAAAGCAGATGGAACGACTCTGGAAATCCCACTGAAGGTGCGTCTCGATACCCCAGCGGAAGTCGACTACTTCAACGCAGGGGGAATCCTGCCATACGTGCTCAACCAGATCCTCGCCTAACTCGCAGCGGCCCACCATTCCTAGGAACCAGCCCCTGATTCGGTCGATCCCATCTTCTGAATCAGGCTCTTGTCCTTGCATTCCCGTCACGCCTCTCCAAGTTCCCACCATGTCGATCACCCCGAAGCCCAACAGCGCCCTACTCATCGTCGGCCACGGATCGACCGAGAACCCTGACTCGTCGACGCCTTACTTCGACCACGCCGACGAAATCCGCCGGCGCAACCTGTTCGCCGAGGTCCACTGCTGTTTCTGGAAGGAAGAACCGTCGATGCGCGAGGCATTTTATCTCATCGATGCCGATGACGTCTACGTGGTCCCCGACTTCATCAGCGAGGGCTATTTCACCCAAGACGTCATCCCGCGCGAACTCAATCTCACCGGCTCGACCACCACCGTCCGAGGGAAAACATTCCACTATTGCCTGCCCGTCGGCGTTCATCGCTCGATGACCGATTTAATTCTGAAACGCGCCAAAGAAGTTGCACCAGGGGTCGATCCGGCCACCACCACCTTGATCATCACCGGTCATGGTACTGGGTTAAATCAAAATTCGACCAAGGCCATCCGCGACCAAGTGGATCTCATCATCGCAGCAGGTGCAGGCTATGCCGCAGTGCTCGACGCCTACATGGAAGAACCACCATTCATCGCCGAGTGGGATCAAATGTCCCAAACGCCCAACGTGGTGATCGTGCCGTTTTTCATCTCGGATGGTCTCCATTCCTACCAAGACATCCCTGTCCTCCTCGGTATCGAAACCGAGGTAGGCGCCGCGGCCAGCCAACGGGAAGTCTTCCGCCAAAACCCTCACATGCTCCGAGGCAAGACACTCTTCTACAGCTCAGCCATCGGAACCGAACGGCTGATGGCCGATGTCATCCTTGATCAAGTTTTCGATTTCGACCAATTGCATCGAAACCCGTGATCAATTCGCCTTCACCTAACATCTAATACTTTCGTAGCAACCGATGACAACGGCTCTCAAACTTAGGGAACTCCTCCGAAATGGAATTCATCGCATCGGGGAACTCGAACTTCTCTCCGATGTTTACGGATTTCCCTATGCGATTTGCCACATGGCAGATGCAGAACTCGCGACGGAACCCGCATTCGGTGGACTCGAGGTGCACGAAGGCCCAACCGATGCCCGCGACTTATCAACCTACGGGGTCGATGGCACTTACCGCTTCACCAAAGGACAGGTGAATCTCAAACGCGGTTGGGTGATGCCACTCGAAACCGAAGAGGACTTGAGAATCGCGCTCGATCAATTTTACCCAGCCTGCGTCGGCCTCTTCCTTGCCCAAAAAGGTGGCACGCTAGAAATCGAAATGCTACGCGACAAACTCAATCGCCAAACTGGGATGTATCGCTTCGCTCGCTCGATCAGTGACGCTGGTGCCCAAAAACTCGTCCAAGAAGTTTGCGGCCCAGCCCATCAATGCGCGAAAAAGATCCTCTGGAAACTCGATGCAACTACGCCCCTCGACGACAGCGAGGCCAGTCGCTTCAATGGTATTCCTAGTAATCTAACTGAATCTAATGCGATTCCCCTGCTCTGCCGCGAGGCCTGCAACCACTTTGTCGCCGAGTGCCGAAAAGCCGCCAAGGCAGAGTTCGAAGCAAAGTCCGCGGCCGAAAAGCAGGCATAAAAAAAGGCTGCCGGATTTTCCAGCAGCCTTTTGCGTGAAATTTAATTTCGGATCGCTTACTCGCCACCCTGAGGTTGACCACCGCCTGGTGGCATCGGGAACGGCATGCCGCCTTCAGGAGCTGCTGGAGCGTCTTGGATCTTCACCAGCTCCAATTCAAAAATCAGCACGCTGTTAGGAGCGATCTCTGCGCTGCGGCGCTCTTCGCCATAGGCGAGTTCGCTTGGCATGAAGATTTTCCATTTTGCACCGACTGGCATGGTGGTGATCGCTTCCTTGAAACCAGGAACCACTTGAAGGGTCATGGGAACAGGCTCGCCTGGAGGCGATGCATCGAACTCTTTGCCATCAATGAGCGAACCTTTGTAGTTCACGAGGAATTGCTTGTTGTCTTCAGTACCCTCTTTGGGTGCCACATACTTTTCATCACCGCCTTTGGTGATGATTTCATACTGGAGACCACTCTTCGTGGTGACCACTCCTTGGCGCTTGCCGTTTTCTGCGAGGAATTTCTTACCAGCCTCGAGATTCACTACGGCCTTTTCCTTCTCGCGGGTTTGGAGCATCTCACCGAGTGCTTCCATTGCGGCTTGGAGCTTGGCTTGTTCGACATCAGGCTTGCCACCTTTGATGGCACTCATGAATCCCTTGAGGAAATCTTCTGGGCTGAGGTCGTCAGCGCCGACACCAAACTTGCCGAACTGCTGGCCGAAAGTGCCGCCAGTGCGAAATCCTAGTGCGTAGGACGAATCAGACTTCACCACTGCTGGGTCGAGCTTTGGCTTGGCAGGCACCTCAACTGCTGGAGTGGTTGCTTCCACTTTCGCTGGTTTTTCGGCAGGAGTCTTAGCAGGAGTCTTGGCTGACGCGGAGGCGATGAGGCCGATAGCCATGGCGCCTGGAATAAGGGTTCGGATCATATTTTTTTGGGGTAGAGCGGAAAAACTAGTCGCCCCACCCCACTCTGTCGAGAACGGTTTTTTGTCCCAAAAAATACCAAACCCATGGCCACTAAACAAAAAATCCGCCCGAATCCGGCCAAATCCCCCCGAAACTTGAGTGCTTCCGCCCTCATCGAAAAGTCATCGGACCTCGACCTTCAAGCGATAGAACGATCTGCTCGAATCCTGCGCAGGGACTAAGGAAACCGTCTGGCCCGAACCCAAAATTCCCGCATAGCCGCTCAGCGTCGCCCACGATGCGGCATCCGCAAGGTCAGAAGTCGACTCGATGGTGTAGTAGCGGCCGACGCCCATATAGCCAACCCCGTCTGCTTGTCGCGCGAGAAACGTCAGCGCGAATTGTCCACCCACCTCAATAGGGTTGAGAACGGCACCACGATCCGAATCGATGGGGCTGCTGCCAAAAATATACTCTTGAGCATTGGTACGGCCGTCATTGTCCGGATCTGCGCCGTCCGCTGCAACCCCTGCATTCGTGCCAGTTTTAAAATAGGATTGCCGCCAACTTTCCACAGCACTCTCCCGACGAACGATGGCGGCGTATGTCTTAGACGTGGAGCCATCTTCCGACGTGACTACGATCACAATGGAATTTTCGCCAACGGCCAGCGGGATCATGCCGCTAGCGGTCCCAGAGAGAATCGCGACTCCATTCACCGAAACGGTCGCATTCGCCTGACTAGCCACAGCGGTGACCGTAGTGGCGGAAGTTTCATTAGAAACGACGATCGTGTACGAGAGCACATCGGGCGCGAACACTGGATCCAACGTACCCGCACTGAGCGAAATTGCCGAGAGCGTCATCTGGATGCTCAACGTTTCAAAATTTTTGTTAGCGCTATAGACAGTGCCTTGCTCATTGGTGGCGTAAGCCGCAAAGGTGTATTCCGTATGAGGCGTCAGATCCGTAAGACCAACGGCAAAGCTCCCAAGCATAATGGCATTTGTGGTATCTGGAACACACGTAACCCCAAGCCCTCCAACCTGCGGGTTGCTATTGATGCTGGTCCGTGAATAAACCATCCCACGTTCCACAATACTAGCTCCTCCATCATCGTCAATGATCCCACCCAGTGTCGCCCCACTGGCCGTGATACCGACTGCAGATGGACTTGCTAGGGTAGGCACGGTTGCGGGTGCCACCGCAGCCGATGGAAGCGACGGCAAGCTTGAACCAAGGATGTTGTTCGCGGTGACGGTAAAGGTGTAGGGAGTTCCATTCGATAAACCCGCGACGGTGATCGGCGAACTCATCCCAACTGCGCTCGCTCCGCTTGGGCTCGCCGTAACAGTGTAGCCCGTGATTGCGGGCCCACCCGTTTGCGTGGGTGCCAAGAAGCTGACCCGAACTTGCGAATTTTCAGCCTTGCCATTTACTTGGGTTGGCGAGCCTGGAATGGTGTCGACATTCAAAGTCAAGGCAAGCTGCCCAGATGCACCACGCCCGCCCACCTTTCCAAAGGTGCCTGCGGATCTTGCACCACCACCACCGCCTCCGGGACCAAAGGTGGGAGTTTGACCATCAGACGAAGCCCCACTCCCTGCATTTGGCGCACCTCCATTTCCGCCACCCATCACCGCTACTGCACCCAGGCCTGAATTCGAAGTCGCGCTCAGTCCAGCCATGGCAGTTCCACCACTCCCTCCTCCACCTCCGCCATAATTTGTATTGGTAGATGTTGCACCAGAACCACCCGCGTATACCACATCACCCACACTTCCCACCGATGAACCCAAGCCGCCCGCACCAAATTTGTCCGCATTGGTGGTGACCGCCGTGGCACCGCCAGCCCCCCCTTTGGCGATAACCATGGTCGAGGGCAAATTGACCGAATTAAACCAAGTATCGCCACCATCGCCCGTGACACCATCAGTGGATGAACTGATGCCGCCAGTGCCGATGGATAAGTAGTAGGTCGCTCCTGGAGTTACAGGATAATCGTTCAACTTCGCATAAGCACCTCCAGCACCACCACCACCCGTCGCAGCGTTGGATGTCCCCCTTTGCGCAGACCCACCCGCGCCACCACCACCCCAGCACTGCACTTCAACTGAATGGACATTCGCGGGGCAGGTCCATGTGTTCAATCCCGCCGTGGCAAAAGTGCTGCCACTTGGAGTGATCACCAACGTGCCTGATGCAGAGCCAGAATAGATCGCATCATCAATCGTCACCACTACCGGGTAACTCCCAACTTCAAGCGGCGAACCCATGTAAGAATAGTTTACGGATAGCCCTGCTGGAACGGTCACTGCCGTCGCGGATTTCAATGCACCATCATAAGCATAGAGCAGCCCACCGAAGCCCACCGAAGCTGAAAGTTTTGAAATCACCAACGTACCAGTCGAGTTGCCAGCATAATTCGTCTCATCGACGGTCCCAATCACGGTGTAGCTTCCAGGCATCGATGGAACCATTGATGACCCATTGTAAGTGAATTTTACGTTCAGACCAACGGGGTTCGTCACCGCCGTTGCCGCTCTAGGGCTTCCCGTGTAGGTCTGGGTGAGGTCTCCAAGAGTCACCGAAGCAGCACCCTTGGAGACCACCAAGGCACCTGTCGAATTTCCCATGTAATTCACATCATTGATCATACCAACCACTGTATAATTTCCAACACCCGTTGGAGCAGT
Source organism: Akkermansiaceae bacterium (assembly GCA_903837825.1). Taxonomy (GTDB): domain Bacteria; phylum Verrucomicrobiota; class Verrucomicrobiia; order Verrucomicrobiales; family Akkermansiaceae; genus Luteolibacter. Next base: position 868 of record CAILVZ010000171.1, on the reverse strand, counting down.
GGCGGTGCCGTCGTAGGTTAGATCTACCGTAAGACCCGAGGGTGCCGTCACGGCCGTGGCGACTCTCGCACTCCCCGTATAGGTCTGCGCAAGACTTCCTAGACTCACCGAAGCAGTGCCCTTGGAAATCACCAAAGTGCCTGTCGAATTTCCAGTGTAGTTCAAGTCATTGATCGTACCGACCACCGTGTAGCTTCCTACATTCGTTGGAGCATTCGCGGTACCGTTGTAGGTCAAACCTACCGCAAGACCCGAGGGTGTCGTCACAGCGGTCGCTGACTTTGCCGTTCCCGTATAGGCCTGAGTGAGGCTCCCTAGACTCACCGGAGCAACCGCCTTGGAAATCACCAAGGTGCCCGTCGAATTGCCTGTGTAAGTCAAGTCGTTGATCGTCCCCACCACGGTGTAATTGCCCGCAGCAGTCGGCGGAGTCGCCGATCCATTGTAGGTGAAATTCACGGCGAGGCCGGTTGGGTTGGTGACAGCGGTCGCAGAGATCACACTCCCTGAGTATGTCCGAACAAGACCCCCAAGCGTGACGGTAGCAGTTGGTTGAATGAGATAGGTCGAAGCAACTCTACCCACTTCCGAACGGCGCATCGGCCGTCGAGTCTCAATTCCAGAGGACTCACGCTCGTAGTTCCCAACATCACGAGCAGTGGATGGGCGACTCCACCCGCGAATGTCCATCCCTCCGTAAGTCGCTACATTCGAAACCAGACTGTAGGCAGAACCTGTCAACGAAGTGTCAGATACCACTGGGAGCGTTGCGGCCTTACCAAGTGCTGGACTGCTTGCGGTCGGAACCAGCATGATATCGTACTTGTCTGTCACCGCAGGGCTTAAGCTGGAAGTGGAAGTGATGGTG
>CAILVZ010000170.1 GCA_903837825.1 Akkermansiaceae bacterium | reverse complement strand
GCAGCCACAAAAGCGGCCCCCGAACAGGCTGCAAATATCGCATCTTCAGCGACGGAAGCGGCCCCCGCGCAGGCTGCAGCGATCACCACAGCGGCCATCGACAATTCATCGGACGCTCAAGCCGGAGCGATTACGGCAGCAGCCACGGAAGCGGCCCCCGAACAGGCTGCAAATATCGCATCTTCAGCGACGGAAGCGGCCCCCGCGCAGGCTGCAGCGATCACCACAGCGGCCATCGACAATTCATCGGACGCTCAAGCGGCAGCGATTACGGCGGCGGTGGTTGAATCTGCCCCAACACAGGCGGCTGCGGTAGCATCTGCAGCTGCTGATGCAGCACCTTCTCAGGCGTCGGAAATTACATCAGCTGCGATTTCGAGTGCTGGCGCCGACAACACCCAAGTTTATTACATTGTTGCGGGGGTTACTGCTGCAACTGCAGATGAGCCAAATGCGGCAGCGATCGCCTCAGGAGTTTCGACTTCTGCATCGAACACCGTTGCAAGTGAGGCATCTGCAAAAGCAGAGGCCGACGCCATCGCTGCCGGCCAAACCGCAGCAGAGGCGGCGGCGGCAGCACAGGCGGCAGCCGCCAAGGCGGCAGCTGATGCAGCAGCGCTGATCGCTGCAGCGTCAGCTGAGGGGACTCAGGTCGGCATTGGTGGTGATAACGACAATACTGTCGATCCTCCGCCTACCACTACGGTGAATGGGTGATCCGCGCCAATTTGAACTTTAACTTGATCATTCAATAATGAAAAATCACTTATTCCTTCTTTTCACTAGTACCATTTTTGTTGGGTCAGTCTCAGCGCAAGGCTTGTACCAAGCGTCCAACAAGGCTCTCGAAGATGCTCCACTTCCATTCAAATGGAATGCTGGGCTCAATGCGATCTATGACGACAACGTGTCCTCCGGAAACTCCCAAGACCCTGGCCTCAAAGAAAGCGCGCTTTCCTACAATCCTTACGTTGGACTTAGCGTTGTTGAGAATTCGGGGCAAACCACTTGGAACGTTTCCGGCATGCTCGGGGTCATTTACTATCCAGATGCTCCATCGGTTTCAGGTACGCCTATCGATGATTTGTCGAACCAGTCGAACCTCAGTGCAAGCCTCACACACAAGCTGAATGATCAGTTGACGCTCTCAACCTACAACATGATTTCTCGGGAAAGAGAGCCAGATTATTCCTACGGTGTGGCTTCAAGTCACGCAGGTAAGGGGGAGTACGTCTCGATGTCGACCGACGAATCTGCCTCGTACCGCTGGACAAAGCGACTGGGAACGGTGACGGGAATCAGGCTTGGTGCCACTCAGTACCCCGAGTCGGATTCGAAAGATAACGATCGTAATACCTATCAGCTTTCCAATCAGTTCCGCTTCCAGTTGGGTGAACAGTCGGTCTTGACCTCCAGCTACCGCTTTGGCGAAAGCTTCAGCCAAGGTGAAGGAGCGGATGTTGCGGATCAGTACCTTACCGTCGGTGGTGAGTATCGCTTCACGCCTACCGTGATCGGAATTGCCCAGGCGGGTGCTCAGTTTCACGAAACCACCACTGGAACGGCTTCACAAGATGCCTCAACGACGAATCCTTATTTGGAGTCATCATTGAATGCGAAGTTGAATAGGCAGTTCAACGTGAAAAGCTTCCTTCGTTACAGTGCTGAGTCCGATAGCTTGAACCAGAACAACATCGTCTTTGCTGAGCACCGGATGCTTCGTTTGGGCATCACCAATGAATGGTCGATTTCTCCAAAGATGTCTGTCATCAATGGACTTGATTATATGCCCGGTACCTTCATGGGAGGTGTGAATAAGAATGATGGACTTGCAAGTAATGACCTCAGCGAAACACTGGTCTCATCTTATGTGACGCTCAAAATGAAGTTTAGTGATTTCATGACTGGTTCACTTTCTTACACTTACGTCAACAACGTTTCGGATCTGACCGATGCGCTTGGTCGGACTCAAACCTACAACCGAAGCCGTGTCAGTCTTGGATTGAACGTGAATTTCTGAGTTGTTTCTCTCTAAATCGATTTTTTGAAAATATTACAGAGTCAATTTAAGCTCCCACAATGTTTTTCATTGCGGGAGTTTTTATTTTCACTGGATCTTGTTTGAATTTGTGAAATCTTAACTCCAATGAGTCATTCAGCGCCCCAACAAAATGAAGCCGCACTCCACGCGGTTGATTACTGGCAGGTTATTAAAAACCGCTACGGCATCATTCTTCTTACTCTCCTTTTGGTCTTCATGACGGCTGCGGTCATTACCTATGTGATGCCCAAGAAATACGAAAGCACGGCTGAGATCGAGGTTAAGCCGAGGTCGCTGGGGATGTCACCGCTCGCAGGTGAATTGGGTCAGTCCTCTCGATTGAGCCAAATCACCCCTCAGTTTTTCGGAACGGAGTTTGAAAAGATCAAGAGCACGAATTCGCTCAATAAGGTGATTGATCATCTCGAGCTGATCAATAAATGGTCGATGGACCGAGAAATGGTAATCCGTACTCTGAAAGGGATCGTGAATACCCAAAACATCCGGGGTACCGATTTGATTACCATCAGCGTGCGACATGAGAATAAGGAAGATGCGAAGGATATCACCTCCGAGGTCGCGAATTCATACAAGGCGTATCGGATCGAAATTGAGACCCGCGAGGCTGACAAAGGCTTGGCAGAATTGAACAAAGCCGTCAGAGATCAAGAAGACAAGGTGGAGGAGCGGCGCAAGGTGCTTGCAAATATTGTGAGGACCAAGGGCATCATCTATAAAGGAACCGATTCATTTTATGGGCAGTCTGGAGTCGATGAAGATCAGGGAGCTCGGACTGCGTTGGAGGCATTCAACAGGCTTGAGCAAGAGAAGATGCAATTGGAGAGCCAGATCAACAGCTTGTTGAAATATGACAGTGATCAGCTCATGGTTTATGCTGCGGGCCTCGATCTGCCTGATAACATCATCAAGAACATGTATCCGCAGTATCTTGAGACTACACGTCACTTGGATTCTCTCAAGATCAGTGGGTTGGGTGGCAACCATCCAACGGTGTTGGCTGCGGCTGATCAGATCAAGGGGATGAAGCGTCAGTTGGACGATGGAGTGGTTAACCTGAGGCAAACCTTGGCAGCTCAAAAAGACATGGTGACAGATCGGCTTAAAAACGCGGAGATCATGAAGGATGATTCCCACGAAGAGGCAATCAAGCGGGGCTTGGATGCTCAAGACTATGTGGATGCAAAGCGTGATTTCGAGACCGATCAGCAGCTGCTCCAGAATTTAAAGCTCAAGCAGATTTCCGAAAGCATCAACCGCAAGATGCCGGATGAGGGAATCGTGATCCACGAAGAACCAGTGATTTCTCAGGCCCCCGTTAGTCCTAACGTCACGCTCAACCTCGCGCTTGGTGCCGTGGTGGGATTGATCTTTGGAATCGGCATTGCCTTCTTCCTCGAGTACCTCGACACCTCGGTAAAAACCCTTGAGGACGTGGAGCGCTACCTGCAGGTCCCAGTGCTTGCAGTGATTCCTAAGGACATCTCGATTCTCCACAAGCAGAATGGAATTAGCCCCGACTCCGAGGCTTATCGGATTCTAAGAACGAACATCGAGTTCAATCGAAAGAATCCTGAGGATAACGCGATTACGGTGGTTTCAGGGGGTGCGGGTGAGGGTAAATCGACAACGTTGGTCAACCTAGCCTACATTTGTGCTCAAGGAGGCTACACCACCCTCATGATTGATGCGGACTTGCGCAGACCGCGGCTACACACGTTCTTTGATATCAACAACGCGGTTGGTCTAACCAACTATCTGACGACGGACTTGATGTTAGAAGATGTGATCCTTCAGACGCCGGTAGACAACCTGTTCTTCATGCCTTCGGGCATTTTGCCAGCGGATGCAGCTGGGATTCTCAACTCCCGTCGGATGTCCGAGTTGATCCAAGATGTCAAACAGCGCTTCGATTTGGTATTGGTGGATAGTCCGCCGATTCTGGGCGTCAGTGATGCATCGGTTTTGGCGAGTGAAGTTGATTTGACGATGATTGTCGTTCAGCACCGCAAGCTGCCAAGAAATATGCTTTTGCGCGTCAAGACCTCGATCGAGAATGTCGGTGGAACCGTCCTTGGGGTGGTGCTAAACAACGTCGATGTTCGGAGCGATAGTCAGTATCAATACTACACCAGTTACTACACCTACTACGCCCCTGCGGAATCTCAGATTGGTCCAAATATTGGAGTGGGGCCAGTTGCGCCTAAGCCTCAATCTGTGGCTGCGCGCGATGGCAATTCTTCTGAGTTGTATTGAATTCTTTCCAACAAATCATGTCCATGGACCTTAAAAAAATTCTTTTTTTCGTAATCACCCTAGTTGGTTTTGTTTCCCCGCTGATGGCTCAGATTGAGTCAGGGCAGGCGGTACAGATCACGATCTCGGGAGTGCCCGTAGAAGAAAAATCGCGGATTGATGGTGCTTACCCAGTCTCTGAAGATGGATTCATTAACATGGCGTTCATCGGGCGGGTGAAGGCTGCCGGTTTGCGGAACGAAGGCCTCGCGCTCTCATTGCAGTCGCGGTACAAAGAATCTGGAATTTACACCAACGCCACCATTCAGGTGATTTCTAACAGCGGTAACACGATCAACGAGCAGAAGGTCGTGATCGGTGGCCAGGTTCGTGCCCCCGGCCCTAGGCCTTTCACGAAAGGTTTGACACTCTGGCAAGCGGTTCAGGCCGCTGGTGGTCCCACAGAGTTTGGGAGCATGCGTCGAGTGAAGCTATTTCGTGAGGGAAAGCAGTTTGTGTACGACTTAACGAATGGCAAATTCATGGACACTGTTGTCCAGCCCAATGATGCCATCGACGTGCCTGAGAAGAACATGATTGGACAATAAGACCCATCTGCTTGAGGTCTTTGTGCATTGGCTCTGGGGCCCATTATTGGGAAACATCCCACGGCAGCGTCGTTACTGGGTCATGGAATTGGAATGCCAAGAATGGCTTCTGTCATGCGAAGTGCCTCGAGGTTGGGTTTCACTGAGTGGACCCTGTGAAGCATGACACCGTGTTCCCTTGCGTAGGCGGTAAGGGCTACCGTTGGCCATTCACGGCAGTCGAGGTCGTCAGTTTTCAGAATTTTTCCGATCAGGGATTTTCGGGACACTCCGAGCAAAAGGGGGCGCCCTGCAACGGTGAGCTGCGCTAGCGCACGGAGTAGCGTGAGATGATGGGCTAGGGTTTTCCCAAATCCAATCCCTGGATCAAAAACGAGCGACATGGGATCAATGCCACTGCGGGTGAGCGTGGTGAATCGTTCTAAGAAGAAATCTCTGACCTCGGTAACGACGTCGGAGTAGGATGGGGCCAGCTGCATGGTCCGTGGGTCTCCTTGCCGGTGCATCACGACCACCCCGCAGGAACGGGTTGCACAAATGTCAACCATCGCTGGATCGGCGGTCAGTCCGCTGATGTCGTTGACGATATCCGCACCTGCTTCGATTGCGGCCTTCGCTACGGCAGCTTTAGAGGTATCGATTGAGATCAGTCCATCCCATTCAGCTCGGAGTGCGGTGATCACCGGGATCGAGCGGGCGATTTCGTCCTCGGCGGATACTGGGTGAGCACCTGGGCGGGTCGATTCTCCGCCAATGTCGATGATCGTGGCTCCATCTGAAATCATCTGGCGAGCGTGTATCAGTGCGGCCGGTACGCTGAAGTGTTTACCTCCGTCGGAGAATGAATCTGGGGTGGCATTCAGGATTCCCATCACTTGGGCACGGTGGGTCAGGTCAATTGAATCCCGTCGGGTCTTCCAGATGCTCATGAAATTGGTGGCTTGCAGGGTTAGGTTGCGGGGCCTAGTTTGTGCGCGATGAAGTTGCTGGCAACATTGAAAATCGTGATCATTCTGGCGGTTCTGTGCGTTTTTGCGCCCTGCCATGCGAGTGAGGTTGACACTGTTGATGGGCCGAATGTGCGTTGCATGAAGTTGGAGGATGGCTCGCGCGCGGTTTTTATTCGGAGCCCTGATAGTCGCACGCTTACCAAAAAAACCTTTTCGAAGAATGGCACGCTCCAGATGGTGACGACCTACAAAATGGATGCCAATGCGAATCCCCTTGGATGCAAGATCCGCGATGGGCAAAATCAGGAGTTATTTAAGGTCAGTTATGGTTACCACAAGGTGACTGGACAATTGGTTGAAGAACTCATGTATGACTCGCGGGTTCGGCGGCTCAATCCCGCGAATGGGAAAGAGTTGCCAGTACAAAAGGTGGTGTATTTATACGATGCCGAGGGTAAGCGGAGCGCTCCGATTGTTTACAATCTCCTCCCTGGGAAGACCTTTGAGCAGGTCTTCGGGGTCAAGTCGTCTGCACTGGAGACAAACCCGTTCAAAACCCCAAATCCTTAAACGGTTTGGCGTAGATCGGCTTGATGGAGTATTGATTCCTTCTTTTTCCATGATTGCAAAGCAGGTCATCTTTGAAGGTAGGGTCCAAGGAGTGGGGTTCCGATACACGGTCAAAGATATCGCTCGTGGCTTTGAAGTTCTTGGATGGGTCAAAAACTTGCCAGATGGCAGTGTCGAGCTTCAGGTGATGGGAGAACGTGAAGAAGTCGAATCCTTCATCAAGGAGATCGCTGAGGAGTCAGTCATCGCCCATGGGATTCGGAACATGAGAGCAGAAGCCATTCCGCTACTGAACAATTGCAGTGGTTTCAGAATTGAGAAATGATGGGGTCGCTCGGGTCTGTTTTATTGGAACTGAGATGCAACCGATTTTTGGACCGTTTGTTGCTTAGTTAAGAGACAGTTTCTCGGCCT
>CAILVZ010000169.1 GCA_903837825.1 Akkermansiaceae bacterium | reverse complement strand
CGCATTTGGGGACTCATGCCATCTGAAGGAACTAGGGCGATCACCGGGCTGTCAACCAAGCGCTTGCCGCTGGCCACCGCAGTGACGCTGTCTCCAAGTTCCTGCTTGAGGAACTCACAGAGCGCGGTGGTTTGTTCCTCGGAGAGTGCATCACCCTCTGGCGCGTGGTCTTCTAGATCCACACCGCCGTGGCGGATGGAAACGAGCTTCTTGCCATCGAACTCGCCGAGCGATTCGACGACGTATTCGTCCACGGCATCGGTGAAGAAAATGACTTCCAGTCCGCGCGCTTTAAACGCCTCGACGTAGGGGCTGCTTTCGACTTGCTCGCGGCTCGCACCGACGAGGTAGTAGATCGACGCCTGTCCGTCCTTGGCCCGCGACACATAGTCTGTAAATCCACACACGGCACCAGCATCCGTGAGTGATGATTCGAAGCGCAGTAACTTGGCGAGTGCCTCGCGGTTCGCATAGTCGGTGGCGATGCCTTCTTTGAAGAAGCGGTCAAATTTCCGGTAGAAGCCCCGGTATTTCTCTGGATCTGCCTCGGCCTCCTTCTCGAACATTTTGATCACGCGCTTGCTAATGACCGCGCCGAGTTTGCGGATCAAGGCACTGTCTTGCATGGTTTCTCGCGAGATGTTCAGCGGGAGGTCCGCGCTGTCGACCACGCCTTTCATGAAGCGCATCCAGTCGGGAAGCAGGCCCTTGGGCTCGGCGTCGATCAGCACTTTCTTCGAGTAAAGCGCGATGCCACCATCGACCTTGCCGAAGCCCATGCGCTCAGGGTTCTCGTTGGGTGCGAAGACCAAGGTGTTGATCGCGATTGGTGCGTCGGCACTGAAATGCAGACGATAAGCCGGCTCGTCAAACGCCTTGCAGGCAAACTGATAGAATGCCTTGTAGTCGTCCTCGGAAATCTCCGACTTGTTTTTCAGCCAGAGTGCTTCGACCTCGTTGATCCGCTTTCCATTGAGGAAAATCGGAAATCCGACGAAGTTGCTGTAGGTTTCAATGAGGTGCTTGAGGCGGGTTTCTTCGGCGTACTCGCTGAGCTCCTCCTTGAGGTGCATCACGATCTTGACCCCGCGCGATTGGCCGGGAGATTCCTCGATTTCGTAGCCGGTTTTTCCATCGCTGATCCAGACGAGTTCCTCGCCCTCCTCGCGCCAGCTGCGGGTGTGGACCTTGACTTCATCGGCCACCATGAATGCCGAGTAAAACCCGACACCGAACTGGCCGATCATGTTGCCCGGGGTGCTGCCGCTGTCCTTGACCGACTTGAGGAATGCCTTGGTGCCGGAGTGGGCGATGGTGCCGAGGTTTTTGACCAGCTCCTCGCGCGTCATGCCGATGCCAGCGTCGGAGATCGTCAAGGTCTTGGCCTCGGCATCGGTCGTGATGTGGATTTCCAGCGGGAGGCTGGGGTCGTGAACGTCTTTCTCGGTCGCCTCGATGTGGCGGAGTTTTTCCATCGAGTCCGAGGCGTTGGAAATCAACTCACGGAGGAAAATCTCCTTATCGGTGTAGAGTGAGTGGACGACGAGGTCGAGCAGTTGCTGGATCTCGGCTTGGAAACTGTGCTTTTCGATGGTGGTGTCGCTCATGTGTGAAATTGGCCAAGGTTAGTCGGGCGGGGCGATCATAGCGATTCTTCGGGCTCTGTCAAAATTTCTGAGATCGGATTCGAATTCTTCATGATGCCACATTGGATTCGACGCTCCGAGGTGGGGAGTATTTCCCTAGCCGAGGGGTATGGGCGTATATGATGCGACCAGTTTCCTCATCTGATTGTCGGTTCATGGTTTCTACGGTACGGGTGGATTTATGGCGCTGCTAAACCTTCATTGGGTTGGTGTGGGGAAAATCTCTATGGCTAAGCCGCCTTGGCAGCTGCTAGGAAATCGATCTTGGCGTGAAACCTATTGAAAGAGCTGGTGCCCATTTCTAATGGCGGGCAGTGAGATGCCTTGCGCCAAGTGGGGTCACACTCGGACCCTCAAGTCCCTCACGCTCCACAACACCCCAGCGGCGGCCTTGCCGTTTCCCTTCAGTCGCCGCGCACCATCCTTCCGCCTCTCGGTGAAGCGCTCGCGCGTCGCGGCAAACGCTTCGTTGACGAAGGTCTTGCTGCCAAT
>CAILVZ010000168.1 GCA_903837825.1 Akkermansiaceae bacterium | reverse complement strand
TTTGAACAATTGCCCGAGGGTTACTGCAGCCCAAAAACTCCCGGGGTCGTCAAGGTGCGGAGGTCCGACGGAACAATCAGCGTATTGGCCAGCGGCTTCTGGCGGGCACGCGGCCTAGCGCTTAGTGGAACGCAACTGTATCTCTGCACGGAGGCGGACCGGGAGGATCATGGCAATTCAGGTCTTCTCGTGCGAATCAATACGCTAACTGGAGAAGCGGAGACGTTGATTGATCACTTGGATTATCCCCAGTTTCCCTCAGCCGATGCGGAGGGGAGAATTTACTTCACCCTCGGCCGCGACAACAAGCTGATGCGGTATGATCCAGCATCCCCATTTCAAGTTGTGTCCAGTCCTGCTCTTGATGTGAAGAAAGCAATCGTGCGGGGTGGCTACATCACCTGGACTCAAGTGGAGGCAGGGACATCCTTTACCATTCAGTCCCAAAGCCTCACGCTGCAAGGCTGCCTGCATCTTAATGAAAATGTAGCGTCCATGGATGGGTATCTCGATGTGCCCGCCAATCGCTTTGATCTGAACCAGGAACCACGCTATCACACCTTTGACAGCGAGCATCCTTCCCCAGGATTATTCGAACTGCCTTCAATCCGGGCCAAGTGCGCTTCTGGTACGATCAGGGTCGAAGTCTTACCGCTGCGATGCCATCAAGGGCAACGCTGGCCCATGCAAAATGTCGGCACTCCGAACGAATCTCCCGCGCCAGGGTTCAGTGAGCATCCCGAAGCCTTTCGTTTCTATTTTCACTGGAGTCCATCAGAGAAATAACAACTATGAAACCTGTCAATTTGGGTGGTCACGGTGATCTAAACTAACTATTATGAGAAAAGTATTACATAGCATTACTTCCATAGTCCTTCTTTCCAGCGTAACGTGGTTTAGTGCTATTAACCGTGCTGATGCGGCGGAGGCAGCGCCTGGTGGAGAACCAGGACTTGTCGGGTGCTGGGGCTTCGAAGAAGGAGATGGAAATGCCGTCAAAGACAGTTCAAAAAGCGGACATGACGGGTCTATATCTGGGGCCAAGCGGGTAAAAGGAGTAGTCGGGGGCGCCTTGGAATTCGACGGGGTGGGTGATTTCGCTAACGTAAGTGGCACGGGAAGTGGACTTGTCGATAAAGCGGTAAGTGTTGAAGCATGGATCCAGTCAGCGGGAAACAATGTGAATGCCAATCTGGTTTTTGCCGGACCCGAGAGCCTTGATTTCGGCATTTGGATCCAGGGGGGCAGATTCTTCGCAGGTATCTGGAATTCCGATGGAGCTCAATGTTCGGCAGTTTCCCCAAGCGGCCCGACGCCAGGTCAGTGGTATCATGTGGCCATGACGTGTGATTTCAACACGGATAAGACCGTCAAATTGTATATCGACGGAAAATTGATTTGCACAAACCCGGCAACCGGAACGGCGATAAGATCGGCTCACACAACGATCGACATCGGTGGAAGGACGCCAAATGCATCCTATTTCAATGGCATCATCGATGATGTGAAAATATATAATCGAGC
>CAILVZ010000167.1 GCA_903837825.1 Akkermansiaceae bacterium | reverse complement strand
GTGCCATTTCTAGCAGAAGGATCTCTATAATCAAATGGCCCATAATGGGCACCGTTACTCGATTTCGTTGCATCTGGACATTTTAGGTTCGCCGAAAAGGATGGATGGATATTTAGAAAATTTGAAACTAAAACGAGATAGATCAATAATAACAGCCCCCAGCGAAAACAGCCCCAGTAAAGTGATCCTTAAATCAATTTGACATTTTAAAACCTCCAACCATTCTCACAAGTCGTGTTTAAAAAAGTAATCGGCCAAGACAACAGCGAATCCCAACGATCCGCTCCTCCACTTCCTGAAACCCGCCGCGCGGAGGCAATTCCTGCGCCTGCTTATGGCGCGGGCCAGATTGCCCCGCCGACACGCACAGCCCCGACGGCAAACCGCAACATCCTCTCGTCCGACGTCGAAATCAAGGGCACCGTCAAGTTCAGCAACGACCTGATCGTCGATGGCAAAATCGATGGCGAAATCACCTCAGACGGGAACCTCACCGTCGGCGAAAACGCTCGGATCAAAGCGGAGATCAAAACCGCATCCATCATCGTTTATGGAAAAGTGCAGGGCAACCTGACCGCAACCGATCGCATTGAACTGAAGTCGAGCGCTGAAGTCGTGGGCGACATCAAGGCCAAAACCCTCGCCATCGAGGCGGGTGCCATTTTTGTCGGCAAGTCGACGGTTGGAACGCCTGCTTCAGCGGTGCAACCCACCGCGGCACCTGCGCCTGCAGCTCAGCCCGCAAAACCAGCACCCGCACCCGAAGCCCCGAAACAAGGGACCCTCAGTGGTACCATTTCCTAATTTGTTGAGGCAACCCTCTCTAAAAACTCATCCGCACCGCCATGGCCGATGAGACCACTCGCCAGCGCATCGAACTGGCTTGCCCCGAGTGTGGGAGCGTTCAGATCGAGCCAGCGCTCGTCATCTCGACCCATTGCCGCTCGTGTCGCGCCCACTTCCAAGTCCGTGAGGGCAAGGGCGTGCCACGAACGATTCAAACAGCACGCTTTGCCATCCCACGCTTGGATTCGGACTCCGAAAGCTCGGTCCTCCCACCACTGGCTAGCCCCAAACTAACATTACGCAGAGGGCCCAGCCCACCGCCACCTCGGTCGCTGCTGATGCGGATCCTCAACCCAACGAAACCACCGAGGACGATCACTTGCTTCAGCTGCGCTCATTCGTTCGAAACCTCAGGCGATGCACAATCGACCCAATGCCCAAAATGCAGCGGATATGTGAGCCTCTTGAACTTTGAGATCAACGAACGCTGGAATCGCTTCGTCGAAACCAGTGGCGACATCGTCATCCACAAATCGGGAGCGGTTTCAGGCGCGACCCTTCGCTGCCACCATCTTACCATCTTCGGCACCTTTTCAGGTACAGTGGAGTGCTCCGGCGACCTCATCATCCGCAGCAGTGGAAAAATCATCGGTGACATCCGCTGCCAAACCCTCCGTGTCGAAAAAAAATCCCGTGTCGAGTTTCTCCATCCGGTTGTCGCAACTTCTGCATCGATCGACGGCACCGTTCGCGGCCAGATCTCTTGCACTGGCACCGTAACCCTCGAAAAAAGAGCGCACCTTCAAGGACTCGTTCGCACCTCTTCTCTCATCGTGAAATCCGGTGCAAAACACACCGGCTCGATTGAAATGATCAAGCCCTCCTAGGAACTCTAACAAACCGATCATTCAAGCAGCTCACCCAAACCAAACTGCACCATGCCTGCCGCCCTCGACCTCAAGGAGGAGATCCTTGCTCTAAAGAAAGCCAGAAACGCTGTCATACTTGCCCACAACTACCAAACGGGAGACATCCAAGACGTGGCCGATTATGTCGGAGACTCACTCGGCCTCGCCTATCACGCGAAGGCAACCGATGCGGATGTAATCGTATTCTGCGGCGTTCATTTCATGGCAGAAACTGCCAAGATTGTGAACCCCAGCAAAATCGTCGTCCTTCCAGACGCCGATGCGGGCTGCTCGCTCGAGCAATCATGCCCCGCCGACCAACTCAAGGCATTCCTCGATGCCAATACCGAAAAGAACTATTACGTCGTCGCGTATATCAATTGCTCTGGTGCGGTGAAGGCGCTTTGTGACGTGATTTGCACCTCTGGAAATGCCGTCAAAATCGTCAACCTCGCCCCCAAGGACCGTCCGATTCTTTTCGTGCCCGATGAAAACCTCGGCGCTTGGGTGATGGAGCAAACAGGCCGCAAAATGGACTTGTGGAAAGGCAACTGCTACGTTCACGTCGAGTTTACCCGCGACTCAATCAATCGGATCAAGTCGGAGTATCCAAACGCTCTTGTGGTCGCCCACCCAGAGTGCACACAAGCCGTCCGCCTGCTCGCCGACGAGGTTTGCTCGACGGAAAAAATGATCAGTTACTGCAAGAACGCACCGGTAAAGGACATCATCGTCGTAACCGAGAGCGGCATGCTTCACCGCCTCCGCAAGGAATGTCCGGACAAGAATCTCATTGCGGGCCCTACCGACCGCTGCGCCTGCGCGGACTGCCGCTACATGAAAATGAACACCCTCCAAAAACTTCGCGATTGCCTAGACCTCCTGCAACCTCGCGTGGAGATGGAGGAGCCCATACGCGCACGTGCAGAAGCACCTCTTCTTCGAATGTTAGAACAATCGAAGTAATTCAACTTACTTCATAGAATCTACCATCTTCCCGAGAGGTCAAGATTCTGCTAACATCAACCTAGCATTCAAATCAGCACGCCTCAGAAAAGATGCTGGTCAACCAAAGGATTTAAGATTCACATTTGCCCACGCTACTGGTAAGATTCGAGAGTCATGCCCGAAGCTTTACGCGCTGCCATCCGCGACGTCGTTGATTTCCCGAAACCGGGAATCATCTTTAAGGATATCACACCCATTCTCGCGGATGCAAAATTGTTCCGCCAAGCGATCTCTTTGCTCTGTGAAACTGCTGGTGGAAGCGTCATCGACAAAGTGGTCGGAATTGATGCTCGCGGCTTCATCTTTGCCGCAGCCGTAGCAGATCGTCTCGGTGCCGGTTTTATTCCCATTCGAAAAAAAGGCAAGCTCCCATGGAAAACACGCCAAACCGCGTACTCGCTTGAATACGGCGATTCGATTGTGGAGCTCCACGAGGACGCCATCCAACCCGGCGAATCCATTTTGTTAGTCGATGACCTCCTCGCGACTGGCGGAACAGCCGCTGCACCTCTTAAACTCCTTGATGAGCTAGGTGCCAATGTCATAGGAGTTTCCGTCTTGATCGAACTCGCATTCCTAGATGGCCGTGCAAAGCTAAAGCCTCACCCAGTACATACCATTATAACGTATTGATGCGAACAATCACCGGAAAATCTAACATTCTAACATAAAAATTGCAGACTAGTATTTAACGCGTCACCTTTCACCACTCATTCATCATGTCTTGGCAATCCTATCAACAACACCTCCTTCGCTACCCCCAACATGGGTTCTCACTCGACCTTTCGCTGATGGATATCGATGCCGGACAGATCGCCACCTTGCAACCAAGGATCACCAAAGCATTCTCAGACATGGAGGCATTGGAGGCGGGCGCCATCGCTAACCCCGACGAAGGACGCATGGTCGGACACTATTGGCTGCGTAACCCAAACCTCGCACCTACGGAAGCACTGAAACGTGCCATCACCGAACCGCTTGCCGACCTCAAACAGTTCGCGAAAAAAATTCACGCCGGAGAAATCGCGCCACCCACTGGCGGCCATTTCAAACAAGTTCTTCTGATAGGCATCGGCGGCTCAGCGCTCGGCCCGCAATTGGTCTCGGAAGCCATCGGCCAAGGCGCAACCCTGCCGCTCTACTTTTTCGATAACACCGACCCCGCTGGCATGGATGCAGTCATCGCCAAACTTGCCTCTGTAGGACTCGCGAAGACCCTCACCCTGGTCATCTCAAAATCAGGAGGCACCGCAGAGACACGGAATGGAATGTTAGAAGCCAAGGCTGCCTATGAATCCGCAGGCTTGGACTTCGGACGCCACTGCGCCGCTGTCACTGGAACCGGATCCAAACTCGACCTCTACGCAG
>CAILVZ010000166.1 GCA_903837825.1 Akkermansiaceae bacterium | reverse complement strand
GATCCCTTAGCGGCGAGCCACTCGAACCGCACGCACCAAATGGGAGCGGAAGGAAACGATCATCCAACCGAGGAGAAGGAGTCCTGCAAGAAGCACTCCGGGCTCGGGAACCGGTACGATCTGGTTGAACCCATTGGAGGTGATATTAGAGAAGCTTCCCTCACCCAGGAAGGTGCTGCTCGTGTCACTTCCGCCGTAGAACTTGATGTTGTTGAGTTCCGTGTCGGTGAAGCCACTGACTCCGGAGCCGGCCTTCGCGTAGAGCTTCGTGTATTGACCGATTCCACCAATATCTGAATTTCCGTCCCACAGGTTGTGACCGTTGTAATTGAAGATGGTCAGTGTGTAGTTCGATAGGCCAGCAACCTTGCTGAAGTAGAGCGCTGACTGGCCGGTCAGGTTGGCGAAGTCGATCGAGCTGTTGGCCGAGAGGGTCAGCGTGGTGAAGGTCTGCGTGGAGGCGCGGACGCTTCCGTTGCCACCCATGGAGAGTGTTCCGGAGGTTCCAGTTGATCCAAGGTTTAAGGCCGAGTTTGTATTGACCTGATTTAGCCCATTCGTGGCACCCAGCAGAAGCGTTCCTCCATTGCTGACGTTGACTGAGCCGCCACCAGTTAGTGTTCCTGCGCTGCCGAGTGAGAGGCTTCCACCGGTGATCGCGGTATACCCACTGTAGCTAGCAACTCCACCGAGGGTGCTTGTACTGCTACCGGTAACGCTCAGGTTACCTAGGCCGCTGATGTTGTTATTCAGCGTGGTGGCAATACTGTGGTTCAGGATCAGTTGTCTGTCCTGAGCGATTGAGACGTTGCCGCTGCCGAGTGTGCCACCGCCGTTCAGTTGGAGTTTGCCAGCGTTCACCAGAGTTCCCCCGCTGAAGCTGTTGGAGGCGGTCATCACCAGGGTGCCGTTGCCGTTCTGCTCGAGCGAACCTAGTCCGATGATCTGGTTATTCAGCAAATTCACATCGCTACGCTTGAAGGCGATGGTGGAGTTGGCGGCAATCAGTTCGATGTAGTTGGTGCCGATACTGCCAGTGGAACCGCTGTTTCCAACCTGTAGGGTTTTGTTAGCTCCGATGGAGGTGTAGTCGGTGTAGCTGCTAGTGCCGATGACCGTGGTGGTGCCGCTGCCGGTGAGGCTGAGGTTACCGCTTCCACTGATATTATTGGCATTGGTGGTGACTCCCGAGTAATTGAATACTATTGAGCCGTTGTTGACGACCGATCCCGATCCGAGTGATCCGGTGGTTCCTCCGTTGCCGAGCTGGAGTGTCCCCCTATCGATGATGGTGGTACCTGCGAAGGAACTGTTGCCGGTCAGGATAGTCGTGCCGAGGCCCTTCTGGTTCACCGAACCATTCCCGGAGATGACTGCTCCAAGCGTGGTCGTCCCCGACTGGTTAAAGTTAAGAGCACCGTTGCCACTACCGAACCCGATAATGGCCGTATTCAAAGAGGCGACCGAGTCGTTACCTCCGAGGGTTCCGATGTTGACGGTGCCAGTCGAAGATACGCCTGAAGCGATCTGGATGGATCCGGCATTAACTGCCGCACCCTGGCCGATGGTCAGTGTGGAGGTGCCAGCTGATGCAACTGTGAT
>CAILVZ010000165.1 GCA_903837825.1 Akkermansiaceae bacterium | reverse complement strand
CCGGTGTAGTGAGTCTGACGACGAGAATCCCCATTTACTTTGGCAGATTTGGATTCCGCGAAGTCGATCGATTAGCCGATGGGTCCATCTTCATGCTTCGAAAGTGCTAGCGCGCAAAACCGATTGTTGGAGTGTTATGAATTCATTTGCTGATTCACGCGGGCCGTGGATCATCGCTGAGATGTCCGGGAATCACAACAATTCACGTGAGCATGCCATGTCGATTATTGACGCGGCGGCAGCATCCGGAGTGCATGCAATCAAGTTCCAGACGTACACAGCAGACACAATGACAATCGATATCCGCCATGGCGATTTCGTGATTGACGATCCGAAGAGCCTCTGGTCGGGGAGGTCGCTATACGACTTGTATGACGAAGCGTCGACGCCATGGGAGTGGCACGAAGAACTGTTTGCTCACGCTCGAGGAAAGGGACTCGTACCCTTCAGCACACCCTTCGACGAGACTGCCGTTGACTTTCTTGAGGCTCTCAATGTTCCGATTTACAAGATTGCCTCATTTGAAAACACGGATCATGCCCTCATTCGCAAGGTAGCTAGAACGGGAAAACCGATGATTATTTCAACTGGCATGGCATCGGTCGACGAATTGGCCGATGCTGTCGCGGTTGCGCGAGAGGGTGGATGCTCGGACTTGACGCTCTTGAAGTGCACGAGTGCCTACCCTGCGCCTGCAGACTCGGTCAACCTCCTAACCATTCCCGATATGCGCGAGCGATTTGGATGTGCAGTTGGGCTCTCCGACCACACTCTTGGCATCGGCGTTGCTGTCGCGAGTGTGGCTCTGGGTGTCCGAGTGATTGAAAAGCACTTCACCCTGAATCGTGGATTAGGCGGGGTGGATAGCGCGTTCTCGATGGAACCCGCCGAAATGGCGCAACTTGTAACGGAGAGTCAACGCGCTTGGCTGGCTCTCGGCGAAGTCACCTATGGCACATCTGATGCAGACGAGTCATCACTTGTTTTTCGTCGGTCGCTGTATGTCGTTCAAGGCGTGAAGGCCGGCGATGAATTCACAAATCAGAACGTCCGCGCTATTCGCCCGGGGCTCGGATTGTCCCCCAAGCACCTTGACGATGTGCTGGGGACGGAGGCGGCATGTGACATCGATCGGGGAACGCCCCTAACGTGGAACCTCATCGCACAGGAATAGAACTGGCTAGACGCGGCGCGGTGGTGCGCTGCACTATGAGCCAAGTTTCGTCCGATGTATTGCCTGTGCGCGAATCCAGTCCTCTTCAGAATCAATGTCAACGGCCCTCCAGGAGGGCATTTCGAATCCCATGGCGTTGCTAAGGATGGGAACTCCATTCAGCCAGGATTCAGTGCGGCCCATGTAGAACTGCCCCGCGTCATGAAACCGGGGCGAAACGTCTTGAGTGCGCTGTTGGGATTGAGTGTCGTCAACAAATGCAATCCTGCCCTTTTCATCAATCTCCAGAGCACGTTGGATCGGGTGACCATAGCGCACCACCGGCGCGACATAATGAGCGTTAGGGTTGGCTTTCAGGAGCATTTTTGCCTCATGCAGGTCCTCAATGGTGGCAAAGATACCAGTTGGGTAGATGCAGCATGTATACGCGAACTGATCCTCGCCTCTAACCTGCATGATCGCGTCTACT
>CAILVZ010000164.1 GCA_903837825.1 Akkermansiaceae bacterium | reverse complement strand
GATTGATGTTGTGGCCGAGGGATTTCGCGTAGATGTCGCTACCTTTGGTTAGAAAACCAAAGCACACGAGAATCAACCCGAAAAGCGAGAAGAGAATTCCGATCGGAAGGCGAAGGTCAAAGTTCATGGGATCGATTGGGTTTTAGGGATTAACGGAAGATGATGTTGAGAATCAGTGCCACCAGTAGCACAACACCGCCGACCACGGCGGGACGCTTCCACAGCGGCTCATCTTCTTCTTTGATTTTGTCAGTGAGAGAATAAACCAAGCCCACGAGTTCCGCATCCGTCTTGGTACGTTTGGTGGCCAGCGAGATCGCGATCGTGATGACGAAGCAGAACGTCCATGCGACGATGGCGAGCCAGAAGTTCTGCGCCATGCTTGAGGTGAATCCGAATTTCGCACCTAGCCATGCGCCTTGCACCCATGGGATGCCGTCACCAATTTTGTCGAGAGGGACCGGTGCGCTGATGCCGTGGAAGATCATCGCACAAATCGTGCCTGCCAACAACCCGAAGAACGCTCCGTGGCCCGTAGCCCGCTTCCAGAACATTCCTAACAGGAAGGTCGCGAATACCGGCGCGTTGACGAAGCCAAAGACCAATTGCAAGAAGTCCATGATGTTGTTCACGTTCTTCGCCACATACGCAAAGCCGATCGAAATCACGATGCCGGCAACCGTGGCAAATTTAGCCATCCACATGTAGTGCGAATCGGATTTGCCCTTACCGATGTAGGACTGATAGATGTCATAAGTCCAAACGGTGTTGAATGCCGTGACGTTTCCAGCCATGCCAGACATGAAGGAAGCCATCAACGCGGTGAGCGCAAGACCCAGCATGCCAGTTGGTAAGTAATGAGCGATCAGCGAAGGGATCACGAGGTTGTAGTCCGTTGCCCCAGTGACACCGAGTGGAATCGAATAGCCAGAACCTGCTTTCGCCGCAAGGCCCAGAGCGATCATGCCGGGAAGAATCACGATCACGGGGAAGAGCATTTTCGGAATGGCTCCGATGATCGGGGTGCGGCGCGCATCGCCCATCGACTTCGCCGCCATCGCCCGCTGGACCACGAGGAAATCGGTGCACCAGTAGCCGAACGAAAGAACAAACCCGAGCCCGAAGACCATACCAAACCACTCGACTCCCATCGGATTCGCGGTGGTTCCCATATATTTCCATGAGTGCGTGAACTCTGGGCCGCTGACTTTCGTGAGCGATTGCATCAAGCCATTCCAACCACCGAGGTCATTCAGACCGATAATCACCAACGGCGCAAACCCAAGCACGATGAGGAAGAACTGAAGCACTTCCGTGTAAATCGCCGAGGAAAGTCCACCCTTCAAGACGTAGGCGAGTACGACGACTGACGAAACGATGAGCGAAAAATTGTAATCCCACTTGAGCAGAAGATGCAGCAATGCTGCTAGAGCATGCAGCGAGGCTCCAGAAGAAGCCACCGTCATCACCGCGAAGGAAATTGCATTCAATCCGCGAGTTTTTTCATCGAACCGTAACTTCAAATACTCTGGCACCGATCGGGCACGCGATCCGTAGTAGAACGGCATCATGAAGATCGCGAGGAAGATCATCGCTGGAATCGCACCTACCCAATAGAAGTGGGCGGTCATGATTCCGTATTTGGCTCCAGATGCAGCCATCCCGATGACTTCTTGCGCGCCGAGGTTGGCCGATAAAAAGGCGAGGCCCGTCACCCAGACGGGGATCGACCTTCCGGATGTTAGGAAATCAGAAGCCGACTTCACATACTTCTTGAGCGCGAAGCCGATGCCGACCACCACAAGGATGTAAACTCCGAGGATCGCGTAGTCGACCGAGTGGAGATTGATAATGGTCGTGGACTCGCTGGAGCCGGCGGGAAGACTTGCCGCCGCCAGCAATGAAATGGATTGAATATCGATCATGGGTATTGGATTTGGGTTTATGAGATCACTGGATGTTCAAAGCTCCTCAGAACAATACTTATTCTGCAGAGAACTTGTGAATCATGACATGATGGTAGGTCTCGCCAGGGCGAAGCACCGCAGATGGGAACGCGTGGTGATTCGGAGCATCGGGGAAGCCCTCGGTTTCGAGGCAGAGCGCCGTTCGGAATGCATAGGCAACACCGCCTTTGCCGATCGCCTTGCCATCGAGGAAATTGCCCCCATAGAACTGGATCGCAGGTTGGTTGGTGGAAACCTCCATCACCCGACCACTCTTGGGGTCCTTCAATCTCGCTGCTAAATGAACGCCATCGGCCTTGCGCAACACCCATGCGTGGTCGTATCCACCGCCAAATTTCAACGCCTCAAATGAGGCACCCACGCGCTCGCCAATGGCAGTCGGCTTCGTGAAATCCATCGGCGTCGATGCCACGGGATCAATTTTTCCCGTTGGAATCAATCCCGCATCGGTCGGCAAATAACCATCCGCATTGAGCGTGAGAATGTGGTCATTGATGGTAGTCGTTGGATCACCGGAGAGATTCCAATACGAATGGTGCACGATGTTGAGAACCGTCGGCGCGTCGGTGCTTGCTTGCGCGTCCCACGTCAACTCGTTGTGATCGTTGAGCGAATAGGTGACTCTAACGGTTAGATTTCCCGGGTAACCTTCCTCGCCATTTTTCGCCGTGTAAGTGAACTCGACGGCGTTGTCGGCAGTGACTTTCCCAGCCCAGACGACTTTATCAAATCCCTTGAGTCCGCCGTGCAATGCACAGGGAATCCCGCCGGGACTATTGTTTGTCGCGAGAGTGTAGTCCTTCCCATCCAACGAGAATTTTCCGTCCTTAATGCGGTTGCCGAATCGGCCGACCGTGGATCCAAAGTAGGACGTGTTCGTCAGCCAACCTTCCAAGCTGTCATAGCCATGGGTAAGATCGGCCAATTTGCCCGACTTGTCGGGAACCTCCATCGAGACGAGGATGGCTCCGTATTCCGTGACCTTGGCCTTGAGGCCATTCTTATTGGTGAGCGAAAAAATCTTAACTGGCCGCCCGTCGGGCATCTTGCCAAAATTTTGTTCGGTGACTTTCGTGTGGTTTTCCATCGCTTGGGTTTCTTGGCAAAGCAGGATGCTAGAGACGAGCGCTGGTAGCAGGGTTAGAGCTACATTCATTGCCCACAAGGGTCTGGCCGATATTTCGTGGCTTGCCAAGCTCCAATTCATCCGAGATTCGGGGGGTGACGGGTCGGTAGATCCATGATAAAACCAGCTCCATGAGTGATTCGTCCACGTGGAGCCCACTGTTGGCCACGATCCTACAACAATTTGGTTGCCAGACGGGAACGCTCCACCGGAGCACCCAAGATGGAAAAACGCTCAACCTTCTCGCGCAGGCGGGAGTGCCGGATTTTTTGTTGGATAAAATTTCATCGATCCCCGTCGGCAAGGGTATTGCCGGAGCCGCCGCCGAGCGCCGAGAACCGGTCGAACTCTGCAACCTCCAGGAAGACCTCGGTGGAGTCGCCAAGCCCGATGCCCAAAAAACTGGAGTGGCAGGCTCACTCGCCGTACCGATTTTTTCGAAATCCTCGGGCGCGGTGATCGGTACGCTGGGAATCGGAAAATTCGTCCCCTACGAGTTCAGCGACGCCGAAAAAACGCAGCTAGGGGCCTATGCCGCAAACCTTGCCGACCTTTTTGAAAACAATCACTCCTGCGGTGATTGACCCGGCCACGGATCTGACTAGGCTCAAATCATGACAACGGTGGAATCCGCAACCAAGATCCTCGACACGATGCTCGGACACCTCGGGTTCATCGCAACGATCGAGGTGCACGAATCCGACGACGGGCCATGCCTGCAAATCCATTCGGCAGACAGCGAGGCAATCATCGGCCACGAGGGCGACCGCCTCGATGACATCCAGTATTTGGTGAACCGCATCCTCCGCCGCCACTCTCCCAACGCCGAGCGGATCAGGGTGGACTGCGAGTTTTTCCGCTCAATCCAAGAGGACCAACTCAAAGAGGAAGTCACCCGCGTCGCCGAGCGCGTGAGCGCGACGGGAAACCCTTTTCAATTGCGTCCCCTCAACGCCTACTACCGCCGCTTGGTGCACCACATTCTCGCAGAGGATTCTCGGGTGACCTCCCATTCCCCTCAAGGCGAGGAAAGACTCAAACGCATCACCATCTCCGCAAAACCCAAACCCAACGCAACCCCATGAAAAAATTCTTCTTTGACTGCGGAACCCGCGATGCGGTCGCCTCACTCGCCATCCTCTCGCTCCGGTCCATGATCGGCTTGATGATGCTCATCGGCCATGGCATTCCGAAAATTCACGCATTTTCCGCGATTCTCAAACAAGGGTTCTATCACTCGAATGTATTCCCGCTCAGCATGATGTCTCCACAAGTCGGCTTGGTCATGACAATCGGCGCTGAGGTGGCGGCATCGGCGATGATCGTGCTCGGACTGGCGACGCGGCCCGCTGCATTTGTGTTAGGCTTCACGATGGTAGTGGCTGCCTTCGGAGCGCTTGGTGCCGCCCCATGGTTCGCGATCGGCGCAGGCCCCGCAAAGGAACCTGCGCTGATGTATTTGATCCCAGCCATCGCGCTGATTCTATCAGGTGCTGGCAGCTACTCGCTCGATGCAGCCCTTTACAAGGAGACCAAGCGCCGCCGCTGGTGACCTCATGGAAACGCACCGTCTTGTCCTCCCCGGCGACCTGAACCACTACGGTTTTCTCTTCGGAGGCCGACTTCTGGCATGGATCGATGAAGCATCCTGGATCGCCGCAAGCCTCGACTATCCCCATTGCCAATTTGTCACCGTGGCGATGGATACCGTCGAATTCCATCACAGCGTCCGCGATGGCACGATCCTCAAGATTTCCTGCAACCTCACCCACGAAGGAAATACCAGTGCGACTTACGCGGTAGAGGTCACCGATGAACGCGCTGGCCCCGCACCAATCTTCTCCACTCGCGTGACCTTCGTCAGCGTGGACGATGCAGGACACAAGCGTAGCATCCGTGGCTAAATCGAACCGCTCACCCGCCATGGAACCGCTCATCGAAACCGTCGACATCGTCCTGCCCTTGGAAAAATCCGAGGACGACAGCGCACGCAAACAAGCGGCGGCCATCAAGCTCGGCATCCCCGTGAGTCGCATCGGCGGCATCAAACTGCGCAAGCACTCGATCGATGCACGACAACGCGCCGTCAAGGTGCAGCTCCGGTTAGACGTATCCCTCGACGCCGCATTTCCAACAGAGGACCTGCCCACGTGGTCGGCCCCTGCGCTTCCCACCCATGGGCGATCGGTCATCATCGTCGGTTGCGGACCCGCAGGGCTTTTCGCTGCGCTGCGTTGCCTTGAAAACGGACTAAAGCCCATCCTGTTAGAACGTGGTAAAGATGCAAGCGCTCGCCGCTTCGACCTTGCGCCCATCCTCCGTGAAGGCCGCGTGATCGAGGAATCGAACTATTGCTTTGGCGAGGGCGGTGCCGGTACTTTTTCTGACGGAAAACTCTACACTCGCGCCACCAAACGTGGCCCGGTCGCAAAAGTCTATGAGGTTCTGGTAGCTCATGGCGCCCCCGAACAAATTCTAACAGATGCCCATCCGCACATCGGCTCGAACCTCTTGCCAAACGTCGTCAAGGCGATCCGCAACTCGATCATCGCCGCGGGAGGAGAAGTCCGGTTTCAAACGAAGGTCGTCGATTTCCTCACGAGCGGTGACCGCATCCGTGGCGTTCTAACAGGTTCAGGCGATGAAATTCTCGCGGACTCGGTGATCCTTGCGACAGGCCACTCGGCACGCGACATCTACCGCCTGCTCGAATCCAAAAAGATCTTATTAGAGCCCAAGCCATTTGCCGTCGGCTTCCGGATCGAGCATCCGCAACCCTTCATCGACCGCACCCAGTATCACCTCGACCGCGATCAAGAGCGCCCGCGACTTCTTCCGGCGGCACGCTACCGACTGGCCACCAAGATTCGTGACCGTGGCGTGCATTCGTTCTGCATGTGCCCCGGTGGTTGGATCGTCCCCGCATCGACCGAGAATGACGAGGTGGTCGTCAATGGCATGAGCCTTTCGCGCCGCGACTCACCCTTCGCAAATTCCGGCATGGTTTCGACCGTCGAGCCCGAGGATTTGCAACCGCTCGTAAGGGAACACGGTGTCCTCGCTGGACTGGTTTTCCAAAAGGAACTCGAGCGATCTGCCAAGGTCGCGGGTGGCGGCGGCCAAGTGGCCCCTGGCCAACGAGTCACCGATTTCATCGCAGGCAAAATCTCTGCGAGCTTGCCGGATACCAGCTACTTCCCGGGTGCTCGATCCACCGCATTGCACGAGCTGCTCCCCGAGTGGATCACCAGCCGGATGCGGGAAGGCCTCCGACTTTTTGGCCGCCAAGTGCATGGCTACATTTCCGATGAGGCATTGCTGTTAGGGTTTGAAACTCGCACCAGTTCGCCCGTGCGAATCCCAAGGCGGGACGACACGCTGGAGCACCCTCAGATCCGGGGGCTATTCCCTTGCGGCGAGGGCGCAGGCTACGCGGGCGGCATCGTGAGCGCCGCCATGGATGGCTTGCGCATTGCCGATGCCGTTTGTACCCCATGAACGCCACAAGGAGCGCCACCGCCGATACTCAGAACTGTGTACTGAGCGAGAAGTTGAACTGCCCGCCCTTGTCTGCCTCTTTGTCTGGCGCAGCCACGGGTAATGCATAGTCGAGCGACAACGGCAATGGACTGATCGGGAGCTTCAACCGAATGCCGAAGCCCACGTCACCATAGACATCTTGGGGACTTGGATCCCAGCTGTCGGCGTTCACAAAACCCACATCGGAGAAGACGGCGGCACGCACCGTCTCAACGATCGGCACGGTGTATTCGAATGAAACGTAGCCCAACGAATTTCCACCATAGACCTCGTTGGTGTAACCCGCATCGCGCGGCCCCACATCGCGGAACTTGAACCCGCGCAGCGTCTGGCCACCTCCAAGGAACATCCGCTCGAAGATTGGAATCTCATCGTTGTTCAAGCTGTCCACGAAGGCGAGCTCGCCATTGATCGAGAAAATCGAGTCCCAGAGGAGATTCCAATGCTGTTGCCCACGGGCCGAGATGGACGCGATGTTCACATCCCCACCCGCGCCCGCCACACTCACCCCAAAGTCCAGCTTGTGGCCCATGCGAGGCAGCATGGTGCTATCACGACTGTCGTTGATGAAGTTCACCGCAAACGCACTGCGCATGAAGTCACCACCAATGGCGCGCTCTGATAACTGAGAGTTATCGCCATTGTCGCCCACAAAATTCTTATCAACGTAATCGCTCGCATCCACCTCCGATTTGATCTTCACCTTCTCGACGCGATAC
Source organism: Akkermansiaceae bacterium (assembly GCA_903837825.1). Lineage (GTDB taxonomy): Bacteria > Verrucomicrobiota > Verrucomicrobiia > Verrucomicrobiales > Akkermansiaceae > Luteolibacter. Next base: position 124 of record CAILVZ010000164.1, on the reverse strand, counting down.
TCACCCCTGAGTGAGCTCTTGTTGCCGATTGGCTTTCTCAAGGAGAGGGCGGCACCGGCATTCGTTTGCTCATAAAAATCGCTGAAATACGTCGACTGCTTGTAGAACAACTCGCCACCCAGTG
>CAILVZ010000163.1 GCA_903837825.1 Akkermansiaceae bacterium | reverse complement strand
TCGTATCCGCTGGGGTGAAGGTCACCGCTTGCAAAGCTGTGCCGACTGCGGGTGCGGTGCTCGGACTGGTGAAGGTGAAGTTCCCGGCCACCGAGGCTGATCCGCCATTGAGAGTAGACGAGGCGAGGGTTTGCCCATAATCGATCGCCGATGCCGTCGGCCAAACGGTCACCTCTGGAGTCAGTTTATTCACGGTCACACTGACATTTCCGCTCACCGTTGTATATTTCACCGCATCCGTTGGGGTGAAAGTTACCGATTGCAAAGCCGTACCGACTGCGGGTGCGGTGCTCGGACTGGTGAAGGTGAAGTTCCCCGCCGCCGAGGCTGATCCGCCACTAAGGTTAGAAGAAGCGAGGGTTTGTCCATAAGTGATCGCTGATGCCGTCGGCCAAGAGTTCACACTCGGGGCCGCGGGTGCCGCAGCCCCTGTCACATACACTACTCCACGGAATACTTGATTCGAGCCCGAAGTGGCGAGGGTCGTCAGGCTGGTCGTAGAGCCACTCAGGGTGCTCGTTGCGGCACCACTATCAACCAAACGGAACAACTGCGAAGTACCGCCAGCAGACGAATTTGAGGAGCGCACCGTTCCAAAGAGGGTGGCGTCCGTGCCATTGAATGTCGCGGTCAGGCCGCGAAAGTTGTCGGTGCCCGTCCGGATCAGTTGCCCCGACTTGTTCCAGGTGCCGCTCGCGGCGAGCAGATACTTGGTGATGCCGCCGTCGGTGAGACCGTCATCCGCCACGTACATCGTGTCGAGCCCCGGGATCGAGGGATTGGTATCGAGATACACAAAGCCATACCGGGTCGTAATCGGGGTGCCTCCCTGGAGTGGGATGCCGGGCTGGGCCGTCAGCGAGGTCGCGGTTCCACTCTCGAGCGGGTTTCCTCCATACACGCCCACGGTCGCCCACGTGCCCGAAGCGTTTGAAACGAACAGACTGGTGCCAGAGGCGCTGGTGCCGTAGGCACCCAGCCAGCGCAAGTTCGTGGCCAAAGTCCCCGAGATCGACTGAAACGCCGTGTTTCCATCAGCCGTGCCATAGACGAGGCCGCTGTTTCCTCCCGTCGCAAAGATCTTGTTGCCGTCCGGCGAGACCGCAGACCGCGCACTCTGGGTGCTGAACCACGTGCCAGTCGTGGTTAGCGAATAGCTTCCCGTCGTGGTATTCAATACACCCGCGACGCGAGGCACCGACCCGCTCGTGGAGCTCGACAAACTTGAAGCCGCCCCCGTGCCGGAGTTGTAGCCGGCGAATGCGATCCACTTCCCATCCGGGGAGATCGTCAGGCCACCCTCGGCCGTACCGTTGCCGGCGACGACGAGTTTCGTGCCGGTGCCGGTGCTGTTGACTTCGATCGACTGCACGAGCGACCCCGCCGTGGTGTATTCGTCGAGGAACACGTTGTTGCCGGTGTTTCCCAAGGCGTTGGCACCCGAACCGACACGGAAGACGACGACGTGGTCCGGTGAAATCGGAGCGGCATCGCAGACGTCTGGGACATATGAACACAGGACCGCAATGCCGGCAAAAAAGAAGATGAGAGACTTGCGGGCGAGCGAAAGAAGGTTACAGGAGAAAGGCGGCGGAAATGCTGAAAAACTGGCAACTCCAAGGCCGATGAGACCGATCGCTTGCCTAGATAATGCGATAAAATCGTATATTTGGGTATGATCACGAAGTCTAAATTGATGTTCAAATTTAAAAAATTAGACAAATCCACCTATGTCAAGGAATTTTATCGGAAATTTTAGTACCCGCATTTTTCCAATTCTTCTTCTCGAGGCGCTGCATTCCAATCCAATTAATAAGCTCCTCGTCAATTCACCCTTGATCCACACTCCATGATCTCCTAACGCTTCTCCGTACCCGCCCCACCAGCACGGTTCAGTCCCGTAATGGGCGAACTTCCCGGTCGGCCTCGCTTTTTCATCCGTTCATTTTTTAATTTCGAATAGGTCACTGTCATGAAAAATTTGCTTTTTCATCGTGATTTTCAGGCATTCACCGGTGGGCACTTGAAGGTTTGGGATTATTTTAAGCACTCCCAGGCGTCAGCTTTTTTTGAACCGGAAATTTATTTGACGCCATCTTCACTGCGCGACGAATCGAATCCTTGGATTGCCCGTGGGGAAAAAGTTTTAAATCAATGGAAGCCCAATGGGGCGGATGTTCTTTTTATTGCCGGCTTGGACTGGCTAGCTGTGCCAGAGGATTGCGACAAGCCTGTCATCAACCTTGTGCAGGGTCTCTGCCACGCGCTCCCAGAAGATCCTCGTTATGCGTTCCTCCGCAGGCGTGCTACGCGAATTTGCGTGAGTCGCCAAGTGGCCGAGGCGATTGTTGCGACTGGTCAAGTCAACGGGCCCGTGGTTACGATTCCAAATGGATTGGATTTGGTGGCCCTGCCACGCCCTAGCATCGAGCGGGATATTCAGGTTCTAATCGCGGGCTACAAGGAACCGAATTTTGCCAAGGCGCTCTCCGAGTTGTTGCGGGCCAGTGGGATTGGTGTTCATTGCCTAACAAGGCAACTCCCACGTTCAGAGTATCTGTCTTTGGTCGCTCGGTCTTTAGTGACAGTTTTTCTGCCGAACAGTGTTCATGGCGAAGGGTTTTATCTCCCAGCACTTGAAGGCATGGCCTTGGAGAGCTTTGTCGTTTGTCCAGACTGCATTGGTAACCGGGACTTTTGCCTCAACGAAGCGAATTGCCTGCAGCCAATTTATGATTTGAGCTCGATTGTGGCTACTTGCCAAGATGCTTTAGCCAGAATCTCAGATGGCTCTTCAGAGTTTATTCTCTCCGCAGCTTCTCAGCGGGCTCATATGCACGCAATCGAAGAGGAGATGCGGCTTTTCCACGCAGTGCTTGACGCCTTACTTTAATAATTACCGCTTATGAATAAGCCCACTGATTTTAATTCGGACAACAACCTATAAAAATCTATCAGATTTTTCATCCACGTTTCAAAATGGATATCATACTGACCGGCATTGCTCGATCTGGCACTACTTTAACATGTTCATTGCTTAACATGTTGCCTCAATGCGTTGCATTGCATGAGCCTATGAACCCTTCCAGTCTGTCTGAATCCCCGTTTCCTCATGGCTATCTTGAGCAGATATCTGCCTTCTACGCCGAGCAAAGAGTTTCGCTTATGGAGCATGGACGTGCAGTAAGCAAGGCGAGAGGTGGTAGTATTCCTGATAATCCATTCGAATCGACCATCGTCAACGATCGACTCCGTCCTTCTACTGTCCAAAACCAAGAAGTGGATTTTGGTAAAAATTTGAAAGAGGGATTTCGTCTTGTAGTGAAACACCCAAACTTTTTCACAGCCACGTTGTCTGTTCTGAAAGACGTGTATCAGTGCTATGCAATCGTCCGAAATCCTTTAGCGGTGTTACTTTCTTGGCACACCATTCAAGCTCCCGTGAATCAGGGACGCTTACCCTATGGTGAAGCCTTCGACGCCCGCCTGAAATCCGATTTATCTTCGGAATCCGACCGACTTGAGCGCCAAATCATCATACTTAAATGGTATTTTACGCAGTATTCATCCCACCTGGCGCCCCGACATGTGATCAAATACGAAGACCTTGTTGCCAGTGGCGGAAGAGCACTAGCCGTAATCGATCCGGATGCAGTTGTGCTTACGGAGCAGTTAAAGTCCCGTAATGTAAATGCAATCTACGATGCTAAGCTCGTTTGCCACCTCTCGGCCAGATTGCTTGCAGACGAGTCAATTTACAGTGGTTTCTACGGTCGGTCGGACATCGACCAGCTATCTGCTGCGTGGACGCAAACGGGAGTAAACTTTTCTGAATGCTCTGAAGTAGATGCTGTTTAGGAGTAATCGATGGAATGCGGTGAGTGAGTGTCATGTCGATTCAAGTTCTGGAGCGCATTGTCCATAAACCATATTCAATCGATACCTTTCCGCGATTGAGATGCCAACAGACAGCTCGATGGTCTGACCACGCTCTCGGAAGTCGCGCCAAAAGAATCAAGATAACTCCGATATTAACGTGCAAGTGCTGTATTTCAAGTGCCTCTTCGTTTCTGAATGTGGTAGCGCATTGCGCCAAGTAGAATGACACTAGGAAGGGGATGAGAAATAGGCTTTAGTCGGTCGTTGTCGACCAGTAAGATAGGCCTTCCGGAAGCATCGTTTTCAGAAGCGAGTATTTTGTTAGATTTGCGCGCAATCAGGAAATTGGTAGCCTAGGGCACATGCAAAATTTTCAGATTAAGTGGGTTCAAGAGGCTTTCGAGTGACCGTAGCCTCCGCTCGATGATTCATGCTTCCATTGTTAAATCTTTCAGAAAGACGCTTTTCATTTGAATGGCTGCCTCTAAATCAGGAAGATGATCGAAATTTAAAATGTTGCACACATCCGCGAAATAACCTGCAGTTTGCTTGACGAAAAATCGATTTTCGCCAATTTTTAGCGGGTGAATGACCATAAAAACGTTTGCGATCAAAGGGTTGGGAAGGAGATGCCTGAGTCCGCTGGCTCGGTACGACATTCTTTGGTGGGGCCGGCCGATTTGTGGGATGCTAAACGGCGATTCCAAATAGAATTTCTCCAGAGAGCTGGATTGAAACCACATCATAGGTTGTTGGATTTTGGTTGTGGTACCCTTAGGGGTGGACTACCCCTAATCGAGTATCTCGATCAGGGGAATTATGTTGGCATAGACGTGAGAACCGAGACGCTCAAAGAGGCCTGTCACGAGTTGGATGAATCCGGTCTTGAATCAAAGAAGCCCATTCTAATTCATTGTGACGATCTTTCATCGCTTAACTTTCGAAGAGGATTCGATTTTATTTGGGCGTTCTCCGTGCTCATTCACCTCTCTGATGCTAAACTAGATGAGATGTTGGCTTTTGCTGCAAGCAATCTTTCACAAGCGGGAAAGATTTTTGCAAATGTCCACTATGGAGATCGCCCCGACGGGCATTGGCGAAATTTTGTTTTAGTTTCCCGCACTCATGCATTCTATCAAAATGCTTTTGAAAAGCATGGATTGCGAATCCGAGACATGGGTGCTCTGCGTGAATTTGGTCATATTGCCCGCCCTAGATCCGAACAAGAGGAACTTGCACAGCGCATGCTCGAAGGTCATGCGCTCGATTCGTTTTCACGCATTGGAAGTGATGATAGAGTTGGTTTGCAACAAAACCACGCGTGAATGGGTTACCAATGAGTTCCAAAATTAGTGATAATCATCTGCATTTACCAGACTCGAATGGCAGAATTTTAATTATTTTAACCAAGAACAAATTTTCTTCGTTAGGTGTTTACCCCAGATTCAATCGTTTAAATTTTAGCGCTTCGAAAAATGATACAATTTCTTGGAATAGGTGCCCAAAAGGCTGGCACAACTTGGCTCTATGAGAAGCTACGCATCCACCCCGATATTGATTTTCCGGCTGGTAAAGAGGTGCATTTTTGGAATTCCAATCGTCAGCATGGAATCGAGTGGTATCGCTCGCTTTTTTCATCAAAGGAATTTGATGGAAAGTTCTGTGGTGAGATAACGCCAGCTTACTCCATCCTTCCTTGCGATTCGATTCGGGAATGCTATCGTAATTTTCCAGATCTAAAATTGATTTACCTGCTGAGGAATCCGATTGAGCGGGCGTGGTCTTCTGCTAGAATGGCTCTTGAGCGCGCCGAAATGGAGATGCATGAGGCATCAGACCAGTGGTTTATCGATCATTTTAATTCACAAGGATCTCAGAAACGGGGTGATTATGCGTCCTGCCTGCAAAATTGGCTGCAAATCTATCCACAGCAACAGCTATTCGTCGGTTTTTTTGAGGAACTGGCATCGACGCCCGAAGGATTATTGCGAAGGTGCTTTCAACACATTGGAGTAGGAGAGGAACGATACGATTGGAGCGTTGATTTGAAGAAGCCAGTGTTTGGTGGTCATTCAGCGCAAGTTCCAATGCAACTTCGAACTGTACTGGAAGAAATTTACAGGCCTCAAATTGATTCTTTAGAGAAATATCTTGGGGTCGGACTTTCTACTTGGAGCTCAGATGGGTGAGTGCTGCAATGTTTACATGTGTGGATTCGTGAGCCTGGAGTGGAGGTGATTGAAATGGACGATTCGGTCGTGGGGCTTTTTCCTAGTGGATTCATGGTTGAATTCTTCGATGGGTTTGCGTTGAGGAAGCGTCCAGCAACGCTTCATGAGTGAAGGGTAGGGATGTTGGTGATTGGACATCCAGAGCGAAGCGACTGAAGGCTGGTGCTAGCCTTTGCATCAACGCATCGTTGGTATCATCGATTTCGGCGGATCGATCGTTCAAGTTCGAAATCGTAGTCCTGGGTTGCTGCGATGATCGCCCTTGTTTTGGGAGCGGATGTTAGGTCCTCTCGAGGTAAAAACCATGAGACTCCGCAGCGGATGGGAGGGGACTCCTTTGCGAGCATGGTGGCAAACACCTGGTCTCCGACCGAGTGCAACAGTTGTTGGATCGTTTCAATCATGACCTCCAAATCCTCGCCACCGAGCATGGGATCCCGTACTCGGGAGTAGGCAGCGAAGAAACACTCATGGAAGGCCGCGCTGTCGCCGTGCTGTGCACGCTGAGCGGCTTGCCAGCAGGCACTGCTGAGGCGATTACCAGTATCGTTGTCGCGCATCGGAGTTGGAAGGGATGAACAACCCGTTATAAAAATACAAACCGCGAGAAGGGAGCGAGACATGATGATCACTGGTTGACGGATAGAGCGTCTCAGGATGCGTTTGGATGTCGAGAGCGAAGCGAGCGGTGGGATTTCCCACGGTTATGGCCCCCTTGCGGTTGACGATTGATGCCGCGCTGGCATCACGTTGTGGAGTGCCCCCGAAAGTTGATCCACTTCTTATGAGAGTTGGGGTTGGTTTTTCGGTTTGTTAGTTTTTAATGAAGGTGGCTTCCTCGCGTTACGATTGGAAATCGGGAGGCTCTTTTCAAGCGCCGATGCGCGAGGGTTG
>CAILVZ010000162.1 GCA_903837825.1 Akkermansiaceae bacterium | reverse complement strand
CGCCCGGACGATGGCGGCGTACATCGACCTGAACCCCGTGCGAGCGGGCATGGTCGAAGATCCCGCGGAGTACCGGTGGAGCAGCTACGGCGAAGCCGTGGGCGGTGGGCCGAGGGGAAATGGCAAGAAATCGCGTGAAGGTCTCGTGAGAGCGTGCATGAGCCACCACGGAGCGGGATTTGAGGCCGAGCGATGGAAGGAAGTGTCGCGGATTTATCGGAGGACGTTGGGTCTGGCCCTTGAACGAAAGAACGGCCGAGCCGAGGTGAAAACGGGCGTGGTAAGACCGCAGCTAAACGACGCGGAGGCATTGGAAGCGGCGGACAATGGCACCGTTTTGCCAGACCTAAAGATGGCGGCGATGTTGAGGTGTCGGGTGAGGTATTTCACCGATGGGGCGGTCATTGGCAGCAAGACCTTCGTCAACGATGCGTTTGCCGCGACGCGAGAACGTTTCACCGAGAGGCGAAGAGATGGTGCGCGGCGACTGAAGGGAAATGGCAAGGCTGCCGCTGGGGTGTTGTGGAGCGTGAGGGACTTGAGGGTCCGGGTGTGAGGTTTTTACGCGATCGCTGGTGAACCCAGAGTTGGTGCGCATCAAATTCAACTATTCGGCGAAAAAATCCACTTTTGCTGATTTCACCACAGAGCGAAATGCAGGGATTGCAGAATCGGCCCGTTTTTTAAAAACTTCCGCTCTCCGAAGCAATTATCTTGCAAATTTTGCGTCGGTGGGTTTTCCTCCGCGCCCAACCTTGAACCTAGGACGGTCTGGCACCCGCTGGATCCATCCCTTACTACCATGAGCACTAAAGAAATCGACCTCAAAGCCTATCAGCTCCACGAAGGAGACACCGGAAGCGCCCCATACCAAGTGGCGCTCCTCACCGCTCGGATCTTCCATCTGACCGACCATTTGAACATCCACAAGAAGGACTTCTCGTCCCGCCGTGGACTCCTCACCTTGGTTTCCCAGCGCCGCAAACTTCTTGATTACATCAAGAAGGACTCGGAAGAACGCTACCAGCAGGTCATCCAAGGCCTCGGACTCCGCCGCTAATCCAATTTCCGCTAGACGGCCACGGGTATCCCCCGTGGCTGTTTCGCGAAACGGCTTGGGCAGCCAGAAATGATGCCAAAGCCGTCGGACAACCGATTCCTCTGCCCGCCGATTTGCGTGCTGAGGAGGTGCCCGAAAATGATGAATGCCCGCTCGGCATCCCGCCGATCGGGCTGTACGCACTGAAAAAGAAGAAAATACAACTGATTATGAATATCCATACACTCACGGCCGATGTCGGAACCAATCCGATGACGTTCGAAACCGGCAAAATTGCCAAACTCGCCGATGGCGCCGTCACCGTCCGTTGCGGCGATACCATCATCCTCGTCACCGCCGTTTCCGCCACCAAGGTGAAATCCGGCCAGACCTGGTTCCCACTCTCAGTGGAATACAAAGAAAAGGCCACCGCTGCCGGTGTTTTCCCTGGCGGCTACTTCAAGCGCGAAGGCCGCCCCACTGAAAAGGAAATCCTCACCTGCCGCATGACGGACCGCCCATTGCGCCCGTTGTTCCCGAAAGGCTACCTCTACGAAACCCAGATCGTCGCGATCCTTCTCAGCGCCGACGGCGTGAATGATTCGGACATCCTCTCGATGAACGGTGCTTCCGCCGCCCTCTGCCTTTCCGACATCCCGTTCGCCGGCCCAATCGGTGCCGTGCGTGTCGGACGCGTCGATGGCAAGTTCGTCATCAACCCAACTCACGACGAGCGCGCTGAAAGCGACCTCGACCTGATCTATGTCGGCGACAAGTCCAACGTCATCATGATCGAAGGTCAGGCCGACGAACTTCCAGAAGAGGAATTCATCAAGGCGCTCCACTTCGCCCAAGAAGCCGTCGTGAAGTTGGTGGCCGCTCAAGAAGAACTCGTGAAACTTGCTGGCAAGGAAAAGCGTTCCTACGAACTCACTGTCGCCAAGGACAACCTGCTCGAAATCGCCTACGAAATCGCAGGTGACCGCATCGAGGCAGCGATCTACGCCCCATCGAAGACCGAGCGCGCCAAAAAAGTCGGCGCTCTCCGCGACGAAGTGGAAGCTGCCATCAAGGAGCGTGCTCTTGAAGCCACGGACTTCGACGTCGAGCAAGCCTTCGAATACCTTCAGAAAAAGGCATTCCGCATCTCGATCATGGAAAAAGGCGTTCGCGCTGACGGCCGCAGCATCGGTGACCTCCGCCCACTCTATGGCGAAATCGGCACCCTGCCACGCGTCCACGGATCGGCCATTTTCTCCCGTGGAGAAACCCAAGCCCTCGCCATCACCACCCTCGCACCTGCTGACGAAAAACAACATTTCGACAACTATGCGGGTGGCGAAGACGAGAAGCGCTTCATCCTCCACTACAACTTCCCTCCATTCTCCGTCGGTGAATGCGGACGCATGGGTGGCATCAACCGCCGCGAAATCGGCCACGGTTCGCTTGCTGAGCGCTCCATCGAGCCTGTGATCCCAGCCGAAGCCGATTTCCCTTACGCCATCCGCGTATCCTCGGAAGTCATGGAATCAAACGGTTCCACTTCGATGGCCTCGGTTTGCGCTGGCACGATGGCTCTTCTTGATGCCGGTGTGCCGCTGATCCGCCCAGTGGGTGGTATCTCCGTCGGCCTCGTCACCGAGAACAACGCGGACGACTCGATGAAGTCCTACAAGATGCTGCTCGACATCATTGGTTCCGAAGACTTCTACGGCGACATGGACTTCAAACTCTGTGGCACCAGCGAAGGCGTGACCGGTTATCAGCTCGACCTCAAGCTCGCCGGTCTCCCTCTTGCGATGCTCGAAGAAGCGATCCACATCGCCAAGGCCGGCCGCACCAAGATCCTTGCGAAAATGGCTGAGTCGATCGTCGAGCCTAAGCCGCTTAGCCCACATGCGCCTCGCATCGTTTCCGTCAAGATCCCAGCAGACCGCATCGGCGAGCTCATTGGACCTGGCGGCAAGAACATCAAGGGCATCCAAGCGGAGTCCGGCGCCGAGATCAACATCGAGGACGACGGCACCGTGCACATCTATGCTTCCAAGCAAGAAGGCCTCGATCGCGCCAAGGCGATGATTGACCGCATGTTCCAAGAGATCGAAGTGGGCAAGGTTTACACCGGCAAGGTCGTTTCCATCACCCAGTTTGGCGCGTTCATGGAAGTGCTACCCGGCAAGGACGGACTCGTTCACGTTTCGGAATTGGCCGAAGGCCGCACGGAAAACGTGGAAGACATCGTCAAAAAAGGCGACGTGATCACCGCCAAGTGCCTCGGAGTCGACGAAAAAGGTCGTGTGAAAATGTCACGCCGTGCCTGGCTCCGCGACCAAAAGGCCGCTGAAGCAGAAGCCGCTGGCGTTTCCGGCGACTGATCGACGCAGACGAACGATTCAAGGCCGGCATTCCCAAGTTGGGGATGCCGGCTTTTTCGTGGGCGCATCCATGGCCTGCAACCGAGCGAGTATGAAAATGCGATATCGAAGCGTGGCCCCAGATTTTGTTCTTGGCTGGGTACCATTTTTTCGGGCGCAACACGCAAAAAATACAATCTGCAACTTTTTCCTTGCATTCTGAGATTGGGATGCGAAGATCTCGTTGTCGCAAGACAAGGCGGTCCGACTGAGATGCCTCCCGGGTTAATGGGTTTTTCCTAGGAGTGATGATCAGTCGGGCCGCTTATTTTTTGAGAAGGCGGCAGGATTTGTGAGATTGGGCTTCTTAAGATCACTTGAATTTCGGTAGAGTCACCGCATCGAAGCGCATGAAATTGATCCGATTTGGCGAAGAAGGGCGTGAGGAACCGGGCATTGTCTTGCCGGACGGTCGGCGAGTGGACGCCAGTGGTGAATTCAACGACTACGACGAGGGGTTCTTCGCGATGGGAGGCCTGGAGTCTCTCGCGGAGTGGGTCGAGGACGGGTGTCCCGGAGGAGCGGAGGTTGATCCAGCGGTGAGGCTGGGGCCACCCATTGAGCGCCCATCAAAGCTGGTGTGCATCGGCAAAAACTACCTTGAGCATGCCAAAGAGTTGGGCGAGGGGATTCCAGCCGAGCCGACGATTTTCATGAAGGCTACGAGTGCGTGGAGCGGGCCAAGCGACGATGTCATCATCCCACGCGGATCGACGAAATTGGACTATGAAGTCGAGCTTGCGGTAGTCATCGGCCGGACGGCTACATACATCGATGAGCGTGAGGCGTTGGACTATGTGGCGGGGTATTCGACCTTTTGCGATTTTTCTGAGCGAGCGTTCCAGAAGGAAATGGGTGGTCAGTGGACCAAGGGCAAGAGTGCGGATTCCTTCGCGCCGATGGGACCTTGGTTGGTCACCGCGGGTGAGATTGCCGATCCGCAAAAGCTGCGTTTGTGGTGCACGGTGAACGGGGAGTTCAGGCAGAATGGTTGGACGGGTGACATGATGTTTTCGGTGAGGCAATTGATTGCATACGTCAGCCGATTCATGACCTTATTGCCCGGGGATGTGCTTGCAACGGGGACCCCCAGCGGTGTGGCGATGGGCATGAACCCCCCGCGATATCTTCAGGCCGGAGACTTTGTGGAGTGCGGTGTAGAGGGGCTGGGAGCGCTGGGCCAGCGGGTGGTGGCTCATCGATGAAATGAAGAATGCATTTTCCAGAACCTTAAGATCGTTGCATCCTTGGCCGAAGGTGCCAGGTGGGCCTTATCTATCGACTTGTCATTTTTGCGATACGCTTCATGAGGCCACCGCCTTGCCCGAAGGGGTGGCGGCGAGGTGCCGTTGCTGCGGTGCGGTACTCTATCAGAATCGTCCCGCTTCGTTGGTGCGGGTGACTGCATTTTCACTCGCGGCATTGATCCTCATGGTGGTGGTGAATTTTTTCCCATTTTTGACGATGGATGCGGCGGGCATTCGGACGACATTGAATTTGGTTTCTGCCGCGAAGACCTTGGTGGACCAAGGGAGTCCGCTGTTAGGTTTTGCCTTGGTGCTATTCACATTGGTGACGCCATTGGCCTTGGCGAGCGGCTTGATTTATGTCTGTGGGCCACTGTTGTTCGGGAGAGTGGCACCAGGGGCTTTCGTGGTAGCCAAGTGGCTGAATCAAACCGAGCCTTGGAACATGATCGAGGTTTTCTTGTTAGGCGTGCTCGTCAGTTTGCTAAAGCTCAACAAGTTGGCGGACGTGCATTTCGGCATGGGCTTCTGGGCGTTTAGCGTGGTGATGGTGTGTATGGCGGCGGCGATTTCTGGGATTGATCGTGATGAGATGTGGGATCGCTTGGAGGTGGCGAAGTCATGAGCGTCACCCACCAGCGAGCGGCGGCAGTTGGGTTGGCAGGATGCCACACGTGCGGCAAGGTTTCTCCAGTGGCGCTTGGGCGATGCCCGCGCTGCGGGTCGCACCTGCACCTCCGGAAGTCGCACAGCATCGAGCGGACAGTGGCATTCATGCTCGCGGCTGCGGCGCTTTACATTCCGGCAAATGTGTTGCCCATGATGACCATGGTTGAGTTGGGGGAGTCCACGAGCAACACGATCACTGGCGGGATTGCCTATTTCTGGAAGGGGGGCGCTTACCCGATCGCGTTGGTGATTTTGACCGCGTCCATTCTCATCCCGCTTTTGAAGATGGTCGCGCTCACTTGGCTTTGTTTGGCAGCGACTGGGAAGCTCCATCCGTCCCCCGCGCTGCTTGGGAGAATTTACTGGGTGACCGAGCTGATGGGGCGTTGGTCGATGGTGGATATTTTTGTCGTCGGGATTTTGGTGGCGCTTGTGCAGGTTGGCAACTATATGACGGTCACGCCTGGCCCCGGCGCGCTTGCATTTGCAGGGGTGGTTGTGCTTACGATGTTCGCAGCGATGAGCTTCGACCCTCGCCTTTTATGGGATCGGCTTGAAGCGCTTCAGAACGATCCCGCAACTTCTAACCACGTAGAACCTTGAGCGAACAAGAAACGACGAGTCCACCGGTCATCCAACCGGAATTCCGTGCGGCCCAGCGATGGAACATCGTCTGGGTAGTGCCTATTTTAGCCCTGTTGCTGGGGGCATGGATGATTTACCGCAGCCTGAACTCTCAAGGTCCTGTGGCCTATGTCCGGTTTGAAACGGCGGAAGGAATTGGGGCAGGGACCACTGATGTTCGCTGCCGATCGGTGAAGGTGGGTGTGGTGAGGGAAGTGAAACTGGCGGAAGACTTGAAATCAGTGGTGATTCAAGTCGAACTGAATTCTGATTCGGGTGGATTGCTCCGAAAGGGGACGAACTTCTGGGTGGTTCGCCCGCGGGTTTCTGCCACTGATGTGTCCGGACTCGATACGCTGATCAAGGGGGCTTACCTTGAGCTTGAACCCGGCAAGCAAGAAGGAGAGCAGATCAACCATTTCAATGGGCTGGAGACACCGCCTGCGACGAACCGGGATATTCCTGGGCGGCGGATCACTCTAACTGCTGAACAAGCGGGCTCGCTGGTAGCAGGCTCGCCACTCTACTATCGCGGCTTCGAGGTCGGCCGGATCGAGAGCCGCAAGCTCGACATCGCGCATCAGCGAGTGACCTATGATGCATTCATCCGAAGTGAGTATAGTAGCTTGGTGAAAGAAAATACGCGGTTTTGGAATACCAGCGGCATCGACATCAGCGCGGGCGCGGACGGATTCAAAGTGCGGACGCCATCCTTTCAAGCGATGGTTTCCGGTGGCGCGACGTTCGGCGTGCCTGAAGGGCTGGTGCCAGGGAATCCAGTTTCTGACGGCTCGTCATTTACTCTTTTTGAAAACGAAGATGCCGCAAATCGCTCGACCTTTAACCCGACGATGAAGTTTGTGCTGCTCTTTGAACAATCGGTGCGCGGCTTGGTGAAGTCTGCCCCAGTCGAGTTCCGAGGTATTCCCATCGGTCGTGTAGCCGATATCTCTTTCGATTACCTCAAGGGCGCGGATGACTCACGCATTCCGGTGCTGGTTGAAATTGATCCCTCACTCCTGCGCAGGGAGTCGGAGGAGAAAATCAGCAAGCCTGACGATGAGTTTCTCAAAGACGCGGTTGGCAGAGGTCTTCGGGTGGCGTTGAAAACGGGAAGCCTCCTCACGGGCGCGCTGTATGTTGACCTAGATTACTATAAAGATCCATCGCCTGCGGTCTTGACGAAAGTTGGTGATTTCTCATCCATTCCGACGGTTTCTTCGGGATTCTCTCAGTTAGAGACGAAGCTGACCGTGATTCTCGACAAGTTTCAAGCGCTCCCGTTGGACGAGAGCTTGAAAAAAATCAGCGGCCTTGCGGATGAGGCGACGGCGACCTTGGCATCGGCGCGTAAGACATTCGATTCCAAGGATTTTGCCAAGCTTCCTGCGGATCTGCGGGGCAGCCTTGCGGCATTTGAAAAAGCCGCTGGCAGCCTAGATCATCTGGTTTCCAGTGTCGGCCCGAATGGTGCGGTGCAAGGGGACCTGCTTCGCACCTTGGACGAGCTACGGTCTGCGTTGCGATCGATGAAAACAGCGACCAAGGCGATTGAGGAAAAGCCAAACTCGTTAATCTTCGGGAAATCCAAATCGGGCGGTCCGATTCCAACCGCCCCCAAATTTCACCGCTAACCTCTAGATTTTATGAACCGACTGATTCTTAGTTTTGTTGCTTTGCTCGTGGTGGGTTGTGCCCAGCCGGGGCAAAATTTTTATGTGCTCACTGCGAGTGGCCCCGCGCCATCCGGCGGAGGCATTGGAATCGGCGTTGGTCCGGTAACCCTCGCCGAATACATTGATCGGCCGAACCTGGTGATCCAGCAGGGTCCTAACCAGATGGCAGTTTCAGAGGATCACCGGTGGGCGGGCGATCTAGGCGCTTCGATTGCTCGAGTCACGGCCGTGAATCTTGGCCGCGAACTCAAGACAGGCAATGTCCGCACTTATCCTTGGCAAGGTGATGGAGAAATCGGCGACCAGGTGACGCTCGATGTCCGGCAGTTCCATAGTGAATCCGACGGCTATGCGGTCATGGAGGTCGGGTGGCGGGTCTATGCGTTGCCGAGCCGGACCCTCAAGGCATCTAACACATTTGTGGACCGTGAACCGCTCGAGTCGGACGGCTATCCAGCGATGGTTGCCGCTCAATCGCGCCTGCTAGCGCGCTTAGGTAAAAGCATCGCCAGCGCCTTGCGTTGAATCAGATTCCGGTGGGTCACGATGATCCTCCGAGCCTGAAGGCTCGGTCGCCACAGGAGTGGGTTCAATCTCGGCGGGTGTCTCGGCGGGTGCTTCGGCCATCTCGACGGGTTTTGGAGAGTTGCCGTTGTTTTCAAGAAGGATGATCACCTCGTCTTGCACCGCCTCCACTTGGCTGAGCGGAATGTCTGGGTCTTTAACGATGTAGATCTCGCCGGTTTTGCGTTGCTCATAAACGCGGATGATGCCGCTGGGGGTGCGCTGGCTGTCCGTCTCGCGGAGGATCTTTTGGCGCTCTAACATCACGGCGAGGATGAAGCGGGTGTTTTCCGTGTGGTCTTCATCTTCGTCAATGAGTCGGCGCAGGATTTCTTCCGCGCTGAGTTTTTCGACGGGGTTGGGTTTTTCATTTCCAGTGGGGATCGCGTAGGTGGTCCTCCAGAATGAAAATGCGGTTTCGCCGCTGGCCTGATGGTCAGTCCAACCTTGGATGCAATAATCACGTCGTAGATAACCGCTGGATTCAGGGTCTGGGAAAAGAGCGGTAACGATGGTTTCACCTTCCGAGAAGGCCGTTTGGGTGGCGGCACATTCGCGTCCGCGTGCTCGGACATGCCAGGGTTCAGCAATTGCCATAAGTGGTGATTGGGTGGAAAGGAAGACTTGAGCTCAGTTAGAAATTGGAATGTCGCTACTGGAAAATTTCACGGTGGAGTAATTTTCTGCGGTGATTTGAACAATCGATGTAGAAATGATCTGTTAGAAATACGTTGTTGGAAAAGATAGATTCCAAGCAAGGTGAAAGCAAGATTGGGCAACCAAGCCGCAAATGCGGGGCGGAGGGTGGCAGATTCGCCAAGCGCGATGGAGATGTTACTGATCACCAGCATCAATGCCGAGAGGATCACCGCGACGAAGACCCCGCCGCGCGGGCCGCGCCTTGAAAAGTGGATGCCCAAGGGGGTTGCGAGGAGCACCGTGACCAAGCTGGTAAACGCCAGTGCCCATCGGTAGTGCCAGTGGGTGAGGTAAGGCGAGGGATCGGCGAAGCTGCCATTTTTCAAGTTTTCTCTGACCCAACTGTTCAGGTCTGGAATGCCCAGGAACGCGGGGCTGAGTCCGGGCTTGATGAGTTGCCACGGGGTCTCGGTCCAGGAATCGATTTCGAGGGGTTCCGATTTGACATGGATGGTCGGTGCCTGTCCGGGTTGGTAGGTGCGGACGATCGGGTTTTGGAACCTCCAGTGGTGATTGATGGGATTCCACGAAGCACTTTTTGTCGATATCCGACTTTGCAGGGTTTTGTCTTCGTGGGTGAGCGTGATCTCAACGTCTAACAACGGCGCGCCTTTCTCATAGTCTTGAGGAAAAGCGCCGATCATCCAGAGCCGCCTGTCCGTGGGGTTGCGAAAGATCACGTTGGTCGCTTGGGTGGCGATTTTACCGGTGGCTTCGGCAAGGATTTCGTTCTGGCGGCCTTCTGCGTTGGGTGCCCAGTGGTAATTCAAACCTGCAGCGAGCACACTCAAAAGCAACCCCGCGATGATCAAGGGGCGGGTGATGCGTGCAATACTGCGCCCCGCTTGGACCATCGCGATGATCTCTCTGCTGCTTGAAAGTTTTCCCATCGAGTAAAGCAACGAGAGCAACAAGCTGTAGGGCATTAGTAAAAGGAAAACCGCGGGCGAGCGGGTGGAATAAAAAGTCACGATCGTTTGCAGCACGTGCTTTGAGTCTTGAAAATCGCCGACCTTGTCCGCGAAGTCCATGAGAAACCAGATGGTCACGAGTGCGCCGAAGCAAAGACTGAAGGATCCGGCAAATTGGCGTGCGATGTAGCGGTCCATCGTCCCACCGAGGGTGTAGAGGATGCTGGTGATGGCGGGCAGAAAGCAAAGCGCGGCAAGAATCAGCGGCCTCGCTTGATGGGCGAGCACATCGGAATCTGGGAAACCCGTCAGCTGCTGACGAACGGCGGCCATTTCTTCGGGGATCAACATGGCGCAGCTCAGCGCCCCGAGGGCGGAGAGTCCGGCGGGGATGATGAGTCTGGAACGTGCGATGCGGGGAAAAATCATGGGTTAGCCGCGGTGGGGAGACATTGGACGTGGCAGGGCGGAGCTGTCGAGCGTGTTATCCAGCGTGGTTCTCGAAGTTGCGGCTTGGCAGAATGGCAAATGCCGAGTGCGATGAGCAGGAGATGATTTTCACGACCGATGGCCAACCGATTCCTGGCTTTAGCGACGAGGTGCGTGACGCATTTTCTCGGAAGGGTGCACTCGCGAAATCACGAGATTTTGCGTATCGGCCCCAGCAGCAGGAGCTGGCGGTCGCGGTGGCTGAGGCGCTGGTGGGCGCAAATCCATTGGTCGCCGAGGCTGGCACGGGGGTGGGGAAGTCACTCGCATACCTTTTGCCTGCCGCGCGGTTTGCCATCGAGACGGGTCGGCGGGGGATCATTTCGACCCACACGATCAACCTGCAGGAACAATTGATCCGCAAGGACATCCCGATTGTGCGCAAAGTCATCGGCGATGAGTTGCCAGCGGTGCTCTTGAAGGGGCGGCAAAATTACTTGTGCCCACTCAGGCTGAGGCGTGCTTTGGAGCAAGCGGGTGACCTCTTCACGGGGACTGAAAATGATGAGCTTGAGGCACTCCGGAAGTGGGCTGAGACGACGCGCGACGGCACCTTGAGCGATTTGAATTTCCAGCCGCAGCCGAAAGTCTGGCTACAAGTTTGCAGCGAAGCACACCTCTGCACGGCGCGCCATTGTGGCCCCCAAGGAAATTGTTTTTTCCAAGAAGCAAGGAAAGCCGCAGCGGATGCACGGTTAATCGTGGTGAATCATACGTTATTTTTTGCCCTATTGAATACGGATGACGAACCCGCAGATGACGATTCAGATGGCGGGAAAAAGTCGGGGGGGTTTTTGTTTCCGAACGATTTCGCGATCCTCGACGAGGCGCATACCATCGAGCAGATTGCGGCGATTCAGTTAGGGCTGCGGGTCTCTCAATCGGGGCTGCGTTTCGATTTGCAGCGGCTCTATCATCCCCGCACGCGAAAGGGCCTGCTCAAGTCGTTTCGAAAAGCCTCGGCGATGCTCGCGGTCGAGGCCGCCTTGGTTGCGGCCGATCGGTTTTTTCACGAGGTTGGCGACGCGGCCAAGTTTGGAAATTTTTCGAAGGAGTTCCGAGTGCGGGAGACCGAGGTCGTTCCTAACAGCATTGGGGCACCGCTGCGGGAAGTTTGGCAGGAGATCGATCGCCTTGCGGCCGATGCCGAGTCTGAAAACACCCGGGCCGAATTGCAGGATGCCTCGAGGCGCTTGCGGGAAGTGCATGGATCGATCGGCGCTTTTTTAGATCAAGCGGCGGATGGCAGTGTGTATTGGATCGAGCGAAGCGGTCGCGATGAGCAGCAATTTAGCCTTCACGCGGCTCCAGTCAACGTGGCGGAGCGGCTACGGCCCTTGTTGTTTTCAGGCAAGAAAAGCCTGGTTTTGACCAGCGCGACCTTGGCGGTGGGGGATCCCAAGCTGAGTTATTTCCGACGTCGTTTGGGCGCGGAAAATGCCAGGGCCTTGTGCATTGGAAGTCCGTTTGATTACTCGCGGCAAATGAAGATTCGGATCGATAAATCCGTGCCAGAACCTGGGACGCCACGATACGACGAGCTGATGGCGGAGGGGATTCGCCGAGCAGTTTTGGAAAGTCATGGGCGTGCGTTTGTATTGTTCACGAGTTATCGGACGATGCGTGATGCGGCGGAGCGGTTGGAGTCATTTTTTCGCAAGCAAGGCTGGCGGGTGTTCCTTCAAGGCGATGGCATGCCACGGCATCGGATGATCGAAGAATTTCGAAATGACGTTCACAGCGTGTTGTTTGGCACGGATAGTTTTTGGACGGGAGTCGACGTCCCGGGTGAGGCGCTCTCGAATGTGATCGTCACGCGGTTGCCCTTCGCGGTGCCAGACCATCCGATGGTGGCATCGAGGCTTGAGGCCATCGAGGCCGCCGGCGGAAATCCATTCATGGATTACTCCCTACCCGAGGCGATTCTCAAGATGCGGCAGGGCGTTGGGCGTCTCATTCGGACGGAGCGCGACGAGGGGCTCGTCTGCATTCTGGACAACCGCATTCTTACCAAACGCTACGGTCAAGCATTTCTCAAGGCCTTGCCAGATGCACCGGTGGAGGTAATTGGTTAGATTGTTGTGAATCTAACCAATAAAATCTAACAGGAATTGAATCGTTAGATTTCTAACGGCGCGAGTTGTACGATCGCTTGTTTGAGCAAGGCGCTGCTCCACTGGCCGGGGGCCGTGGCGGTCTGACCGATAAAGCCGTAGTTCAGGACGCTGCCGCATTGGGCGCAGAGAAGGCGCGAAACGGGGGCAAGGGGTCCCATTCCCATGGTGGAAACGGAAATCCCGTGATCTGAGAGCTGTAAATTGGCCAAGCGGGCCACGTCTGCGGGGCTAGCAAGCCGAGCCGCCGCTTTAAAAACCGCCGCGCCCGCGTCGCGTGCTTTCACAACGGCCTGCCTAAGCTCGGCGTCTGTGGGCAGCTTCTCAAAGTCATGGTAAGACGCGATCCATGGGATTTCCTTCATTTGCAACTCGGCGATCAACTCGCTCATCTCGGCGATGCTCGCAACTTCGATGTCCACCCACGTGGCGTGATCGAGCACACCGCGGAGCAATTCCATCCGCTTCGCTGGACCCATTTCCAGTGCTCCGCCTTCCTCGCTGCGCCGCGCGGTGAATAACATCGGAATTTCAAGCAGGTGCTTCCACGGCGAAGGCTCGCCATGAGCCGCATCAACCTCCAGAAGATCCAAGCGGATTTCGACGATGTCGCACGCTGTTTTCAGCGTCTCAGCACTCGAATCGAGCAAATCCTGCCGACTCCCGAAGCTCCCAACGACAAGAGGTCGGTTTTTTTCGAACATCATGCGCGCAGCGGCCATGCCCAAGTGATGCGCACCAAAGGCCGCCACGTCAACCGCTTGTGGAAAATATCCCCGACCCGTGTATTTACTTCGCACGTTTTTTTACCCAATCGCGCTAATTTCACTAGCCAACCCGAATTCTTAGCCACTACGCTCCTTCCAACCCATCACGTATGAATTCACTCATCCGCAAAACTTTCGCCGCAACGGCTTCCGCAGTCATCTTTGCCATCTCCGCTGGAAGTGCCTTGGGCCAAGCTCCTAAAGTTCTTGGAGACAAGCCGACCTTCGACGATCTTCTTTCGCCCGAGTTCTCAGGCGGCAAGCAAAAGCCATTTAAGCCAAAAGACTGGCTTGAAATCGAGGCAAAGCTCAAGGTCAGCCTGACCCCAGAGCCAGCATCAAAGACCTGCGAGAAACTCACGGTGAAGTGGTACATCGCAGTCAAAAATCCGGAAAAGCCATCTACGATGTTGCTCCTCACGAAAGAGGTCAATCACGTGAATATCCCGCTGAATGAGGACATTTACACCTCGGTTTACCTTTCACCGGCTTCGATCAAGCGCCTCACCGGATTTGATCGTGCGGGCAAGGGCGCGGTTGAGTACGTGGGCTACGAAGTGCTAGTGAATGGCGAAAAGGCCTTCCAAGAAACCAGCAAGGGCAAGGCGGGTTGGTGGAACATGGCTTCCGACAAAATTTCCCGCAACGAGTCGGTGCCGCTTCTCACCAAGTCCGAGACACCCTTCGCGAACATGTGGTGGGACCGCTACGCGGAGGTCAGCGCCGAGCGTCGCTAAAAATTCCGTTTACTCGTTTTACTGCTTAATCAGTTCTCTCCTATTCTTGAACCATGGCTGACAATCAGACCACCGTCGCACTCAATATTGGCTCCCAGCGGATCGGCATGGCCGTGTTCGAAGTCTCGAAAACTGGAAGCCTCACCCTCACCGCGTACGATTCGGAATCGATCGTCGCGGATCCAGCGCTGGAGGCGTCCAAGGCTTCCCAGACTCGCATCGCCATCGCCGACCTCGCCCAGCGAATGAAACTTGGCAAGACCAAGGCGAGGTATGCGATTTCAGGCCAGTCGGTCTTCACGCGCTTCGTCAAGCTCCCGCCGCTTCAGGAGGATAATATCGAGCAACTCGTCACCTTTGAAGCCCAACAACACATCCCATTCCCGCTCCAAGAGGTGGTTTGGGACTACGAATTGATCGAGGGCGCCTCCGAAAAAGAAGCGGTTATCGTGGCGATCAAGGCGGATGCGCTCGATGAGATCAATTCTGCCGTCAACGACAGCGGTCTCGGCACCTTGGAGGTCGATGTCGCCCCCATGGCGCTCTACAATGCGTTCAGAGCGACCTACGGAAACCAGGAGGAATCGATCCTCTTGATCGATATCGGCGCAAAAACCAGCAATTTACTCTACATCGAAGGCCGACGGTTTTTCACCCGCAGCATTGCCATCGGTGGCAGCGCCGTCACTGCTTCGATCGCGAAAGAATACGGCATTTCCTTCATGGAGGCCGAGCACCAGAAGATTTCCAATGGCTTGGTTGCCCTCGGTGGTGGCCACACGGATCAATTGGACGAAGCAGTCGCAGGTTTGGCCATGGTCATCCGCAATTCGCTGACCCGCCTGCCTGCGGAAATCGCGCGCACGACCAACTACTATCGCAGCCAACATGCTGGCAGCGCTCCACGGAGAGTGCTGCTCGCCGGCGGTGGTGCCAACCTCCCTTACACGCTCGAGTTCTTCCAAGAAAAACTCAACTTGCCCGTGGAGTACTTCAACCCAAGCGGCGCTCTTGCCATCGGCAAAAACGTCAATGCCGAACTCATCCAGCGCGAAGGTCACTTGCTCGGCGAACTCGTCGGTCTCGGTCTCCGTGGCATCGGCAAATCCGCAATTAGCATTGATCTCGTCCCATCTTCGGTCGAGCAATCGCGTGCTGCTGACCGCCGGAAGCCTTTTCTCGTCGCCGCTGCGGCGGTTCTTCTTGGAGGTTGCGCCTTGTGGGCGACCTTCCAAAATATGGCCGCCTCAAAGGCCGCCGATGAAAAGAAAACCATGGCGGATCAGCGCGAATCGCTGGCACCCGTGAAGGCGAAAATCGACCAGCTTCTCACGGAAGAGACCAAGCTTCGCCAGATCGCCTCAGGATACACGAGTGCTGAGTCGGCCCACACCTACTGGATGGATGTTCTCTCTGAGCTTCGTGGTGCGTTTGCAAGCGATGCGGTTTGGGTCAAGGACTTTGAGCCGCTCTCGGGTTACGATCCATTGGTGGTCAGCCCGAAGCCCGCGCCAGGCGCCCTGAATTTGGAAAGCTCAAACGGCAAGTCTGTGGTCAGCGCGACCTTTGCATCGGCGACCTACGGCACTTCATCGCTGATCGATGTGAAACTGGACGAGCCAACCACCCCAGTGAAAAAGGGTGCCGCTCCTACGGTCGCAACGGTCAACGCCGTCCGCATCAAGGGCTTCTGGCGCGAAACATCGAAAAAACAAGATGCCGTCTCGGAATTGCTCAAGAATCTCAGAGAGAAATCGACCAGTTTCCGCTTCAAGGTGAAGGATGGCAAGGGTGCTGAAGTTGTCCTGAGCGACGACCGCATCCTCGACATCACCATTGCGGGTCAACCTGGCGAGTTGGGCTTCCCATTCGTCATCACTCTTCCGTTGGCCCATGAGGTCGCCATCAAGTAAGGATTACCACCATTTGCCACCTGAATTATGAGTTGGATCAAAGATAATAAGTTTATGGTAGCGCTCGGCGGCGGGACGCTGGCCGGAGCTGCAATGCTAGTCTTTTGGGGCATGCAAGGCTCCAGTCGCTACCAAGCGGCCAAGGATGAATTCGACGCCGCAGCCGCTGAGGCCGCAGGGTTCGAATCACTTGCGCTCTATCCGAAGCTGGAAAACCAAGCCAGCAAGCGCAAGGCGCTCGACGAATACCGCAAATCGTTAGGCTCGCTGCAATCGGCATTTGAGCCATTTCGCACCAAGGAGGTGAAGAACGCCACACCTCAGGATTTTGCGAATAGCCTGCTTGCTGCGAATACCGAAGTTCGCGAAGCGTTCGCTGCCTCGGGTGCCGTGGTGCCGGAACCATTTTTTGTAGGCTTTGAGAAATACAAGACCTCACTCGCCCCTGCAAAAATTACGGGCGTGCTGGATTACCAACTCACGTCGATCAAAAATGTGCTGCTTGCGCTCGCTGCCGCAAAGCCGACGGAACTGAAAAACCTCTATCGCCCGAGCCTGCTGGAGGAGGACGGTCAAGCATACACCCCTAGTGCATCGGACGCTGCCCGCGCATTCCCATTGGAGGTTGCTTTCGTGGGCCCTGAGAAATCGGCCCGCGAATTCCTATCCACCATCACCAAGCCGGAGAACCAATACGTGGTCGTGCGCAATCTGCGCATCATCAACGAGAAGGCCGACCCGCCTAAAACCACGGATGCCAAGTTTGATGCAGCCGCCAAAAAAGAGGCAGCCCCTGCTGCGGACGCATTTTCGGGCGGATTTGTCCTTCCAGGTGACGATGCATCAAGCGGCGCTGCTGCTGGCTCGAGCAAACCAGAACCGAAACCCGTCGACACCAGCCGAATTCTTTCCCAAGTACTCGGCAGCGAACAAGTTCAAGTATTTGTCCGCCTCGATGTCCTTCAATTTCTTCCCGTGAAGAAACTTCCATAACCCAGATCATCGCACCCATTTCACCATGTCTTGGTTTTCAAAGAATTACGAAAAAGTCGCCCTTGGCGGAGCCGTTGCGGTCGCGCTCGGCCTTGCCTATATGGGCTGGTCCCATCTCGGAAGCGTCGAGACGGATTTTGCCGCTAGCCTCAAGGGCAAAGGCAATAGCGATGCCTCCGTAAAAGAGGCTGACCACATCCCGAAGGCGCTGGCCTCACTCAAACTCGATCGCACCTGGAATCAAGCGCTTGATGGCGATCGCCCAGTGGATCTCTTCGTGGGAATCCCGCTCTTCGTGTCCAGCAAGTCGCCTGATAAGCCACTGGACTTGATCAAGGGTGAGCCCGTGCACCCCCCAATCCCAAACACCTGGTGGGTGGAAAACCGTCTTGACCCAGGCTTCGCGGATTCGCCAAACCGCGACCCCGATTCCGATGGATTCTCAAACCTTGAGGAGTTCAACGCCAAGACCGATCCAAACGACGCCAAATCCGTGCCTTCGCTCGTCGCGAAGCTGATGTACGTCAAGGACGAGAGTCTTGGTTGGGTGATCCGTCCTGGATACGGTTCCGATGGGGCGTTCCCATTCAACTATCAGGACACCAAAGGCGGAGTGAACAAAACGGGCGCTGCTGACATGGTTCCAGCGGGTGGGATGTTCTTTAGCAAGCCACCGATGGCCAATCGCTTCAAGCTTGTTGGATCCGAAGTCCGCAAGGAGCTGAATAAGAAGGTTGGAATCGAAATGGAAGTGACGATCGTCCGGATCGAAGATCAACGTCCGAACAAAAAGGGCACCATTTATGAAATCCCGTCACCCCTTTCGGAGGACCGCAGGAACGATTACCTCAAGTTCGACCGCTCGGCCGTGTTCTCGCTGGAGGCCCTCGGCTTGAACGGCAAGGAATTCAAAGTCGAAGAGAATACAACCTTCGCTCTTCCCCCAGATTCCCCGAAAAAAGACTACCTCGCCAAGATCGTTACCCCCGACTCGGTCACCATCGAATACACCGACCCAGCAGGGCAAAAAAAGACCATCGAAATCAGCAAGGGAGCCATTCCGCAGGCTCAACACTAAGGTCCGTAAAAAAATCGCTTCACAAGTCCCGAAATTTTCTCCACATCACCTCATCTCAACATGCAAAAAACGCCAATGTACCGAACCAGTCGCACCGCCCTCGCGTTGATGGCAGTGGCATCCTCTATGCCAATCACCATTACCAGCGTCAATGCTGGTGAAGTTAGCCCGGGCCTCAGCGGTCTCGCTCAGCGGACGATTGTACGCCGCCAGAATGATATTGGCGAAGCAGACCGTCTCCTAGCCGAAGGTCGCGACGCTTACTCGAAGGAAGACTATCAGAAGGCATTAGATAAGTTCACCGAGGCCCTCGCCTTGCCAGCGTTCATCAACAAGGACGCGCCAAACGTGAGTGATCGCTACAAGTGTCTCTTGAGCCACAAGTGCAATGCAAGCGTCGCACTCGCGATCCAGTATCGCAAGGTTGGCAAGTACACCGAAGCTCGCGAGCTCCTCGGCAAAGCCAATGAGATCTCGCCTGATAATTTCGACGTGACCCGTGAGCTTGCGTATTTGGATGACCCCATCCGCACCAACCCTGCTCTGACCTATGAGCACACGCAGAATGTGGATGAGGTCCGCCGTGGTCTCTACAAGGCAGAAGGAAATTTCAACCTCGGCAAGTTCGATGAAGCGAAGACCGAGTATCAAAACGTCCTCCGCGTCGATAGCTACAACACCGCGGCTCGCCGTGGCCTTGAGCGTGTTTCTGCCGCGAAGTCGGATTACTATCGTGCTGCTTACGACGACGCTCGTGCAGACCTTCTCAGCCAAGTTGACGCTGCCTGGCAGCTGGCCGTGCCGGTTGAGGCTCCTCCCGTCGATGCCACGAAGTTTGGCCAAGGTGAGCTGAGCAGCGGTGTTGCTTACATCACTGACAAGCTGAAGAAAATCGTCATTCCACGGATCGACTTCGAGGATACCACCGTAGAAGAGGCCATTGACTTCCTCCGTCTGCGCGCAGGTGAGCTCGACACTCAAGAGCTCGAGCCATCGAAGAAGGGTGTCAATTTCGTGATCCGTCGCCCACGCGCAGCCGCCCCTGCTGCGGATGCCGGGCTGGACGCCGCCGCCGGTGGTGCAGCCGAAGCGCTGCCATTGAGCGCCTCAGATCCAGGCTCACTCCGTGTTCGTGAATTGCGCATTCGCAACGTGCCTCTCGCAGTGGCACTGAAGTACATCTGTGACCAAACGAAGCTCCGCTACAAGGTGGACGACTTCGCGGTGACCCTGGTCCCACAAGCCGAACAGGGCGAAGATACCTTCACGCGCAGCTTCACCGTTCCGCCTGACTTCCAGACTCAACTGGGTGATGGTGGTGCCCAAGCGGCCTCAGGCGCAGCAGATCCATTTGCAGAACCCGACAAGGGCGCTGCGAAAATCCAAGCCCGTGCCCCGATCACCGAACTCCTCAAGAGGTCGGGTGTGGAATTCAAAGATGGCGCTTCTGCCAATTTGAGCAACAGCGGTGTCCTCCTCGTAACCAACACCCCAACCGAACTCGAAAAAATCGAGCAATTGGTTTCCGCCATCAGCGGCAAGCAGCCAAAGCAGGTGAAGGTTTCCACCAAGTTTGTCGAAATCTCGCAAGAGAACGGAGAAGAACTCGGCTTCGACTGGATCGTCGGACCCTTCTTTAACTCGGCATCGATGGTTCCAGCAGGCGGCACGATTGGCAACGGCACTCCTCGCACGGGTGCGGATTTCACTGGCCCTCTGATCCCAGGGGTTCCTGCCGGTAACACGGATGTAAGCAACATCGTTACTGCAGGAAACCGCAGCGGTGACGGCGCCATCAACCGCAATAGCATCGACTCGATCCTGAATAACCCGAACCGCTCATCCCAGACGGCCAACGTGGCCCCAGGGATCATGTCGCTCACCGGTCTGTTCTCAGACTCGCAAGTGAAGTTGATCATGCGCGGATTGTCGCAGAAGAAAGGCACGGACTTGATGACGGCGCCTTCGGTGACCGCTCGTTCCGGCCAGAAGGCCACGATCGAGATCATCCGTGAATTCATCTACCCAACGGAATACGAACCCCCAGAAATCCCAACCAGCGTCGGAACGAGCAGCCAAAGCTCGCTACTCCCTGGTGGTGGCGGTGGCGGATCGAGCTCATCGTTCCCCGTAACGCCTGCGACTCCGACCGCATTCCAGACACGCAACACCG
Source organism: Akkermansiaceae bacterium (assembly GCA_903837825.1). Lineage (GTDB taxonomy): Bacteria > Verrucomicrobiota > Verrucomicrobiia > Verrucomicrobiales > Akkermansiaceae > Luteolibacter. The sequence continues at coordinate 55,736 of CAILVZ010000162.1, read as the reverse complement.
GGATCACTCTTGAAATCGAGCCGACCATCGGCGAAAACGATTTCATGATCGATCTCCGTTTCGTGCCGGAAATCGTCGAATTCGAGGGCTTCATCAACTACGGCAGCCCGATCCAGTCGGCTGGAACGGATGCCTTGGGCAACTCGGTTCAAATCACCCTCACGGAAAACCGCATCGAAATGCCGGTGTTCTCGACCCGCCGGGTCAACACCTCGCTCACCATCTATGACGGCTACACCGTTGCGATTGGTGGCCTGATGCGTGAAGATGTGCAGAACGTCGAGGACAAGGTGCCAATTCTTGGCGACATCCCAGTGATCGGTCGCTTGTTCCAAACGAAGGCGGAGAACCGGATCAAGAGCAACCTGATCATCTTCGTCACCGCTCAGATCATCGACCCAACCGGTCGCCCACTCCGTGGAGCGGATGCTACGGCATCTGTCCCGACCGCGAGTGCCACCAGCACTGGGGATGGATCGATGGATCCAGGAGCCCTGCCACCGCTCTAAGCCAACTCACGCCCTAGCCTGCATCCGTGCGGGCCAGGGCCTACGCTGTTTCCAACTACCTTGGTCTCCTTCATTAGCCACCATTTTTTCTTTTCTACACCATCACACTAGATGCATACTCAATCATCTAAAACCCGATCGCCTCTCACCATGAAATTTCATTTCGCTCGATTCTGCCCCATCGTCTTAGCCCTGCAGACGATGGCAGTCACTGCTGCCGAGGATCTTTACAAGTACTCGCAATTCAAGAACGAGGTCTCCGTCACGATCCCAGCTCCTTACACGCCGTTCGGAAATCGGATCGAATTCAACCGCTACGGCGACGATGGTTCGAAGTGTCTTCTCGATGCGAATGGTGTGCTTACCTGGATCGACAGTGACGGAGTGGTCCGCTTGCTGCCAGACACCTCCAAGGCGATCCCGATGTTCGTCACGAACTCGGAGTGCCTTGTCTGGACGAATCGGTTTATTGACTACGCTGCGTATCCAAACCGGCCGGATGCCACGATGGTGCTCTACCGCGCGGTTGCGGGGAGTTCCACGGTCACTTCCTCGCCGGTTACGTCCGGGGGCAAGGAGATCCTCGACACGCCTCCTACCACCACCACCACTGGCGCGCTGACCTTCATCAGCACCACTCGTAAGGACAATGGCGATGAAACTCCGGTTCCACTTTCATCCCCAGTCAACAACAGCGACGATGCCGACATCCGCTTCTATCGTGTCACTTACGATGCGAGCGTTCAGTTCGTTAGCGCTCAGTCGATTCCTGTCAAGGCCTCGGCCACGTTTGCCTCGGGCGTTGCTGGACCGAACATCACCTCCGTTGGCAATGGCTCGGATGGCTCATTGATGGTCAAGATCCCACAAGTCCAGACCAATCCAAAGGCACTGCCTGCGGCCTATGAAGACCAGCACTACTGGTTTGATGGCCAGGGCCGTGCTGCCCGCTTGGTGAAGGATGCAGCGACTCCGACAGCCACAACCGAGACCGTCAGCCAAGTGCTGTTCTGCTCAAATACCCGCCTCATCTACGCCGACGGTGCTGGCGCTATCAAAGAACAACGCCGTAGCTTGTCCACCGGCAACCTTGTCGGCATTCCCACCGCGGTCACGGGCGTGGTTGGAACAGCACTGGACCTTGCCAGCTATTCCCGAGCAGGTGATCAGAAGTACCTCTACACCTTGGACACCGACAAGAAGACGGTCCGCACCTACCTCATCGGGAGCACGGCAAACCTCACATCAACGGCGAACCTCACCAACGCCATCACGACTTCGGCCATTACTGGGACCATCAATCCCGCCGACGGTTCCGCCATTCTTTCCGACGAGGATTCTTCGACACTGATCTGGCTCCACAACCGGGGCGCGAAATTTGATGTGATCGGCACGCGCCAGTCCCGTCCGCTCTTTGTCACCAACGAGCAGGCCGTCATCTGGGAGAATGCAACCGCATCCGTGCTTAGCAATGGTAGCCTCCCATCCGCAGTCGTGGCTCACTATGACAGCACTCTTACGCGCACGGTGGTGGTCACCGCCGGAACGAACGTGCTCAACACGTCACGGATTACGCCAGATCTCGCCTATTGGTTTTTGACCACCTCGCGCAAAACCACAGGCGATACCGCAATTCTTGCGACCTACAAGCTTGGCGCACTGCAAATTCTTAACACTGACACGGATGGCGACGGGATTTTGGATTACTATGAGTTGAACCCAGTCGCGCCTATGCTCGCTACGAATCCTTCTCTTGCTGACACCGATGGTGATGGAATCAAGGACGGGGCTGAAACGAATACTGGAATCTATATCTCACGTTCGAATACGGGGACGAATCCACTGGTGGCAGACACAGACGGCGACGGTCTTAACGATGGGGTTGAAACCAACACCGGGAAATTTGTATCAAGCTCAAATACCGGTACCAACCCGCTGATCGTCGATACCGATGCCGATGGTTTCAGCGACAAGGTCGAGACGAACTCGGGCGTATTTGTCGACATTTGGCCACTTCCTCCGGTTGACAGCGGTACAAATCCTAACATTCCTGACACGGATGGAGATCTTTTCTCCGACTATGAGGAGTTTCTCGCTCGTACCTCACCGAATGACAATCAAAGCCGCCCAACTGTTGCACCACTTGTGGACAATGATGGAAGCTTCCACGACCAGCCCAAGTTAGAGAACTCAGGAGTGTCGGTCACTATTCCACAGTCCTACGCGCCATTTGGAAATCGGTCTGACTACAACCGCTATGGCGACGATCAATCAGCCCTTCTGATGGATGTGAACGGCATGCTTCTCTGGCAAAACGCTGCGGGTGCCATTCATGAGATCCCGTCTTCGCAGTTTGCTGCACCTTTGTTTGTGTCAAACACGGAAGCCATCGTTTGGACGAACTGCTTTGATCCTGCTCGGGTCACTGCGCCAAGTACCAATCCAATCAAGCTGGGATTCTATCGCTTGGACTCCTCAGGTGCACTCAGTAGCCCAGTTCTTCTCGACTTGGCGGGCAGTGAAATCATACCTACCGCACGGACTACAGCAACGAGCCAGCCGTTCACCGTTGTGACGATGCTGCACGGAGCAGCTTTGAGTGATACCAGCAAAGGCTCCCAAGCCACCATTTATCGTCTGACGTATGATGATCAGGCGCAGCAACTCGGTACGATCGAGATCGGGCCAGCAAATTTTCCGAACACATTATTCTCCTCGGTGACCGCCGGCCTTGAGAAGCCTGTGGTGAGTCCTGTGGGCTATGGAGCGGATGGCTCGATGGTATTTGCATTCGACAGTAAGATTATTGAGTCAATTTCTGGTGGCACAACAGCTCCATCGTCAACTGCAACGTCATTGAAATTCCGCCGCTTATTTTGGGTTGGTGGGAATAGAGCCGAGGCTTCGGCGAGTTGGGTCGAGTTGACCTCTGGCTCTGATCGTGATCCCTTCGAAAACTATAGCCTTGCGGGTGCACGCGTTCTCTACACGTCACAAATGCGGGTGGTTTACCAAATGAAGGGTGCGGGGGATGCTGTATTTGACGCTCGGACCAACAGCTTTTCCGGTGTCAAGATCGTCGATCGTGAGATCACTACTGCACCCCAAACATTCTTGGATGCCTATCCGCAGACTCCGGCAGGTGACTCCACTTGGGTTTACGGTCTAGATTCCTCGAAGGTCACGGTCACTGCCTATTTGCTGGACAATGTTGGCTTCAACGTTGCCTACCAGGCAAGGCTTGCGAGGTCCCTCGATGATTCGGCGATGATTGAGAAAGTTAGCACGGAGGATGGGTCAGCCACCATCGTTTCGAATAACTACGGTGAGGTTAGCTGGCTCCATCCTACCGATATTTTATTGCCTCGTGCCAACGTGACGAGTGTGCCAGCTTCTGGGGCCGCCCGAACACTTTTTGTGACAGGCAAGGAGTTGCTCACTTACAACAACGCGCTCTCACCAGTAGATGCAAGTGGTAAGCTTCCGGCAGTCCAAATCCGCCACTTTGAGGTTGGTTCAAGCGGAGTGCTTGAAAATCCAAATCTTGGCTGGACGGATTTATCATACAAGGTCAATGGAAACTATGTGCTTACCACACCGCCATTCACTCCGGGTGCTGACAATTGGCGCTTCTCGACTCTAGAGAAGAGCGCTAGTACCATGGCAGTATTCCGTACCTACTCCTTGTTGACTGGGAAAACTGCGGATGATGACGGTGACCGTCTCTCCAACTATGATGAGCTCAACCCGAGCGCTTCACGCCCTTTCCCAGCATCCATCACGGATTCCGGTGATTCAGACACCGACAACGATGGCATCCCGGATGGATTGGAGGCTCATCCGTTCCGTATCATCACCGGAAGCTACACCTTTGAACAGGCACGCCTTGACGCCATCCGCCGTGGTGGCCGCTTGGCAGTTCTGAACACGACCGCCAAGCTCTCCGCAATGAAACAGCAACTTGCTAGCGACAACACGGGCATGCGTCTCTGGCTTGGGTGCGGTGACATGGAGGGAACGAGTGAATCTGCCAACTCGCGTGAAGGCAACTACCAGTGGGTGGATGCAATGGGTGGATTCTTCGATGGTACTGGCGCTCGGAGTTCTATCGCGATTGCTACCCCAACCAACTGGGGAGTGGGTCAACCCAACAACACGGGAAATGCCGACGGCTGCCAGTTGGAGCCGGACTTCACTTGGAGCATGGCCCCTGTGAGCAAGACTCAAGGCTATGTTCTTGAAGTCGCCGCGACGGACCCAACCAGCGCCGACACCGATGGTGATGGGATCAGCGACGGCGTGGAATTCAGCCAAGGTACCGACCCGACCGTGGCGAGTCCATTCTCTGGGGTGCCAACGATCGTGGCGGGAGACAATGGCTCGGGCTCGGATTTGTTGAACTTCTACGACCGCAGCATTTCCACGAGCTACGATGGCTTGGTATTCGACCCAGAGCAGGGCCATGTGTTCCGTCAAAAGGTCACAGTGTCCACCAAGGGTGCTTTCTCCGCGAGCGTTGTAGGTCTTACGGCCTCCATCAAAGCCAGCTTCAAGGGGGCATTTGATGCCACTGGCCACTACATCAGTGGTGCTCCCAAGGGCTTGCCTGGTGTCCAGATCATCGAAATGCAATTGTATCAGAACCCCGAGGGTTGGGTCATCATCGGTCGTGCCGAAACGGTGACCGGAAACGTGCTTGGAATCGAGTTGCGCCCGGCACTCTATGGCAAGTCCAACCCGTATCTTGCGACCAAGGTGACGATGGCAATGCCAACACTCGACATGGGATCGACGGGTCCACGGGGCAATGGGGTTGCGACTGGCTCCATCAGCAAATATGGGGTGGCTAGTCTTCAGATGTATCTTCCAGATGGTGGCAAAGCATCATACTCTGGCTCACTGCTCACGAATGAGTTGCTTGCACTGCAAGCCATCTCGACTTCAGTGAACCGCAGTGCGGTGATCGGGCCAGTGGATTGCGCTCCGGTTAGCACGGATCTGGATTTTGAGGGTTATGTCCGTCTCTATTCTGCCTCCGGGCCGCTTGGAGGCACTTACCCTGCAGGGTTCGACCAGATCCACACGATCGTTGGTTCCGACTACGTCGCGCCATCGAAGGGGTTCCTTCCGGTTTCTGGATACACGACAACCCAGTATAACACCAAGTTCAGCTTGGTGGGTGGTGATTTTGGTGGCATTGCCAAGGCGGGCACCTGGGGTGTGAATCAAGTGATCACCATCCCTGGCAGCCCGACTGAAAGCTCAAGCGCCAAGTACACCGCAAGCACGGGACTGATCACCTTCAAGCACACCTTGAACAAAGCAGTCGCTAGCGGTTACGCTGTGACCTTGCAGCGCAGTGCTCAGATCAGTGGCTTCTACACCAGCAGCTTTAGCACAGGAAAGCTGGTGGTGGCTCCGAACGATGGAACCATTCCCACACTCACTTTCATCTCTCCAGTGAGCAAGTCGGTGATGGGAACTGGAGCTATCTATACCGTCACCGTACAGACGGCGGGTGCTTGGGAGATCATCCTCCCCACAGGAGTCAACTGGGTGCTGGCTGAGATCACCTCGGGTGGCTTGGTCACGACCTCGACGGACGTTACCGGGGGCACGACTACGACCACGGCAGCATCGACGACCCAGGGCTTTGGTCCAGGAACGGTCCGAATCACGGTTCTCGACAGTCAAGCCACCTTTGCGCAGCGTTCGACTTCAGTTGAAATCGCTGGGGTTCAGCACAAGATCAGTCAGGACTACCGCGTTCGTTGATCGGATGCGCTCGGCTTGTTAATGCCTCTCAACCCGTCGCCCAGTTCGCTGGACGGCGGGTTTTTTCGATCAGATGATGAAACATAAGCGTTTATTCTACCCATTGGTTTTGGTCGTACTGGTGGCAGGCCTGTGGTCTGCATGGCCGTCGAGTCACCAAGCGCCCCACGCACCGGGGTTGTCTGAGAAGCAACCCGCTGCCGTGAAAACGACCGAAAAAGCGAATCCCGTTGAGCGCGGGCAGGACTCGGAGTCGCCCGTGCGGCGTCCTTCAAGGGTTCGGTCGCAACCCGTGAGCAAAGATGGGAATGCGGCGGTTGCGAGAATCTTATCCAATGACCGGATTGGTGAGGCGGAGGCGGCAACGCTTCTCCACGAACTGGCATCGGATGCATCGCTGCCGATCGAAGATCGGCTCGAGGCTCTCACGCATGGATTGAATTTGGACATCACGCCTTTTGCTTCATTCGGATCGACCCCCGCCCTTCCGTCCGAGCTTGCGACTCCTTTTCTGGAGGCGGTGTTGAATCACAATGATTCGCCACAACTGCAGATTCAGTCCTACCTTGCACTGCTCGACCACTCCGACCCCGAGGTTTCGGCGCTGGCTGCTGACATGTTGGCATTCGCGGTGGGGGACGACCTGAAGGAAGCCAGTCACGCAACGCTCCGTCAGATGGCGCAGCGGAAGCTGGCCGAGCTGCCCCCAGCCGCTGCGGAGTCGAAGTGACCGAGTTGAGCGGGCTCTGGCCATTCCGCCTAAATCCTGTTTCGAAACTGGTGCACCTGGAGGTTTTGAGGTAACTCTCGTTTGTTCATGAATTCTTCCATGCGGGTGCTAGCACTGACGGGCGGGATCGCTTCCGGGAAATCCACGGCGTGCCGTATGTTGCGCGAGCTGGTACCTTCGGTGGTGATTTTCGACTGCGACGAGGCGGTCCACCGATTGCTGGATTCGGATCCGGGCGTGGCGGCGGAAATTTCCGGAGCCTTCGGCAATGGCGTGCTGGAAGCCGGCGGGCGGGTCGATCGGGCTTGCCTGCGCAATTTAATTTTTCAAAACGAGGCGGCCCGGGCGCGGTTGGAATCGATCTTGCACCCGAGGGTTCGGCAGGAATGTCTTGATTCTTTGGCCAAAGCTGCTAAACGAGGGGCGGGACTATTCGTCGCAGATGTTCCGCTTCTTTTTGAGAAGGGATTCGATTTCGGCCAATCGCAGGTGTTGGTGGTCGCTTCGTCCCGTTCCACTCAAATCCAGCGGCTCAAGGCGCGCAGCGGATTCGATGATCCAATGATCGAGTCGATCCTTGCAACCCAGCTTCCGCTCGAAGAGAAGATGTCCCGTGCGGATGTGGTCTTTTGGAATGAAGGCCCTCCGTCCGTTCTCCGTTCTCAAATCCGTCGTTTCGCCCAAGCATTTCTCATGACCCTTCCCCACGAATCTCAAGACCCCGCATCCGAAGCCGTTTCCTCGGTAGTCGCGGAGGCACCAGCTTTGCCGGTTTCGATCGACATCAATGAATTCCGCCTCAAATCGCTTGCTGATCTGCAAATGATGGCGGAGGCGGTGCCTGCAAGAATCCAAGGCGGCATTCCGAAGAGTCAGTTGGTGTACGAGCTTCTCTGTTTTTATGCGTACGAAGGCACGGGTCTCGTTTGCGAGGGAATCCTCGAGCAGGGGAAGGACAACTTCGCGATGCTGAGAGATCCGCAGCGCAGCTTCCGACAAGGACCGGATGACATTCACATCAGCTCGAATCTCGTCCGTGATCACGGACTGCGCATCGGCCAGCGGGTCAGGGTGAGGGTGCGCGCGCCCCGCGAACGCGGCAAGTATTTGTCAGGCCATGAGGTGCTCGAAGTGGAGGGAATCCCTGCGGCGGAATACCATGCGCCGAAAGACTTCGATCACCTGACGCCGCTGTTCCCGGATCAACGCATCCATCTGGAGGGTGAGGGGAATGATTTCCTGGGCGTGAGGGTGATTGACCTCATCGCTCCCTTGGGCAAGGGACAGCGCGGCATCATCGTGGCACCACCCCGCGGAGGCAAAACCATTTTGCTCAAGCAGATCGCTCGGTCGATCCGCAAAAATCACCCCGATGCGGAACTCATCATTTTGTTGTTAGACGAGCGGCCAGAAGAGGTCACCGATTTCGAAGAAACTGTGGGCTCGCAGGTGTTTGCCTCGACGTTTGATGAGTCGCCACGCCGCCATTCGCAGGTTGCCGATCTGGTGATCGAGCGCGCCAAGCGGCTGGTCGAGCAGGGCAAGGATGTGATCCTCCTGCTGGACAGCCTCACCCGCCTCGCGCGTGGGCACAACTCGGCGATGCAGGGCGGCCCGATCGGCTCCGGCGGTGTTAGCCCAGTGGCCTTGCAAAAATCTCGCAAGTTTTTCGGTACGGCACGGAATGTCGAAGAAGGTGGCTCGCTCACGATTCTAGCAACGGCTCTGGTGGAGACCGAGAGCCGTTTGGATGACGTCGTGTTCGAAGAGTTCAAGGGCACGGGCAACATGGAAGTTCGGCTCGACCGTGAGCTCGCTGAGCGCCGGGTTTTCCCTGCGATTCACATCCCTCAGTCGGGCACCCGCAACGACGACCGACTCTATCACCCAGACGAATTCCTTAAAGTGGTGGATATCCGCAAGCAACTCGCGCAGATGCCCATCGGCGATGCGATCGAGACCTTGCTCTCCAACCTCAAGGCGACCAAGACCAATGCGGAGTTGCTCTTGCGGGGGCTCCGTTAGGCCGCGTCAGGCGGTGTGGATTTGAAATCGGGTGGGTTCATTTCCCTGCGCCCCAGAGTGTGTTTTTATCGCAACTGCTTCGTTGACACTCGGGTGCTGGATGCTTAGCCTCCCGCGCCTTGCGCTGAGATGGATTGATCATTTTTCCATCCTCCAGCGATCAATGCTCAAAACTCGATATCACCACAACGATGGCAACCAAAAAGAAGGCGGCGAAACCTGCCGCTAAAAAAAGCGCTCCGAAAGCCGCCAAACCCGCGGCCAAAAAACCTGCAGCGAAGAAGGCAGTCTCCTCCAAAAAGATCAAATACGTCTACAGCTGGGGAGCTGGTAAGGCCGACGGCAACGGCGGCATGAAGGCACTCCTCGGCGGCAAGGGCGCGAACCTTGCTGAAATGACCCGGATTGGTTTGCCGGTGCCTCCAGGCTTCACGATTTCCACCGAGGTCTGCACCTACTTCTATGCCACCAAGCGTAGCTATCCTGCATCGCTCCAAGCCGAGATGGAAGCCGGTGTGAAAAACATGGAGAAAATCATGGACTGCAAGTTCGGCGACGCCAAGGGCATGCCGCTCCTTGTTGCAGTGCGTTCGGGTGCCCGTGACTCGATGCCTGGCATGATGGACACCATCCTCAACCTCGGCCTCAACGACCAAACCGTCCTTTCGCTCGCCGCGGCGACCAAGAACGAGCGCTTCGCGTGGGATTGCTATCGTCGCTTCGTGCAGATGTATGGCGACGTCGTTCTCGGCGTGCAAAAGGCTGAAGGTGAAGACCACGAGCCCTTCGAAGTTGAAATCGAAAACTTCAAACATCAAAAATACGGGAAGGACATCATTGATTCCGACCTCACCGCCGACGACCAGAAGGAACTGGTGAAGCGCTTCAAGGCTCTCGTCAAAAAGCGCACCGGCAAGACCTTCCCAAGCGATCCTTGGGATCAGCTCCGTGGTGCGGCAGGTGCCGTCTTCGGATCGTGGATGAACGACCGCGCGATCGTCTATCGCCGCAAGTACAACATCCCTGCTGCATGGGGCACGGCCGTCAACGTTCAGGCGATGGTCTATGGCAACACCGGCGAAACCTCGGGCTCTGGCGTGGCCTTCACCCGTAACCCTGCGAATGGCGCCAACGAATTTTACGGTGAGTTCCTCATGAACGCGCAAGGCGAAGACGTCGTCGCGGGTGTTCGTACTCCCGAGCCAGTGAGCAAGCTGAAGGCTGCCATGCCGAAGCCATTCGCTGAACTCATGAAAGTCCGGACCATTCTTGAGAAGCATTTCAAGGATGTGCAGGACGTCGAGTTCACCGTACAAGAAGGCAAGTTGTTCATGCTTCAGACCCGCAATGGCAAGCGTACGGCCGCCGCTGCTCTCAAGTTCTCCATGGACATGGTGAAGGAAAAACTCATCGACTGGGAAACCGCCGTCACGCGGAACCCTGCCGATCAGTTGGACCAACTCCTCGCGCCAATCTTTGACATTGCCGAGGCTTCCAAAGCCAAGGTCATTGCGACCGGCCTCCCCGCCGGCCCAGGTGCTGCATCAGGCAAGGTTTACCTCAATGCCGATCGCGCGGTGTTGGCCGAGGCTCGTGGCGAGAAGGTTCTTCTTGTCCGTACCGAGACCAGCCCAGAAGACCTCCGTGGCATGATCGCTGCCGAAGGGATTCTAACATCCAAAGGTGGTGTCTCCTCGCACGCCGCACTCGTTGCTCGCCAAATGGGCAAGGTCTGCGTTTGCGGTGCCGCTGGAGTCGACATCAACTACGAAAAATTGACCGTCACTGCATCGGGCAAAACCTTCAAGGAAGGTGACTACATGAGCATCGATGGAACCAGCGGCACGGTTTACGGCGGCGAGCTGAAAACCGCTCCGTCGGAAATCATTTCGGGCATCGTGAGTGGCAACAAGGCCGCCATGAAAACGGAGAAATACAAGAGCTTCCTCCAACTCATGAAGTGGTGTGAGCAAGCCACTCGCATGGCCGTCCGCACCAACGCGGACACCCCGGAGCAAACCCGGATCGCCATGGCCTTCGGTGCCACCGGCATCGGCCTCACCCGCACGGAACACATGTTCTTTGAGGGAGACCGCATCGACGCAATGCGCGAGATGATCCTTGCCACCACGCTTGAGGCACGTAAGGCGGCTCTCGCCAAGCTTCTGCCATATCAACGCGCGGACTTCACCGGCATCTTCACGACGCTCAAGGGATTCCCCGCGACGATCCGTTTGCTCGACCCGCCACTTCACGAGGTCCTCCCTCACACGAAGGAGCAGCAACTCGACCTCGCGAAGAAACTCGGAATGAAGGTGGAATCGATTATCCAACGCGTGGCAGAACTCCACGAATTCAACCCAATGCTGGGTCACCGTGGTTGCCGTCTCGGAGTCGCTTACCCAGAGATCACCGAAATGCAGGCACGCGCGATCTTCGAAGCCGCCGCTGCCGTGGCGAAGAAGAAGATCAAGGTGAAGCCTGAGGTGATGATCCCACTGGTGGGTTTCAAGCGCGAGTTTGATCTCCAAGCGGAAATCGTTCACAACGTGGCGAAGCAAGTGATGGCGGAGAAGAAGGTGAAATTCGACTACCAAGTCGGCACCATGATCGAAGTCCCACGCGGCGCGCTCACTGCGGATCAAATTGCAGAAGGCGCTGAGTTCTTCAGCTTTGGCACGAACGACCTCACCCAAACAGCACTCGGCATCAGCCGTGACGACATGGGTGCGTTCCTTCTCCCATACGTTGAGAATGACGTCTTTGCGAAGAACCCGTTTGCAACGCTCGATACGACCGGCGTCGGCCAGTTGATGGAAATCGCTGTGGCCAAGGGCCGCAAGACTCGCCCAGATATCAAATTGGGCATCTGCGGTGAACACGGTGGCGATCCTGATTCCGTGGTGTACTGCCACAAGCTGGGTCTCGCCTACGTTTCCTGCTCGCCATACCGCGTGCCAGTCGCTCGCCTCGCAGCCGCTCAAGCGGCTATCGAGGAAAAGCGCGCTGCGAAGAAAAAGTAATTCAAGGCCGCGGTTTGAAACCGTGATGCCTTATCCATCAAAAGCCGCCTCGGGGAACCGGGGCGGCTTTTTCGGTCATAAGGTACGGCAACCGGAAACAACTCGGCAGCGTGGTGCCCGCGAGAAGTCACAAATTTCATGATTTCCTGAGCCTTTCGAGCTTTGTCGGTTGCGAAGAAGCTCTGGCATGTCAAAGTCGGGCAACAAATCAATGACCACAGAAAACTTGCAAGAACGGATCGCGGAGACGAGCGGATGGATTCAGGCGGTGAAGCAGGAAATGGCGCAGGTCCTCGTCGGTCAAGATCGACTGGTGGACCGCTTGCTGATCGGTTTGCTGTGCAATGGTCACATCCTACTCGAAGGAGTGCCCGGATTGGCGAAAACGCTGGCCGTGAAAGCGCTTTCGGGCTCGCTCGATGCCACGTTTGCCCGTTTCCAATTCACTCCGGATCTGCTCCCCGCCGATCTCGTGGGAACCATGGTTTACCACCCGCAGGAAACTCGATTTGAGCCGAAGCTCGGTCCGATCTTTAACAACCTCATCCTGGCGGATGAGATCAACCGCGCGCCAGCCAAGGTGCAATCCGCCTTGTTGGAGGCGATGCAGGAACGTCAAGTCACCTTAGGGGATCGATCCTACCCGCTGCCCAAGCCGTTTCTCGTGTTGGCAACTCAGAACCCAATCGATCAAGAGGGGACGTACCAACTCCCAGAGGCACAACTCGACCGGTTTCTTCTAAAGGTGACCGTCGGCTACCCAACCAAGGATGAGGAGTTGGAGATCCTCGACCGGATGGCGACTTCCACCCCGCCGTATGATACGAATACCGTCGCTTCGCCTAACCAAGTGGCGGCATCGCGCGACCTGGTCAATGAGATCTACATCGACCCTGCCATTCGGAAATACATCGTGCAGATCATCCACACCACACGTTTTCCTGGCTCGGTTGATGCCTCATTGAAAAACCTCATCCGTGCCGGCGCATCACCTCGTGGCACCATCAACCTCGCCCTCACTGCTCGTGCGCGTGCCTTCATGCAAGGTCGAGCATTTGTCACACCACAGGATGTGAAGGACATGGCGCTCGACGTCCTGCGCCACCGGATCTTGCTCACCTACGAGGCCGAGGCGGAAGAAATGACGACCGATTTGGTCATCGAGCGAATCATGAGCAAGGTCGCTGTGCCATGAGGGTGTTAGAAATTACCAGGACAAGCGGAAAAGTGGATGACGAATGCTGACGGACGCACAAATCGACGAGATGATGGCGCGCGTGCGCAAGCTGGAGCTGAAGGCCCGGCGTTTGGTGCGCGAGTCTTTCTCGGGTGAGTATCGCTCGTCATTTCAAGGGCAGGGCTTGGATTTTGACGACTTTCGCGAGTACCAGCACGGCGATGAGGTCCGGTTCATCGACTGGAATGTCACCGCTCGAATGAATCAGACATTTGTTAGAAAATTCCGTGAAGAGCGCGAGCTTTCGGTGATTCTAGCAGTCGATGTTTCTGGGTCGGCAGACTATGGGAGTGTGTCGATGAGCAAGCGTGAGGTGGCGGCTGAGGCCGCAGCGGTTCTTGGGTTCAGCGCGCTGCACAATGGCGACAAGGTCGGGCTACTCATCTTCGCGAGCGAGGCGGTTCTCTTTATCCCACCGGAAAAAGGCAGTCGCCACCTGCTGCGCATGATCCGCGAGATCCTCGTGGCGAAACCAGAGAAGCCGAAAACCTCGATTGCAGAAGCCTGCGACTTTCTCGTGAGAACGTTGCGGCGCAAGTCGCTCGTTTTCATGATCTCGGACTTTTTCTCGGACCCATTAGAAAAACCGCTTGGCAAGCTCGCATGCAAACACGAGACCATCGCCCTGCGTTTGTTGGACCCACTTGAAATTAAACTGCCGAAGGCAGGCCAGGTGGTGATGATCGACCCTGAGACGGGATTTGAAACGCTTGTGAACACAAGCAACTCGAATGTTCGAATGGGATACGCGCGACTGATGGCCCGGCAACTTGAAGGCTGCGACGCCGTTTTTAAAAAACATGGCATCGATTCGACTGATCTGATGACCCACGGTGATACGCTGGCCGCATTGCACCGGTTGCTCAAGAAGCGTAGCCGCAGACGTTCTGGATAAATCGAGGATGAACGACAAAACCGGAAATTTTGAATTGCTGGAGCCGCGCTCGCCCGACGCGCTGATTCCCGACGCGCCGGCAGCACCTTGGGTGATCGCCGCGGTGGCTTTTTTCATCATGGCCCTCGTGGTCTTCATTCTAACAAAAAAAAGAAGGGTGTTAGAAATCAGCCCCCAGTCGATGCGTGCCGCCGCCCGCGCTGCGGCCATCGAGTCGTTTGACCGCGTTGGAGCCTGTCACCCTCGAGACGCTGCGGTGATGTCGTCCCTGATCGTGAGAAAATACCTCTCCGCCGCGGCGAAAGACCCTGCGCTGTTTGAGACGCACGAAGAAACCATTTCACGGCATGGTGCGCTGAAGGATTTTTCCGATGCGGCTCGAGTCAGCGCGCACGATGGATTCGCCCGACTTGCTGCGTTAAAATATTCTCCCGTGGACTTGGAGATCTCAAGCGAGACGATCGTGCGTGAGTCGCGCCAACTTCTCGAAACGCTTCACCATGGATTTCAAGGATGATCGCGATTTTTGAACACTTCCGCTTCGCTCAACCGGGTTGGCTCTTGCTGTTCTTGCCGGCATTGTTCTTGCTGGTGCTTCGCCGCGGGAGGGGGGCGCAGTCCGCCGTCGTTTTCCCAAACCTCTCCGTGCTCATCAGTCTTGGCCGGCGTGCCCATCAAGTTGCTTGGAACCTTGGTCTGCCCCTCGCATTTGCCGCATTGTGTTTCGCAATCCTGTCGATGGCGCGCCCCGTTTGGCGAAGTGAATACCAAAGCCGAACGGCCAGCGGCATCGACATCATGATTGCCTTCGACGTCTCGCTTTCAATGGATATCGATGACTTCGTCGAGCAAGGCCAAAAGGTGAAACGCATTGATGTGGCAAAGAAGGTTGTTGATGACTTCATCAACCGAAGGACGGAAGATCGGATGGGCTTGGTCGCCTTCGCTGGGCGGCCGCGTGACGCCAGTCCGATCACACTGGATCACCGCTGGCTGAGAAATTCCCTCAATGATTTGCGCCTCAACGATCAACGTGACCTTGGCACCATCAAGGAACAAGGCACCGCCATCGGATCCGCTTTAGCGGCAGCGTCAGTTCGGTTAGAATCGCGCGACGCAAAGAGTAAGGTCATCGTACTGATCACCGATGGAGCGAGCAACTCGGGAAAAATCTCACCGCTTGAGGCTGCCGAGCATGCAAAGACACTCGGAATCAAAATCTATACGGTCGCGATCGGCACGACCGAAGGCCGCGTGGAGAAGACGATCATGCGCTATCCCTATCAGGAGTTCGATTTGCCCACGCTGCAGAAAATTGCAACTCTAACAGGTGGCGAACATTACTGGGCACAGGACCTTGATACGCTAAAGAAAACCTTTACCACGATCGACAGCCTTGAAAAATCCACAGGGAAAAGTTTGGTGGTGGTGGACGACACTGAGCTGTTTCCTTGGTTCGTCGGGCTGTCCTTAATCGCGGCTTTCATTTCATTGACTTATACGGTTTCCAAACCTCCCCACGCCATCTGACTCGATGAATTTCGCCTATCCAGGTTTGCTTGTGCTGCTCGTCCTGCTCCCAGTCTTGGGTGTGGTGGGGGTGGTAAAGGCGCGCGCCAACCGGAACCCATGGAACGTTTTTGCCGCTCCGCGCCTGCGTGCGGCGTTGATCAAGCGCTCGAGCTCGCTGCCGAGGTGGCTGGCATTGCTCTTACTCATTGCGGCTTGTGCCTCGATGATTTTCGCACTCGCACGTCCCCGAAGTGATGCTGGGATTAAGACGGAAAAAACCTTGGGTCGTAATGTGTTGGTGGCGCTCGACATTTCAAAGAGCATGCGGGTCGCCGACGTGAAGCCCGATCGGCTAACCCAAGCGAAGGTCGTAATTTATGAACTGCTAGAAGCGATGCCGAACGAACGCTTCGGCTTCATTGGATTCGCGGGAGACGCTCATACTTATGCACCGCTCACCGTCGACCATAGTGCGGTCCGCGAGACCGTCGAGCAGATCGATGAATCCTGGGCTCCCCTCGGGGGATCAGACCTCGCAGCAGCAATTCATCTGGCAACCGAGACCCTTAAAAAAACTGGTCAAAAAAACAACGCGCTGGTGATCCTCAGCGATGGTGAGAAGCACACGGGAGATCTTGAGGCCATGATTGCAGAGGCAGAACAATCGGGCGTCTACATCATCGCCATCGGGGTGGGCACCGAAAGTGGGGGCATTGTCCCAAATCCAAGTTTTCCAAACGGCCAAATGTTAGATCGTTCAGGTCAGGTAGTGATCAGTCGATTGCAGGGCGAAGTGATGCGTGAATTGGCGGAAAAGACCAAGGGGCGCTACGCGGTGGCAGGGTCGGGGCTTGACCTTACTGAGTTGGTCAAATCCGTGGTCAAGGACCTCGACGTTTTTCAGATGGATGCGCGCGAGCGTAGTGTTTTTGTTGAGTATTATCAATGGCTGGTGTTACCCTCAATTTTCTTTCTCGCGCTTTCAATCATTGCTGGGACCCGCTGGAAAGGAATCCGTCTTTGGGTGGCGATCGGGGCGGGATTTTTAACATGGCACGATGCCAAGGCTGGCGGGACTTCCGAAGCCAAGTCGGCCCTGCTGTCGAAAGACGGTGAGAAAGCCCGGGATCTTTACCATCGGCTCGCTGGTGACACGCGGTCACCCGATCGGCAAGCACGGTACCGGCTCGGAGAGGCAACGGCTGCGTATCAGGTTGAAGATTTTCTAACAGCTCGGACGGCATTCACCCAATCACTGGCGTCTGAGGATCCTCAGGTTCTTGCGAGTGGCCATCTCGGCATGGCGAACACGCTGTTTCAATTGGGTTGGAAGGGCTTGTCTGGCGAGCCTTACCCAGCGCCGCCCGCGGCCATTCCAGATCTCAATCGTTTTGACACGATCGCCAAGGAGGCAATTGCCAAGCTGCGCGGGTCAGATGCCTCGGATGAAGGTGATTCGGCAGGTTATTCAAAAATCGAGTCGCTGATCACTAACTGGTCGGATTCGGTAAGGCACTATGATTCGGTGCTCAAGCTGGCTCCCGCTGATCCGCTGGCAGGTGGAAACCGCCAGTTGGCATTGAAATATCTCAAGCGGTTTGAAGAGCTTCTGAAAGAGGAGAAAGAGGAAGCGGAGCAAGCGATGCCACAGCCCCAACCCGGGAAGGGCCAACCTCAAGATGGAGATGGCGACCCGAATGAGGGTAAGAATGGCGACAAAAGTAAGAAGAAAGGCGCAGGAAAAGACGAAAAAGGCGATAAGGATGAAGAGAATGGCGAGGACCCTAAAGACAAGGGGAAAGACAAAGGCAAGGAGAAGGATAAAGATCAGAAAAAAGACAAGGGAGATGGTGATCCCAACGAGTCGCCCGAACAACGTGCGCGACGCATTCTCAAGGAGAATTCGGATCTTGAAAAGGGCCCGATTACTCCAGGCCAGCGTGAGTTCAAAGACCCCGAGAAGGATTGGTAACACGATGAAAACTAGCAAATTTTTGATGAAAGCCGCCGAGGCACTGGTTGTCTGTTTTTTCCTAACAGAAATTGCTCATGGTCAGATTACGAGCCGACTTTCGAGTTCGTTTTTGGCCCGTGGCGAGCAGGCATTGCTTGAAGTATCGGTCGTGGGAAGCCAGCCAGATGACATCCCGGAGATCGGCCGGGTCGAGCATGTGATGATCCAGCCATCGGGAAGAGGGCCACAGGCAAGAATGCTGCCGGGCAGAAAGCTTGAATTCATTTTTGAATACATCGTTTCGAGCTATGAGATTGGCAATTACGTGATTGGTCCGATTGAGGTCTCGGTCAATGGCAGCAAATCTCTAACGGAAGCCTTGGACTTCCAGGTTTTTAATCCTGACGAACTTCAGTGGTCGGAGGTGCAGGCCAGTGGTAAAACCATTCGCTACGCAAGTTTCTTCAAGGCCATGAAGGATAAGCCTTTTGAAAATGAAACGGTGCCAACCGACATTAAGGTTTTTGTCCCAGAGGAGTTGATCGTTGAGGACTGGGGGATTCCAGACTTTGAGCGCGATGGGGTGACCGCATGGCGGTTTCAGCCGTCGTTGATGCGGAGTCGAATCAATTTGTTAGGAAGCCGCTATGTGTCGGTGGCGTATCCCAGCACGATCACCCCAACCCGCACAGGAGCCATTGGAATCGGCCCCGCGAAGATCCGGCTGACCACCCGAGAAGTGGTCATGGATCCGTTCCCTCGCCAGGTGAACGCAGAAGTGTACCTTCAGGTTCCCAAGTTGGTGATGGAGGCTGCGCCTCTTCCTGAGGGGGCTCCCGATGGATTCGATAATGCGGTGGGCAGTTTCAAGGTGACGGCACACGCGGCCATTACGGATCTCCAAGAGGGTGATCCGGTATCTGTGGATCTGGTCGTGAGCGGGAGGGGAAATTTGGATACGCTTCGCCCGCCGACCCTTCAGGATGCGACGGGTT
This sequence comes from Akkermansiaceae bacterium, assembly GCA_903837825.1. Taxonomy (GTDB): domain Bacteria; phylum Verrucomicrobiota; class Verrucomicrobiia; order Verrucomicrobiales; family Akkermansiaceae; genus Luteolibacter. Next base: position 37,081 of record CAILVZ010000162.1, on the reverse strand, counting down.
GGAAGGTCTATGGAACCACAAACGATCAGCGTGGGGATGAGCGCCGACAAATTTCCGGCAGTGTGGTATTCCATCAATCGATCCGCCCCTTAGAGATGAAGTCGGAAATCCCGCCCTTCCGATTCGTATTCTTTGATCCGAGGGATGGAGCGTACCGGACGGTTAGCACCGAGCCCATTGCGTTAAAAATGCAACCAGGGGTAGCAAGCGCGGCACCTTCTGTGGCCGTTCAGCCTCAGCCTGTTCCGATTGAAAAGATGACGGATATCCTTGGCATCGTTCGCTCAGGTCCACTCATCATGCCCGCGAATCCTAGCGGTGGCATCTGGTCAGGTCACCTCGTGGGCGCGCTGATCGCACTCGGATTGATCGCCAAGGCTTTTTGGAATCGATCGAATCGTCTGTTAGGAAAAGATCCACTGCGCACTGCGAGGGAGCGGGAGCTTCGTGAACTTGAAAATGCCAGCTCTGCCGATGGGGCAGCATTTCTCAAAGCGGCTGGCGCCTTCATCGAGCTCCGACTTGGAAATGATGCCGGCCCCGAGGTGAAAGCGGTTCTCGCCGAGCGAGATGAGGTTTGTTTTCGTGCCGATCCATCGATGGTGGTGCTTGCAGCAGAGCGCCGCCGGCAAATCGTGAAATTGTTGCGTCGAGCGGCGCTCGGGTGCCTCGTGATTGGCGCGCTGGGTTCAGCGAACCTTGCGCACGCGGCGGATCTCTCCGAGCGTGCCGTTGAAGCCTACGATGCGGCCAAGTACGAGGAAGCGGTGAGCCTTTGGTTTCATGCTGGCGAGTACGACAAGCTTTCCGCAGATGCCCTCTACAACATCGGCAACGCCTGTTATCGTTTCGACGCACCAGGCCAAGCTTCGCTCTACTACCGCCGAGCACTTGTCCGAGATCCCAGCCATCATGAAGCCCGCCAGAATCTCCGCTTCCTCGAACGCAAGCATGGATCCATCGTGGTTCATCGGTCGGACTTTCAACATGCCATCACCGGGTTCTCATTGTCAGCATGGCAAGCCACTTGCTGGGTCGGGGTTTGGTCGGTTGTGATTGCGTTATTGGTTTTCCCTGCGACATGCCGCAGTTCTCGCTTACGCATCATGGCACTTGGCGCCTTGGTGATCGCTCCCATGCTTGTTCTGATCGGAGCCATTGGCTGGCGCAGCTATCCAAACGATGCCGAGTTTGCGCCACTCCAGCGTCAAGCCGTGGTGGTCGCAGATCGGGCGGCCTTGCACACGGACGCCGCGCGCACCTCGCCGGAGGTGATCGATGCGCCACCGGGTTCGCTTTGTGAGATCATTCGGGAGTCCGGTCGCTGGGCATATGTTGCTTTTGCCAGCAAAACCCGCGGCTGGGTGCCGATGGAAGACATTGAAAAAATGATCCCAGTCGAGCCGGTTAAGGAGCCCAAGTTCCGAAAGCCGAAGGCCGATGGCAAAACGGCTTGATCGAGGATTGCCGCAGGGTGGTATACGGTCGTTAGGTGACGCGATCTTTGTCCTCAGCTGATGGAGCACGCCCTGACATTTGGGTGGTTTGGAATCACCAACATTTCGACAAGGCACGGAAATTTAGAGAAAAGCTCCATGTGGCATTCTCAAGGGTTGCCATGATCCATGGGTTTGGCAGAATTGGAGGAGTGAAAGTCAGAAAAGCCGTCATCACCGCTGCTGGGAAGTCTCAGCGTACCCTGCCTCTTCAGACCTTGGTCGATCGCGATGGGAATTCAAAATCCGTCTTGGCCATTCTTGCGGGCGAAATTATTGCCGCGGGAATCGAGGAAATTGCGGTGATTGTCTGCCCAGGGGACGAGGAGGTTTACGCCGCCGCCGCTGGGTTATTCGCCAGCCATATGTGCTTTATTGCTCAACCGGATGCGCTTGGCTACGGCCATGCCGTTCATTGTGCCGCCGACTTTACGGGAGAAGATCCATTTCTCCTGATGGTGGGCGACCACCTTTATCTGAGCCAAGTGGAGGCGTCTTGCGTCGCTCAGCTTCTCGAATCTGCAGCGGCCGAGAACTGCGCCGTTTCTGCGGTGCAGGCTACCCACGAAAGCAAGCTGCCGCTCTATGGCGCAGTCGGAGGGTATCGGATCGCTGGGAGCGATCTGCTCTATCAAGTTGAAAAGGTCGTCGAGAAGCCAACCCCCACTGAGGCCGAACAGAAACTCATCGTTCCTGGCCTGCGTGCTGGCAATTACCTTTGTTTTTTTGGACTTCACGTTCTCACCGCAGCGGTGATGAAAATCCTTGGCCGCCAATTGACCGACGGACGTGCGGATCTTTCATGCGCCCTCGCCGAAATTGCCCGCAGCGAGCGCTATCTGGCTCACGAACTCAAAGGCCGCCGCCATGACATCGGCCTGCATTACGGGTTATTCTCCGCGCAACTCGCCTTGGGTCTCGCGGGAAAAGATCGCGACGAGGTGCTTTCTAACATCGTCGAGCTTCTCGCACGGTCTCATGCTTAACGGACTTGGATCATGGCCCTGCTGACCCTCATTACCTCACCGAGCGATGACGTGCGCGACCAGTCGTTGGATCTCGCTTGCGAAAATTTGACCGCCGATGAGCTTCTCGCCGAGGCCGATGCACTTGAAGCATTCCGCCGCACGAGCGAAAACCTTTACCACCGGGTGAGGGCATTGTTGTTTCTCTACTCGATTTACCGTTTTCATCTTCCGTTGCGACTTGAGCAGGTGAAATCGAATGGAAAGCCAGGGGCGATTCCTTTCAAAGGTTACGAAAATCTTCTTGGTCGGCGCTTTGAGGAGGCGATCGACGTTTTCCTTCAAACGCAGCGGAGTGAGGGGGCCAGCGATGGGATTTCCAGTGCGCTTGCCTCAGTCTATCAGCGTCTTGCCTTTCAGACTCTAGCGGATCAAGTGCGCCGCAGTGTTCGCAGTGTGAGAGGGAATCAGTGGATGTTTCGCATGGGACACCCAGCGGATCAGCCGCTTCGCATTCGGCCAGAGCTGACCAAGTGTGACCCTGCCACCGGGGTCTATCCGATTCTCCGTGAACGCACGCCCGTTCGCATGGATCTTACCCATTGTGGATGGAGCGACATATTTTTCCTCGGAATGGATTACCCCGAGGGTGCGAGGGTGTTGAACATCTCGATCGATCTCGCCATCCATGGGCATGGAAAGTTTCCCAGCCCTCCAGTCGAAGCAAGCTTCAGGATCATTGAGGAACCCGTTTTGCGCCTCACCAGTGTTGATCTCGGATGCAGTGCGGAAATTTCTAGCCTTAACGAAGTCTTCGATTTTGCCAAAGACCACCTTGGCTTGCTCAAAGCTGCAGTGATCGCCAGCGGACTTGTCCCGCCTGGGATCGAGGGATCCGGGCAGAGCCTTGCCGATCTGTTAGGGCGGATGGTTGGCCAAGGCAAAGGAATCGAGCTGGTCTCCAACGTGAACAACATCCCCAAAGGATCGCGTCTTGCGGTGTCGACGAATCTCCTCGCCGCCCTCATTGGGGTCTGCATGCGTGCGACGGGTCAGGCGAGTTCGCTGACTGGGCCCTTGCAGGAAGATGAGCGTCGGATCGTGCTCGCTCGGGCGCTGTTAGGCGAATGGCTCGGCGGTTCTGGCGGAGGGTGGCAGGACTCGGGCGGTGTCTGGCCTGGGATGAAATTGATCCAAGGGACGCATGCTCAAGAAGGTGATCCAGAGTATGGCATTTCTCGTGGGAGGTTGATGCCAACGCACAAGGTGTTAGATCTGGACGACGTGTCGGCCGATTCGCGCCGTAAGTTGCAGGAATCGCTCGTGCTCGTCCATGGGGGGATGGCTCAGAATGTCGGGCCGATCCTTGAGATGGTGACGGAAAAATACTTGCTACGCAGCGGGCCTGAGTGGATCGCGCGCAAGCAAACCCACGGGGTGCTTGAAAAAATTCTCCAAGCGCTCAAGACGGGTGACATTCCGACGATCGGAGCTGCCACCACTGAGAATTTTCGTGAGCCGATCCAGACGATCATTCCTTGGGCGAGCAATCTCTATACCGAAACGCTGATCGAAAGAATCAGTGCGGAGTTTGGTGCAGATTTCTGGGGGTTCTGGATGTTAGGCGGGATGGCTGGCGGCGGGATGGGTTTTATTTTTGCTCCAGATCGAAAGGCCGAAGGCCAAGTCCGACTTCAGGCGATCATGACCGAGGCCAAGGAGGTGCTAGCCAGTGCGCTGCCATTTGCCATGGATCCAGTGGTCTATGATTTTGCGATCAACGAACGTGGCACATGGGCGGATTTGCTAGCGGGCAAGGATGCACTGATGCCGTCCGGCTATTACAGTTTCATCGTCCCGCAGCTTTTGCGGAAAGGCCGCCACGAGCTTTCGCCATTGCGTCTTGTCGAGTTGGATCACTTTGCGTCGGCCTGCCGAGACCACCCCGAACTTCACGGCATGGTCCACACCCTTTTTGATTCCATTTTCCCGCGCAGCCAAGCGGGTGGGCAGGTTGGACATTCTCTAACAGAATTGCTGCAGCAGATTGGCTTTGATCGCACGGCCCACGAGCAGATCCGCGAGGATCTCCGGGCGGGCCGGATCGGTCTCGCACAGAACCGGTTGCCAGTGAGCTCGTTGATTGAAGATGTTGAGGCATCTGATCTAACACAATATGCCGATATTTCTGCGGCTACTCGGGAAATCGGTGTTTCCGCCTTGCGCAACGGCGAGGTCGCGGTGGTGACTCTTGCTGCGGGCGCGGGGTCGCGCTGGACTCAAGGTGCAGGTGTCGTTAAGGCATTGCATCCATTTTGTAAATTGGGTGGGCGTCACCGCTCGTTTATTGAAACCCATCTCGCGAAGAGCCGTAAGACCAGCAGGGATTCGGGTGTTTCGTTGCCACACATTTTCACCACTAGTCATTTTTCTCATGATCCGACCGAGCGGTTTTTGAGTCACTATGGCAACTATCATTACGAGGGGCCGCTTTATCTTTCCCAAGGAAAAGCGATTGGACTGCGCATGGTGCCAACCGTGCGCGATCTTCGCTTTGCATGGGAGGAAATGCCTCAGCAGGTTCTGGATGTGCAGCAGCAAAAGGTCCGTGAATCGCTCCGTAGCGCGCTGATTCAGTGGGCGGAATCCACCGGCGAGGCATCTGACTACACCGATAACTTGCCGCTTCAGTGCCTTCATCCGGTTGGGCACTGGTATGAGATCCCAAATCTTTTCAGGAATGGAGTTCTGAAAAATCTGTTAGATCAAAGGCCGCAACTCCAGACGCTGGTGCTTCATAACATCGACACGGTTGGCATGAACGTGGATCCTGCGTTGTTAGGTCACCACCTTGAAAGTCGGGCGGGCCTCAGTTTTGAGGTGATCACGCGCCGACTGGAGGATCGGGGAGGCGGTTTGGCTCGGGTGAATGGCCAACCGCAATTGGTCGAAGGTCTTGCGATGCCGCGTGAGGAGGACGAATTCAACCTTTCGTATTACAACAGCAACACGTGCTGGATCCAGATCGATGCATTGCTTGAGGCCTTTCAGCTCAACCGCTCCGATCTTGGGGATGCGGAAAAAGTGAACACTGCCATTCGTGCCCTTGCGGCTCGGATGCCCACTTACATCACCCTCAAGGAGGTCAAGAAGCGTTGGGGCCACGGGCAGGAGGATGTTTTCCCAGTCTGCCAGTTTGAAAAATTGTGGGTGGACATGAGTAAGCTCTCGTCGATCCAGACGAAATACATCGCAGTTCCTCGCCAGCGCGGCCAGCAACTCAAGGATCCGTCGCAGCTAGACGGCTGGCTTCGTGATGGATCGGCGGCGTATTTGGAGTCCCTCTGCGAATGGTAGGGTTCGTAGTGGATTTCGGGTGGGTGAGCCCTTCAGCCATCCTCCATGAGTTCAAAATCCGCTGATTTCGTGGATCTCCATGACGATTTCGGGCGTTTATGGCCCAGAGCTTGCTTATTGTGCGTTGAAATTCATCATTCGCCCGCAACTCCACCATGCCAAATCTCAAAGACAAAATCGGCTTCACAGAAAATGGTCCTGCTCTCGCTTCACCCGCGGAGGAAAATCGGCTGCGCGAGTTCGTCAACCTGAAGCTAGCGGCCCGTGGCTACGCCATCGTTGGCGATGAGACGGATTATCCGTTTCTCGATTTAGGCCGTTCATTGATTGCAAATTTCCAAGAGAAGTCGCGGCTGCTTTCGGATTATCTTTGCCCGGCAGATGCTTCGATCGACGCGTTCCTGCGCGATTATTTGGGCAGTGAAATCATGGTGGAGGTTTTCCCAGATTCTGGTCCATTGCTACCTACCAGCCCATTGATCATGGAGCGCCACGGGATTGCTCGGATGCTTTCGCTGCCGCCGGACAAGGATGAGTTCAAGTCCTCCATCTTGAGTTCTTATCGGGTCCACCAAGGGGTGTGTCACAACCCAGCGAGTGACCGTCGGACGACCGAGGGCGTCTTTCACGTAGCTGACGGCGGACTGCCCGTTGCCGCAGACAAAAAATCGGTGCCGAAGGTCACCTTTGCCCGTCTGTTGAAGCAGGCGCTGGTCCCGCCTTCGGACATTATGACGCTGCCATTCACGGGAACGAGCGATGAGCCTGCGAAGGTCTTTGTCTCGCTGCTTCTCCGTCCGGTGTTGACCCCGGAAGTGCCGGGTGTCTCACCTGAGAAGTCGATGGAGACTCGCTTTTTCGCACCAGGAAATTTGGTAAGCAATCTGGACTTCGTCGAAAGCATTTTCGGCAATGCCGGTGACCCCTATTTGCCGGACAACGATGCTCGTCTTGATTCCGAACATTGGTCCGGCCACACCGGCTGCGTGATCCTCGCACCTCACTTGGTCACGTTGAAAAAAAAGGACCTTGGGCTGCCGAACGTTGCGGATGCCACGGAACGCCAGAGGCGCGACGGCATGTGTTGGGCTTCGCCAGATGAACTCTACAACGACGGCAGTGCCTTCAAAATCACCTGCCGTGACAAGCGCGGGATCATCGTCACGATCATCGCCGACAACTACTACGGCTACTGCAAAAAAGAGGTAAAGACTCAGCTCAGCTATGCAGCGAATCTTTTTGGCAATGCAGAAGAAGAGCACGCGGGCGGCGCGATCGCCTTCCCGAGCTTTGATTTGGGTGAGGACTTTTCACTCAGTGGTTACTCACGCCCGGTCGATCACAAGTTTTCGGAAATCATCAGCCGCTATGGTGATATTTTCGCTCTCCAGCCTGAAGGCTACGGCATCGATAAGATTTTTTCTAACATCCACTACGTGCCAGAGGACGTTCACATCGACCTTCATCACCAGTTGTTGACATGGACGAATGCGGGTGGTGAGCAAAAAGTTTCATTGCAGCCAGGCATCACTTACGTCCTGCCATCTGGGTACAAGGTAGAAATGATGAGGCCGAATGCCGGACAGCGGTGGCGTTTGATCGGCACGGCTGCCGAGGGGACATTCTGCCACAAGCCCTGCACGGTTTCTGGGGGCGGAAAGTCTGAGATTTCGAAGTCTCTATCCGACGCGATGATCACTGCGGCGGTTTTGGTCCACGACCTCAAGCGTGATTTGGATGCCGCGTGGGATATCATCAACCATAATTTCTCTGGTCGTTACCGTGGTTCTAGTGGATCGGCGAAATCGGGTCGGCCCTTGCTCAGTCATGAGCGCTCACTCGGCTCGGTGGTTCGCCTGCTTACGCCAAATCCTGCCTACACGGATGAGTACAATCAATGGCTTGGGACAATTGGAAGCTCGGTCCGCGACCTTGTGTTCATCATTAAGCGGTTCCACAAGGAATCGTGGGGTGAGGACTGGCGCAATCGCTTCACGGTCGACCTCATCAATGGCCAGCCAGGTCGGCAGTTGATCTATCGCCGCCAGCGCTTAATCACCCAATACCTCCGTGTTGGCTTCACGGAAGATGGGACATGGCGGACCTTCAGCATCCGTAAGGATTTCGCTCCGGCCAAAAAAATTCAAACGGAAGATGATATCAGCGCGTCGATGGTCGTGCCTCATGATGCGGTTTCGGGGCTCCACCCTGATGTTCGCAATCCATCGCTCAAATTCATCAAGAACTGCGAGTATCGGTTATTCCAACGCCCTGATGATGCGATCGTCCGTGGCTACGACAAGCACACGGAGCATGACTTCAGCCAAGGCGGGTTGTTTTTCTCAAACTACGAGCCGATTTCCCGCGATGATGCTGGGACGATGGTGAAAGATGCCATTCGCTTTGAGCAATTTAGCTCGCCGCTTCGCAAGATGCTTTCGACATTCGTGGAGTCTGGTAGCTCAGATTATGTTGTGAGTTCGCATCAGCCGCGGATCGTCGATGGCAAGCCAACGAAAAATCCTCGCTACTTGCAAAATCGTCCGGACCTTGAGGATCCTCGCTCGTTGTATTTGGCCGGACTGGGAGCGCGATTCTATCGCCGACTTGCGCTAGATGCTCCGGTGCCGATGCCCGTGAACTCGGTTCTTGCGGGACGGCGCAACAACCCACCGGACGAGGCTGCAGGGATCCGTGCGCTCGCGGTGTACAACCCGATCCATTACCAGGAGCTGCCTGAGCTCTTCATGGATTTCATCGCGTCACTCACCGGTAAAAGCCCATCGACCACTGGGGCTGGCAGCGAAGGCGCTCTCACCAAAGGCCCGTTCAATGCGATCCTTCCGATTCATGATCTCAACGCAGCGCTGGTTTCCTTTTTGCTGACAAATTACCATGGGTTCACGACGGCCGCTGGACACATTGGGCGGAAGTACCGAGTTGATCATGACATCAGCTTGCTCGTCCCAGAAGTTTGGTCGCGCATGTTCATCCCGGAGCGTGAACCTTCTTACCTCATCGAGAAAGGCTACCTTGAGAAAATTGAGGATTTTGAGTATGAAGGAAAGTTGATCGAAGCGAGCCGCCTTGGGTATCGGATCACGGAAAGCTTCGTGGCCACGTTCTTTGGACGGATTTTCTCAGCAGCGGATACGCTCTTCAGTGAGGATATGCTTCGTCCGGAGCTGCAATCGATGGAAGACTTCATCGACGGGTTGGACAATATCATTGGGACTCAGCGCAGTGTGGCGCTCAACTATTTCCTCGACGGGAGTATCGAAGCAGCATGCCCTCCGCTTAAGGTGTTGTTGCACATCATGGCCTATGGAAATTACGAGGGCAAAACGATCACGGACCCTGAAATCCGCGGGTTGTTTACTCGTGAATCGCTGGTGGAGTCGAGCTGGTACCAGGCGCGGCTCGATGCAAAGGTCAAGGTGGATCAAGCGCTGTGGAAACGCCACGTGGCTTATCTGGAGAGCTTCCTCATGAAACCAAACTATCAAGGTCAACTTAAGCGGTTGAGGATCCAAGATCGGATTCAGGAAGCGAAGTCGACCTTGGATCAGGTGAGTTCAGCGGCCTATCGCGCAAGTTTGGTTGGCATGGTGGGAGCCGATCCCGAGTTAGTGTAGCCCACAAAATCGATGGATTCAGGGGCGGCATCCGCTGTCGCGGTGGGCGATCGCGAGGTTATCTCCTAGACAAACCCGTGACAGCCGGACACAAGCGGGTGGCATGAAAAAGCAATTTCCATTCAGCGCGCCCAATCACCAACCTGCTCGGGTGATCGAGCAGATCAAAAATGATGTGCGAAAATACCTCAAACGGGAGCGGAAAAAGACGCTACCGGAAGGGGTAGATTTCTGGGATTTTCAGTGCAAAATCGGCATGGGCGATGGGGAGCCTGAACCCAAGCACGTGGAAGAACTGACCGCAGCGATTGATCAGGCTGCCGCAAGTGAATGCGCCTCGGTTTACATCGAGATCCTCGCGACGCCCGGGTTTCGCAAGGCTAAAGGCGATTCGTGAATGATTCGGGCACTGCGGGTTTTCTAGCAGGCCAAATCGGGTAGGATTCAATCGGCTTTGATCGCGATATTCGCGAAATCGATCCGGGACCCATGATGCTGGAGGCCGATGGCGCCACGTGCGGGGATGTTCGGCAGTTGGGCGTTCTCAATGACGGGCGCACCGTTGAGTGTTACGCTGATGCGGTCACCTTTGAGCGTGATCGAAGTATGATTCCATTCGCCGACGGGGCGGTCGGCCTTGGACTTGGGTGTCGCGCCAGCGCAAACCGCTGGAGGCATCGATGGGTCGGTGCGGTAGCCGTAAATTTCTCCGGAGCCGACAGTCCAGTTCCAGAGGTTGACTTGGCTTTTGCTGCTGCCGCGAAGGTAGATTCCGCTGTCGAGTTCTTCGATGTCGCTTTGGCCGTTCTCGGAGCCATCGGGTAGCACGTTGGGCCGCGATCGGGTAGGGCCACGACCGCTCCAGCGCCAATCGAAGAAGATAGTGCAGTCTCCATATTCTTTGTCCGTCCAGAGATCGGATGGGGTTCTTGCCTTCCCGCTGTGCTTGAGGATTCCATTGACGACCGTCCATTCAGCGCTGTTGCCATGTTTCCAGCCGTCGAGATTCTTGCCATTGAATAGCGAGGTAAATCCTGTCGCTACCGAACTGTCGGGCTTTGGCAAGGGCGCTGTTTCAGCGATTTCGATGTTGCGGAAGGCGACGCGGTCACCATGGCCTAACCAACCGATTTGACCGGCCCGACGTTTCACGCCTTCGTGTTTTGGATGTGTGGCGCTGAGTTCGGCGAGGTTTGCCTCAAGGATGGTCTCGCCATTCAACACCACGGTCACCGATGAATCTAACACCGTCACTCGCTCATGGTTCCATTCACCGACTGGCTTCAATCCGGTCCTCTTCGCGGGTGCCATGGTGTAAAGCGATCCGTGGTATTGGTAGTCCTTGATGTCTTTGTATTGCGGGTCGGTGTTATCGAGAATCTGAAGTTCCATCCCAGTGTAGGCACCATCGCCAGTGCCGGGATAGTGGATCCCAAGCCCGTTGTTTCCGCCGGGTGGGAGTTTGAAATCAAATTCAAGGACGTAGTTGCAGAAGACCTCTTGAGTCACCAGGTTTTTGCCTTCAGGGGTACAAACAATGGTGTCATTTTCGACGGTGTAACCATCTCCCACCCAACCCGTTAGATCTTTGCCATTAAAAAGGGAGCGAAACATGGGTTGCTCAGCAGCCGAAACAAGGGTTCCAGCCGCAAGGGCAAGCGATAGGGTGGATGCGATCTTCATTGATGCCGGTTTGGAAGAGGTTGGGTGATTGCGGATCGAGAATGCAAGATCCACCATGGCGCGGATCTTGCTACCCAAGGATTACGGACTGCTTGTCGCGGATATTTCCGGAAATTTCAACGATCGGCCGCCAACGCATCGATCAGATAGCGCGCAGGCCGGAAATTCTCAATGATCACCTCGCTTTGGGTTCCACGTTTCATCCGGACCTGGCTGATGTTGAAATTCGGGGTCTTGTGCGGAGCAAAGAGGATGTCGTCGTGCGTCGAGTTTTCGTGTTTTTTAAACATGCTCGGCAGAATGTCACCGCCGAGATGGTCGTCACGGCCTGTCGCAAGATGGCATGTTCCGAGCACCTTCTCGTCTTGAATGTCAGCGCCTGAAACGGGCAGCACCTGCGTGCCAAATCCAAGCTCTCCGAGCGTGCCGGTCATCGGGTCGTCGGCTAAGCGTGCGTTGTGCGCATCGATTGTGGCCTGGTTTCCTTCGATGAGGGTCGAATGGACGATGCAGCGGTCTTTGACTTCCAAGACACCAAGAGTTCCATCTTCATATTTCATCGGGAATTGCCCGTGGGCGTCCACTGGCACGAAATACACCTCACCTGCCGGCAAGTTCGCGATGTCGGGGGATTTTCCGAGACAAAGCCCGTGCGATTTTTGTGCCTCTTGACCATCGAGTCCGAGCCAAGCGGTGAGGACGCGTCCATCTTCCAGGGCGAAGTCGATTTCAATCGCGTCTGCTTTGGTGAGGGCGAGGCGCAGGCGTTCGGCATCGGCAGAGACTTCATGGTAGTCGACGGCGAGCCCCGAGTTCAGGATCACGTCGTTCAGGCCATGAAGGGTCGCGCCGCGGAAGCCGTAGTGTTTGCATTTCGCGGTTAGGGGCGCGGTGGCGGAGTAAGTCGAAATGCACAGGATTAAATCGTAGTTTGGATAGATGTCAGCATCCAGTGAGAGGTGCCTGCCTTGGGTGTCCCAAACATCATCTGCTAGATCAAGATTCGAGCCGTAGGTGCAGCGGTAGGCAAACAATTCGCCGCCTGTCATGCCAAGCTCGTCGAGCACGCCTGCCTTGAGGCCTTGATAGAAATGCTTGTAGGCATTTTTCTGAACGGGGAAGCCATCGTGATTGAGGAACGCGAAGTCCTTGATGAGAGCCTCCGGCTGATCAAAATCAATGAGAATGCAGACCCTGCAGCCATCAGTTGGGTCAAAGACTGTGCCAAGAAGCTTGGAAAGGCTAAATGCCGGGAATTGTCGATTTTCTGGATGGAGTAGAATCTCCTCGCGGAAGTAGTCAGGCAGGGAGCTTGGAGTGAGGACTTGTGACATGTGATTTCGATTTTAAATCTGATTTGATTTGCGGCAAGGTGCGATTGCTCAAACTTTAGACAAATGGTGAATCGGGTGGGCTCTCGTCGCCGGAGCTGGCATGGGCTTTCATGTCGGCGAGAACGCCCGTCATGTCTTCTAGGGTATCCCAGAGCGATTTCACCACATAAAATGGGGCACCGCAGCGGACCGTCAGCGCCAAGCAATCCGACGGGCGCGCATCGATTTCGACGATCTTTCGTTCCATGATTTCATTCTCGGCCTCCACAAAGAGGCGGGCATAGTAAATCTCTTGCTCCATTCGGACCAAGACGGCGCGAGTGACCTTGGCGCCAAAGGTTTCTAGCGTCATAAGAAACAAATCGTGCGTGAGCGGGCGGGGTGGAAGTTGCTGACCTAGCGAAGCATTGATCGATGCGCCCACCGCAGGATCGATGTAAAACAAGATCGATTTTGCTCCGTCTCCCAAGAAGACTGCACACCCAGCTTGGGTTGGCATCAAAGCAATCGGTTCAACCCGGACAAGTTCTGGCATCGGGGAGATGCTTGCGTGGGATTTGCTGGATTCCAAGGAGAAACATGGTGGATCTGTGACTGCGTGTTGGGCTAAATCCCATGACGGTAGCAGCCAAGCAGCAGGACGATGCTGCTGCAAAAAAAAGGTCCACGCGGATCGCTTGCACCAAGGGGCATGATCGACCACATTGCCGCATGACCGATTGGGAAATGCGCTATCAGAGTGCCGACACGCCATGGGAAAAAGGGCGAGCGTCACCGCCGCTGCTAGAATTGCTCGATCGGCTTCAGGCTGATGCATGGGGGAGTGGTCCAGTCCTTGTGCCTGGTTGCGGGCTAGGCCATGACGTGCGGGCGCTCGCCCGGCTCGGCATTTCCATCGTGGGATTGGATCTTGCGCCATCCGCGATCGAGCGCGCGAGAAAATGGGCGCAAGCATCAGACGAAGCCTACGAGCTAGGCGATTTTCTCGACCCCAAGTGGTGGGGCGAGAGGAAATTCTCCGCGCTTTGGGAGCATACGTGTTTTTGTGCAATCGATCCGAGCGAACGGCCGAAATATGCTGAGGCAGCAGCAGGTTGTCTAACCGATGGAGGATTGCTTGCAGGGGTGTTTTTTCTAACACCCTTTGATCCAGGGGAAGAGGCATGTGGGCCACCATTCCCCGTGACGATTGATGAGTTGGACGAGTGGTTCGCTCCGTGGTTTGATCGAGTCGATGCGTGGGTGCCTCGCGCAGCCTACCCAGGACGTGAAGGCAGGGAATGGATCGGACTATTTCGCAAGCGGGCGCATCCATGAGTTGCACGAGATGTCGAATGCGCGTAGCCTTTAGCCTCAGCAAGCTATGAGGTACACACGGATTTTTTCACTGCTGCTGTTGTTTGGTTGCTGGAGTGTGGCGGCAAATGAACGACTTGCGGTGAATGACCAAAAGGCTCCTGTAAATCGACAAGATCTTGAGGCGATCCAGAATGCGGTGCGCACGTCATTGCCAAGAGCGCGCGCGGCTGCGGTGTGCATTGAGATCAAAGGTGGGTCGGGCAGCGGGGTGATCGTTTCGCCCGATGGGCTGGTTTTGACGGCTGCTCACGTTGCAACTGGGGTGAAGCAGAATGTTACGGTGGTGCTTGAGGATGGGACACGGTTGGCGGCCGAAACGCTGGGCTTGGTCGCGGACAGGGATGCGGCCATGGTGCGAATCACGGAAAAGGGAACCTATCCGTTTGCGGAAATCGATCGCGACGCTAGCACGCGGCTTGGTGACTGGGTGTTTGCTTTGGGGCATTCTGGGGGATTCGATCAAGAACGAGGATCGGTGGTTCGGTTAGGTCGGTTGGTCCGCATCGCTGACTCGACTTTTCAATCGGACTGCATGGTGATCGGAGGGGACTCGGGCGGGCCATTATTTAATCTAGCAGGAAATCTAATAGCGATTCATTCAAGGGTCGGGGCGCAGATGCAAGTGAACATGCATGTGCCGATCGCAGCGTTCATCGACCACTGGGATGGAATGTTGGCTGCGGAGTTCATTGGTGAGGGTCCGTACGCGGAGAAGCCGGTGAAAGGGAATGGCTTTCTGGGCCTTGCAACTGAGGCGCGGCCCAAGGGTGGCTTGAGTGTGACCAAGGTGGGTCATCGAAGTCCCGCAGAGGTAGCAGGAATTCGCGAGCGTGATGTTCTATTGAAGTTGAACCACGTGGCTCTTGAAACCCGTGAGCAGATGCAAGATTTGCTTAAGGAGATGTCTGCAGGCGATGAAATCATTTTTGAAATACAGCGTGGCGGGAAGCCGAAAACTTTTACCTTCAACCTCGGTGAACGTTAACAGGATTTGGATCATCACCTTTGCTGGGTTGCTCGGTACCGTGAAGGGGCAGCAAAGCTTGGAATCGAGCTACCGGACCACCGGAAGCGCGGTCGTGGCCGCATTTGAGGCACAGCGACAAGTGTTGCAGCATTCGAGCGCGGTCATTCTCGATGGGCGAAAAGAAACCGGATATGGCGTGGTGATTTCCCCCGATGGCTATATTCTAACAAAAGCGAGCGAGCTGCCGAAATCGGGCGGCTTGGCGGTGACAGTAGATCAAACCCATTACCAAGAGGTAAAGGTGTTGGCGGAGGACTTGGTTTGGGATGTGGTGCTTTTGAAGATCGAATCAAAGGGTTTGATTCCAGTCGATTACGCACCCACAAGCGACGTGTTGCAGGGGACATGGGTCGTGGCGAATGGGGCGACGAGTCGGACAACGAGGCGGCTGCTGGCTGGCATCGTGAGTGCCAAGAGCCGGGAAATCCCTGCATCTGGAGGTGCAGCGCTCGGGGTGATTCTCAAAGTGAAATCCGAAATGCCGCAGGTTGAAGCCGTGCAGCACAAGAGCGGCGCGGAGGAGGCTGGCTTGCAGAAAGACGATGTGATCCTCTCAATCGACGGAAAGAAGATCGAGAAAGTGACTGAACTGAATGATGCCCTCAAGGATGGCAAGGCAGGTAACCTTGTTCATTTGCTGCTTCGCCGAAAGGGCGAGGAGGTATCGGTTGATGTTCGATTGGCCGCCCGCGCGGAATTGTACACGGACCAGGTGGATCGCAATGACCAGATGAGCGGTGATTTTTCACCACGGCGAAGTGGGTTTCCGCGGGTTCTTCAGCACGACATCCTCGGAAGCCGGACGGTGCAGGGTGGGCCGTTGTTAGATTTGGACGGTCGCTGCATTGGCATGAACATCGCACGAGCCAATCGTTCGGAGAGCTTTGCCATCCCGGTGGAAGAGCTCAAGGGCTTGGCCGAAAGCTTGATGAAGCAGGCGATGCCTTGATCAAGGTTTGTTTTCCCGATGTTTTTTAAAAATCGCGAGCGTGCGGTCTCGCTCGGTCTTGTGATCCACACAGGGCATTGGATAACCAGCGGCGATCGGTTGCCCATCGGCGGGCGCTTCGAGGAATCGGGCTGGATGGGTCCTCGCGAGCTCGGGTACCCAACGCTTGATGTAGACCCCATCTGCATCGTAGCGACCGCTTTGCGACCATGGATTTTGAATCCGAAAATACGGTGCTGCGTCGGCACCGGTTCCTGCTGACCATTGCCAGCCGCCGTTATTAGAAGCGATTTCGCCATCGACTAGATTTTGCATGAACCATGATTCGCCAAGCTTCCAGTCGATGTGGAGGTCTTTGGTTAGAAACATCGCGGTGATCATCCGCAGGCGGTTGTGCATGAATCCCGTGGCCTTGAGCTCGCGCATCCCAGCATCGACGATCGGGAACCCGGTGCGCCCTTCTTTCCACGCTTCGAAGCGCTCGTCCGGCGGATTCCAAGGCAGCCCACGCCAGTCGGCGTTGAACTCCTCGTCGAGCACGTTTGGGAAATGGTGAAGAATGGCGAAATAAAATTCGCGCCACGCGAGCTCCTTGACGAAGATGTCGATTCCGAGCTGGCCCGCAAGATCAGCCTTGCTGCGGGCCTTCATGGCCTCTGCATAGACCGAGCGGATCGAGATCAATCCGAACCGGAGGTCTTGTGAAATTCTCGAGGTGCCACACTCAGCGGGGAAATCTCGTTTGGCGGCATAGGCTTGGATTTTTCCTCGAACTGCAAGTTTCAGGCGGTCGCGAGCCGCGCGTTCGCCAGGTTCAGGCAGTGGATGCCCCGATGGCGGCTGCCATCCCCAGGTGCCCACGGTCGGAAGCGGTAGGGACTTGAGATGCGCTGGCGTCTGGATGCTCGATGGCTTTCCGAGCGGGGATGCCTTGGGCAGGCTGAGCCAATTGCGACTGTAAGGGGTGTAAACGCGGTAGGGTAGCGCGCTTTGGGTCAGAACCTCATCTGGAGCGTGAAGCGCCGTATCGGCGGAAATTTCACATTCGATTCCGAGCTCGAGGCACAACTGACTCACCGCCTGCTCCGTCGCTTTGCCGAAGGGGTCGGGGTCGGCATTGAAATGGATGGCAACGGCCTGGGCCTCGATCGCCAGTTTGCGCAGCTCTTCTACCGCTTTGCCTTGCCGAACGATCAGACGCCCACCCAAGGCCTCAAGGTTTTTGGACAGAGACTCGAGCGAGCCGCAAAGAAAATGTTGGCGATTTGGCCCCGTCCAAGAATGCGAGCCGTGCCAATCGCTTAAGATGTAGACGGGCACGAGGGCCAGCCCGAGTTTCGCCGCGCCGTTGAGGGCGGTGTTGTCCGTGACTCTGAGGTCGCGGCGAAACCAATGAATGACAGATGCCTTCGGGGCTGGCATGAACAGAATATGAGACGATTCAAGGCACTAGTGACCCCCGAGTGCACCTAAGAGTTAGGCCTTGTCGGACGAAAGAAGTTTTTCAGCCTTTTTCAGCGTGCTTGGAGCCAACCGGACTTTAGGGGTTTTGGACCCTGGGACGGTTTCTTTAATACGCTTCGAACCTTCGATCAGGGGTTTGAGCTCGGCGAGTGCCTTTTCAGCAGCGGCCAAGGATTTCTTGCTGCTGCCGTACTGCTTGTCAGAAAAATACTTGCTGAACGTGGTGCCTGCACGGGTGATGCATAGGCGCCAGCCTTCAAAAGCGGCAGTTTCGTACGTGAAGCGAGTCAAATTACGTTTGGATTTCATGATATTAGGTGCTTAATGGATAGCAGTTACAGCATCCGTCAAACTGCTAGATCCGCAAGTTTTTTTTCCGAAATAACCCTAATGGGTGGTGCCCCCTAAACTGGTCATCTCGGGTTTTCCGTCAAATTCAGCGAAAAATGCTTTGCAAGAAGCGCCAATTCGTCATTTATTCGCCCCCCGCGGGTCGCTTCAGAACGCCGTCGGTCCTCTGAGTCGTTTGTTTCGGCAGGCTTCTCACCCGCAAGAGGGTAACCCGGCAACCTACCAAATACATGTCAGCAGTCAAACTTGCTCGTTTCGAGCTCCCTAACCGCCTCGTTCGCAACGAGGATACATCGACCGATACCTACGCCCAATTCACCGCCGAGCCATTCGAGCGCGGATACGGCCACACGATCGGCAACTCCCTCCGCCGCGTGCTTCTTTCCTCTCTGGAAGGCGCATCCATCACTTCCGTCCGCATCGCGGGCGTTCAGCACGAGTTCTCCAGCCTTCCTGGCGTGGTAGAAGATGTCACGGACATCGTGTTGAACCTGAAAAAGGTGAAGTTCAGCCACAACGAAAAGGACCCACGGATTCTCACCATCAAGGTTGAAAAAGAAGGAGTTGTCACCGCTGGCGACATCATTCCTGATCACATCTACGACGTGGTCAACAAGGACCAAGTGATCTGCACCCTTGATAAAAAGGTGAAGTTTGAGTGCGAATTCGAAGTTCGCGTCGGTCGCGGATTTTCGACTGGAGACGAAAACAAGCGCAAGGACCAACCGATTGGCGTCATCGCCATCGATTCGATTTTCTCACCTGTCACCCGGGTGAAATACTCGGTGGAAGCGGCTCGTGTCGGTCAGATGACTGATTTCGACAAGCTGATCCTCGATGTTTGGACTGACGGTCGCATCACGCCTCAAGACGCATTGCTTCAAGCCTCGGCGATCCTTCGTCACCACCTCGACGTTTTTGTCAATTACGACGAAAATGCAGTGGACTTCGAAGAAGCTCCTGCCGAGTGCAGCGAAGAAAACGCAGACCTCAAGCGCAAGCTCAACATGTCGGTCAACGAGATCGAGCTCTCGGTCCGCGCCGCCAACTGCCTCAACAACGCGAACATCACTTCGGTCGGTCAACTCGCCATGAAGTCGGAAGCCGAAATGCTGAAGTACCGCAACTTCGGCAAGAAATCGCTCAACGAAATCAAGGACAAGCTCGTTGAACTCGGCCTTGGCCTTGGCATGACCTTCGAGCCATCGCTGTTCTCCGGACCATCCGCCGCATCCCGTGGACCACGCCTCGGTGCGGAAGACGAAGCACCCGTCGGCCTCGCCGATCTGATCGCTCAAAACCTCGACGACTAACCTTTAACTCTAGAAACGGAAGCACCCGATGAGACATCGCAGCAAAACAGTAAAACTTAAACGCAACGCCTCGCACCGCCGAGCACTGCTTGCCAATTTGGCATGCAGCCTCATTGAGCATGGCCGCATCAAAACCACCCTCGGCAAAGCGAAGGCGCTTCGCCCAGTCGCGGAAAAGTTGATCACTCTCGCCAAGCGCGATGATCTTCACTCCCGCCGCTTGGCCATCGCTTTCCTCCGCCAGAAGGAAACCGTGAAGAAGCTTTTCGCCGAAACGGCACCCGCTTCGAAGGACCGCCAAGGCGGATATTGCCGGATCACCAAGCTTGGTGCACGGATGAGCGACTCCGCCCCGATGGCCATCATCGAGTGGGTCGATCAGGCTGCCACAAGTGAGGAGGCTCCAGCAGTGGAAGTCGCTGCCGAGGAAACCCCAGCACCGAAGAAGGCAAAGAAGGCCTCCGAAACGGTGGTTGAGGTTGCCGGAGAGTAAGACCCTCCGAGAAATCGATTTGAAAACCGTCTGTGCGGAAGCGCAGGCGGTTTTTTTCGGCCCGAGCTACCTGCAAATCCGATTCAGCGCGCGTATTCATCTTGGAATCCTACCAATCGTAGCTTATGATTACGGCGACGATGAACCTCAAGGCATTTCTCGCGCTTTTGGTGGGGCTGGTGATGCAGCTTTCCCA
Organism: Akkermansiaceae bacterium; assembly: GCA_903837825.1. Lineage (GTDB taxonomy): Bacteria > Verrucomicrobiota > Verrucomicrobiia > Verrucomicrobiales > Akkermansiaceae > Luteolibacter. Next base: position 17,459 of record CAILVZ010000162.1, on the reverse strand, counting down.
AGTGCCGTCATGCATAGCAGCCACCGCTCCAGAGCCATGCGCTGGACATCGGCAGGCGATGAGTTGCTGCAAGGATCTGAAGTCTTGCCCATGCGTTGCGAAAAACGAGCAGGCCCCGAAACCTGTGCCCCTCGTTCCAGTATCCGCTGACTTTAAAGGTTGGGTGGTGCCAGAGCCCGTGCCGCATGAGCACGGTTTTGATGCTCCGGTTCCCGCTCAAGTCGCGCTGTTTTCTGCGACCCAGATCGAGCCCCAAGCGGGATTCACTGGCGTGCCGCTTTCCGTGGCATTCTGCTGTTTTGTCATCTGAGTTTGCACCCTTGCAGGTGCATTGTGCCCATTCATCTTGAGTTGCCAAGTAGGCCTCAAGAATTGGGCGTTTGGAAAATCCTTCCAATCCCTCACATGACTTATGAAATTGATCATTTACCAATCGATCGGACTCACCATCGCCACCACCATCCTTCATGCGTCGGAATCCCGACTGCTCGATGGATCATTGCTTACCTCACTACGCGCTGAAGCCGTAGCCCACCATCCAACGGCTATTGCCGCATCACTCCGCGCATCAGCGGCAAGTAGCGATGCCCGCGCAGTTCGCCTCTGGGACGACCCAACGATCGGTCTCGCGCTAATGACTGCGGAATCAGAGAAACGCCGCAGCGATGGCGACATCCGCATCGGCTTGGAACAAGCACTTCCCAAACCTGGACTTTTCATGGCGAAGCAAGCGAAAGCCGCCGCAGCACAGCGCGCGGAGTTCGGCAACTCGCAAACCTTGCGCCTAGAAGCCGGGGCTGCTGCCGCGCGTGACGCCATTGAGCTGGCGTTGGCCGATGAATCGATCGCAATCCAATCTGAGCTCATCGATTGGCTGGTAACGATGGTGGGTAATGCCAATCAGGCCGCGCTCGCCCCAGATGGAAATAGCATCAACGCGCTGCGTCTCGAAGCCGAGCTTGCTCGCGAAAAGCAGGTGTTTGATGCCGCCCAGCGGACCCGGCAGAGCGTGGCGAAACGATTGAATCTGGATCTCGGCCGTTCATTAGAATCACCATGGCCATCTCTAAGTTTATCAACCAATCCGCCGCCAGTTCCGATCGCCCGCGCAGAAATCGCCCGCATCACTCGTGCCAACCTCAAGGTCCGCACGGCAATGGAAATGGTTTCTGTCGCAAATGCGGAATCACGCGTAGCCGATCTCGAACGCCTGCCGCAGCTCTCGGTCGCAGTCGATGCAGAGGTCTACTCAGGCGGTGATTTCCGCAGCGCCACATTGGGTCTTAAAATGAGCCTCCCTTACTTCAATCGCAATTCCTCAGCCGCAACCGTCGAGGCGTCTCAGCTTCGAGAAAAGGCAGCGGCGATGGAGGTGGAGGCGACCCGCAAGGCGGTGACATCCGCGGTTCTATCCGCCGTGGATCAAGTCGCAAATGCCAATGCTCAAGCGCTAGCATACGCTGGCGAAATCTATCAACGCGAACTCCAAGCGTCTCAAGCGGAAGAAGCGCGCTGGATCAGCTCAAAGGGTTCTCTCTCGGACCTGCTAGTCACTCGTAAAAACTTGCTTTTCACCCAACTCGAAAGCCGACGGTTTATTGCGATGCAATGGGCCGCGCTCGAAGAACTCAATAACCTCGTACCAGAACGGCCATGAAAAAATCCTCAATCTATCTCATCACCATATTCTTAGCAGTTTTAACCACATGGTGGGCATTGCGTTTCTATCATCATGAGCCTGAGGCTGCCTCACGTCCGAAACCCATGTTTTATCAAAGTGCCATGCACCCATGGATCAAGAGCGACAAACCAGGCCGGTGCACGATTTGCGGGATGGAGCTCACGCCAGTTTATCCAGGCGAAAAAGGCATCGACTCAACAGCAGATGGTGATTTCGTTGCGCTGACGAACCAGCAAATCGAGATTCTCAATCTCCAGACCGATGTGGCGAAAGTCCAGCCGCTTGTTCGATCGCTTCAAGTTGCCGGCACCATCGACGACGACGCAACACGCCATCGAGTTCTTGCTGCTTACGTCGATGGGCGGATTGATCGTCTGCATGTCAATCACCCAGGTGCCGAAGTAGAAGCGGGGCAGCCACTTGCTGATTTTTATAGTCCCACTCTACTTCAGGCCGAGCGCGAATATGGTCAGCTCGGCGGTGTTCTCCGCGCCAATGCAGGCCTTCGCCTGCGGCAACTAGGACTCACTCCCGAACAGATTGAAGGAATTGCAACGAAGCCACTCAATGCACTCAACTCTCCCATTCTCTCGCCAATCGGCGGGACAGTGGTTCGGCAAAATATCTATGAGGGGCAATATGTCAGCGCGGGACAGCCTCTGTTTGAAATCGCGGATTTTTCAACCATGTGGTTCATGTTTCGTGCCTACGAGCAGGACATTCCTTGGATTAAAACCGGACAAACCATCACGGTTACCACTCCATCGCAACCGAACAAATCATTTGTAGGGACTATCAATTTCATCGATCCGAACTTTGATGAAGCCACCCGCTCAACCCAAGTTCGCGTGGAGCTTGCGAACCCCAAGGTGGATGGGCGCCGAGACCTCATGCACAAACTTTATGCGGACGGAGTCGTCCAAGTCGACGCACCGGAGGTATTAGCCATCCCACGTTCTGCGATCATTCAAACAGGTCCCGAGGCATTGGTTTACGTCGCCCAAGCCGGCGGAGCATTCACTCGTGCCGTGGTGCAAACTGGCCGCCGCGGCGATGCGCTTGTCGAAATTCGATCAGGTCTCCGTGCGGGTGACCAAGTGGTGACTCATGGAAATCTTCTTATCGATGGACAGGCGGAATTGACTCGAGCCTATCTACCAGATCAGCCCCACGCAGAAGCTCAACCGATGGCGAATGAACTCAGCGAGTCGCAGCAACTCGCAGTGACGCAGTTTGTAGCCGTCGCGGACGCAATGGCCCAAGCACTTTCTGTGGATGACCTCTCCGCATTTCTCAAAGCATCCGAGCCAAGCATAGGCGTAACTCGCAATTTGATCGAATCGATCCATGGGCTTTCAAATCATCAGTCTCTTGCTGATTCAGCGAACGTTCACGACGACAAGACTCTGCAAGCCGCCCGTGCGGGATTTCTCACCTTCGCGCTTGCGGCGACAACGGCGCTGGAGCCATTGCGTAAAATGAAAGGGTGCCCTGAATTCCAGATTTGGGAGTGTTCGATGGTGGATCAGGCGGTTGCTGGCGCTGAGAGAAAAGGTCGTTGGATCCAGACGCGCGAACGAACTGGAGGCAATCCGTTTTATGGCAAGGCGATGCCAGACTGTGGAAAGGAAATCAAACCATGATTGGACGAATCATTGAGTGGAGTCTGAAGAACCGTTTCCTCGTCGCATGCGCTACGTTGCTATTCGTCGCGCTTGGAGTTCGCGCGGTATTTCTAACGCCAGTTGATGCAATCCCCGATCTAACAGAAAACCAAGTGTTGGTATACGCTGAGTGGTCAGGCCGCAGCCCCAAGGAGGTTGAGGATCAGGTGACTTATCCGATCACGACGGGACTCCAAGGATTGGCTGGTGTGAAGGAGGTCCGTGCCACGTCGATGTTCGGATTTTCGCTGAGCACGATCATCTTTGAAGATGGAGTTGATCCTTACTTTGCGCGCACGCGCGTACTCGAAAGGCTCAATTTTCTAACAAGGTCAATGCCCGAAGGTGTGATCCCCCAACTGGGTCCAGATGCTTCTGGCCTCGGGTGGGTCTATCAGTACTACCTCGCCGTGGATCCCCAAAAAGCGGAGAAAGGTGGTTACGACCTCGCGAGACTTAGGTCAGTTCAAGATTGGTACATCCGGTATCAACTCGCTAGTGTTCAAGGAGTTGCAGAAGTCGCCAGCATCGGCGGATTTGTGAAGCAATATCAGATTGAGCTCTCATCCAATAAGATGCGAGCAGTCAACGTTACACTGATGGATGTGATGACTGCGGTTCAAAACGCAAATCTCAATGTAGGAGGCAAGGTCGTGGAGGAAAATGGCGCGGAGTTTGTTCTGCGAGGGATCGGCCTCGTGACAAGTCCTGAAGATTTGGAGCAAGTCGCCGTGAAGACGATGGATGGCACTCCGATCTATCTGAAGGACATTGCGACCATTCAGATTGGAGGAGATTTCCGACGTGGGGCACTTGATGTCAATGGCAACGAAGCGGTTGGCGGCACGGTGGTGATGCGAACAGGCGAGAATGCCAAGGCTGTCATTGAACGGGTGAAGGAGAAAATTGCTCAAATCGCTCCAAGCCTCCCACCAGGAATTACGATCAAGTCATTCTACGATCGCAGCGAACTGATTGATCACACGATTGACACGCTGAAGCACGCGCTCGCCGAGGAGATCATTCTCGTAACGCTCGCTCACATCATTTTTCTGTGGCACTTCCGTAGCATTCTCATTGTGACGTTGCCGCTTCCGATTTCGATTTTGATCTCCTTCCTGATGATGAAGGAGTTTGGCATTACCAGCAACATCATGTCACTTACGGGGATCGCAATTGCAATCGGTGTGCTAGTGGATGCAGCCATTGTGGTCACGGAGAATGTTTTGCGGCACTGCGAGAAGGCGGAGGTAGCAAAAGGCGAGGGCCTCACGCCTCAGGAGACACTAAAAGTTACTCGCATCGCCTGCAAGCAGGTGGGCAGGCCGATCTTTTTCGCAATGGCGATCATCATCCTCGCCTTCGTTCCAGTGTTCTCGCTCACTGGGCAAGAGGGTAAGTTATTTCATCCGCTCGCCTTCACGAAGACATTTGCGATGATCGGCTCAACGCTGCTCGCGGTGACTCTGGTGCCAGTGCTTTGTTCCTTGCTCGTTCGGGGGCCATTTCATTCGGAGGATCGAAACATGGCCATGAAGTTGCTACTTCGGCTCTATGATCCGATCCTCAATCGCGCGCTCAATCATTGGAAGGTGGTCATTGGAACGGCATTTGTGATTCTTGCCTGCGCGCTGGTGGCGGCCTTCGGCTTGCCACGTGGATTTGTTAGAAAAATCCATGATGCAGGATTCAGTCGCGTGGCAGAACTCGTGACGGGATTCGGCAAGGAATTCATGCCACCACTCAATGAGGGAAGCCTTCTTTACATGCCAGTGATGATTCCGAAGACTGGGCTCAAGGAGATCCAGCGAGTGATGTCGTGGCAGGATAAGGTGATCTCCGAGACCCCTGAGGTGGCGAATGTGGCAGGGAAGCTCGGACGCTTCGAAACCGCCACCGACCCAGCACCTACTGAGATGTTAGAAACAACCATCATGCTTAAGCCGGAGTATGTGCCAGATGGGAAATTCAAAATGAAGCGTAACCCAGATTGGCGTGAAGGCATGACAATCGAAGGGTTAAAAGCGGAGCTAACTGAGAAGATGAAGCTAGTCCCTGGCTATGTTCCCGCATTTCTTCAGCCCATCGAGAACCGAATTTTGATGCTATACACTGGGATTCGTGCGCAAGTCGGCGTAAAGATTTATGGTGATGATCTCGATAAGATTCAGCGCAAGGCCTTCGAGATTGAGAAGCTTGTCAAAAGCATTGATGGAGCAGCAGGTGTCTCGGCATCTCGTGTGCAGGGAAAGCCTTACCTCAACGTGAAGGTCGACCGGAGGGCCATCGCTCGCTATGGGTTGAGCGTGAAGGATGTGATGGATGCTGTCGAGGTCTCCATCGGCGGGAAAAATGTCAGCACCACGATCGAAGGCCGAGAGCGGTTCCCTATTCAGATCCGAGTGGAGCGAGGTGAGCGCGATGACATTGAAAAGCTTGGCCGGATCCTCATTGCTGGCCCCGTGCAGACGGGTTTGGCGATGGGAGGCTTGGGCACTGGGGAAGGCCGCAAAGATCGGGTCTATGTGCCTCTGAGTATGGTGGCAGATATCACCCGTGAGACCGGTGCGAATGAGATTGCATCAGAGAACGGGCTGCTGCGGTCCTTCGTTCAAGCAAATGTGCAAGATCGCGATCTCGGAGGATTTGTGGAAGAATTGGAACAAAGGCTCAAGACGTTGGACATGGAAGCGATGACCTACAAACTGACAGGTGAGTTTGAGAATCAAAGGCACTTTGCAAAGACCATGCTTTTGGTGTTTCCTCTAGTTCTGATGGTGATTTTCGTTCTGCTGTTCTTTGTCTATCATAGTGCGTTAGAGGCAGCGCACGTAATGCTCGCAGTGCCGTTTGCGCTCAGTGGCGGGGTGTTGCTACAAAAGCTGCTAGGATACAATTTTAATGGTGCCGTTTGGGTTGGGTACATCGCGCTTTTTGGCACCGCCGTACAAACGGGGGTGGTGATGGTAGTTTATCTTGAAGAAACCGTTAGAGCGCGTTTGCTAGAAAAGGGCCCAGCATTCACTCATGAAGACCTCGTCCAAGCGGTGAAAGATGGCGCCCGCCTCCGCCTCCGCCCAAAGGTGATGACGGTGGCCACGATTGTCGCCAGCCTTCTGCCAATCATGTGGAGCCACCGTCAAGGCGCTGAAATCATGAAGCCGCTCGCCACCCCAGTGATCGGTGGTATGATCTCGAGCCTCTTGCACATTCTGATTGTCACCCCAGTCATTTTCCTCTGGTTACGAAGCCGTGAGTTGAAGAATGGAACACTGCATGCCTCATTTGGCGCGCCTGTGGAATGTGCCGACTCAATTTCTCTAGAATCCACTCAGCCAAAATCCAACCCAACTAACACATGAAACCAATCGTTATTTCATTCGTCTCTGCATGCATTTTCCAAACTTCCTGCAAGCCAGCGAAGTCGCCCGGTGCTGTCCATGAAACGGTAGTGCCCGCAACTTCTACTAGCAGTTCCAATAAACCTTATCCATTGGATGTGTGTTTGGTCTCTGGCGAGAAGCTGGGAGAAATGGGGACGCCCATCGAGCTGATTTACGAGGGCCAGCAGCTCAAATTCTGCTGTAAGGATTGCGTGCCAAAGTTTAAGAAAGACCCTGCAAAGTATCTGCTGAAGTTGAAGTGAGCCTTCATATTTCTGCTAGAAATTCAGCAGCGCGGGCCTCGCTGGCGTATTCGTATGTCCCGCACTGAGGAATGAATCCGACATGTCCACCTGTGCGTGGGATTTCTAAATAGAAGGAGCTGCTCTCATCGGCTTCATCGCGTGGGTAGCAGTCATCTCCTAGGAACGGGTCATTCGCTGCGTTGACAAGCAGGGTAGGTAGCGTGATGCGGGGAATAAATGGGCGGCAGCTATTTTTTTGCCAGTAATCTGCGGCGTCACGGAACCCATGGATCGGAGCGGTGTAGCGGTCGTCAAATTCTTCAAAGGTCTGGATTTGGTCCAATCCGGTTAGGTCCAGCTGTCCTGGGAACATGCGAGCTTTGGTGCGGATTTTCGCCCGCATTTCTCTAAGGAAACGCTCCATGTAAATTTTGTTGGATCGAAGCGCGAGTTGTTTCGATGAGCACGCGAGGTCGCAAGGTACGGAGAATGCCACGGCTCGGTTGAGCTTAGGATTGAGTTGGTGCTGGTTTTCGCCAAGGTATTTCAAGGTGAGGTTGCCGCCTAGGCTGAAGCCGACGAGGTCGATGGAATCGGCAGAATGGTTAGAAATTGCGTGCGCAATGACAGACCCTAGGTCTTCGGTTGCGCCGCTGTGATACATTTTGAGCAATCGGTTTGGCTCGCGGCCGCAGCCGCGATAGTTCCATGCCAGCACATCCCAGCCGCGGCGGATAAGCGCAGCAGCCATTCCCTGGATGTAAGAAGTTTGGAGATTCGCCTCAAGGCCGTGCGAGAGGATGGCCAATCGTGAACGTCCTTGGTCGGCCCATTCCAGGTCCAGGAAATCACCATCGGGAAGCTCAAGCCGTTCGGCTCTGGAGGTGGTGCGTGCCACCCGCCTGAACAGCGCTGGGAAAATCGTCTGAGCGTGGCCACCAGGCAGCCACACGGGGGAACAGTAGGATGATTGCTGAATCAATGGCATGGTCGTCTGAGTGTGATTTAGACTCGATTTCGCCTTGTCGCAAGGGTTCTCCGGATTTGAACGAAGTGGAAATGCCTGATGCGTAGGGTTTTAATGCTAAATTTCACGGGTAATGCTTGATCCATGCTGGCTTATTGATGGGGTGTGTTTGAGTCGCTTGCGAAAATTGGATGCGCGATCGCCCTTGCTAATGTCCCCGAGCGAGTGTACCGGAACGGCAGCTGGTTGAAACAGTCAGCCAAATCATTCATGAACTTCTACATTCTCTGGTGCCTTTCAGGCTTCACCGTGGGCATCATCTTTGCCTCATTTTTCGAGTGGACGCTCCATAAGTATGTGATGCACCGACCAGTTGGTAAATTCCGCTATGCGTTCCAAGCCCACGCAGTGGTCCATCACGGTACCTTTAAAGCCGATAAGACCTATCACCTGATCGATGAGAAGGATAAAGAAACCATCCCAATGGCATGGTGGAATGGTCCCGTGCTTGTTCTAATCGGAGCAACACCGTTTGCCTTGCTTTCTTGGATGACTGGGCAGTGGTCCTTTGCGATTGGTGGTGCTGCCGCCTTTACGTTCTACTATTGCTTTTACGAATACATCCATTGGTGCATGCATTTGCCAAAAGCGCGCAGGGTCGAAAAACCTTGGTGGTTCCGTCGTCTCAATGGTCATCACCTTTTGCATCATCGCTACATGCATAAGAATTTCAATGTGGTGCTGCCTGTTGCGGATCTTTGCTTAGGCACGTTTATGGCTCGTGCGAAGACCCGCTTTGCTCAAGCCCAAGGTCCCTCGGTGCCAGATATCCAGCCACTGGCTTGAGGTGGTCATCGACGATCGTCGAATCGATTTTTTGAATCACCGTTAGATTCTTCGGGCCTTGACCCGGTTCCAGTACATCCGGTCCCGCCAGTCAGCAAACGAGCTAGCATAGGATTCGAGCTGGCGTCCGGTTGCCACCGAGTCACCAGCGACGAGAACTTCATTCATCCCGTCTTGGGTGGTAAGGCTTCGCACTTGTGGGAATGATTCGCAGAGGATTTGCCGTGTGAGTGACTGCATCTTGCGGTGGCCCGCGCCAGTGACTAGATTTACCGCGAGTAGTCCGCCTGGTGCCATTGCGCGGCGGAGATGATCTAGTAAACTTGAGTCCCACGCTTGGGGTCGAAAAACATCGGTCTTGCCCGCAAGGTAGATGTCATCAAATACGATGTCGAATTTTCGCCGGTTTTTCGCTAGCCATGAATAGGCGTCGCCGATGACCACTTCGATGCCGAGATCGTCGAGCGCCATGTGCTGGCGTGCGAGGTCGATGATCTCGGAATCAATGTCGATGGCAGTGAGTTGGCAATTCGGCAAGAGGTGGCGTAGGATACGGCATGCGGTGCCCCCAGCAAGGCCAAGCATGAGGACCGAACGGGGTGGGCCTTGTTTCCTAAGAAGCGCGGCCGCAGCGATGAGGTCCCATGCGAGGCCGGTGAGGAAGCGGGTTTGATGAAATCTTGCATGGATTGCCCCAGCGACCCGAAATTCAGTTGCGGTGAAGGACTTCCAGATCTCAAGCGATTGGAAGCGGGTGCGAACAGTTTCGGTGCGGCGCATTGACAATGAGGGTGTGCGTTCCTACGGCAGTGATCGAGGACTTCAGTGAGGTCAGGTTTCGGCAGGCTTCAGCGGAGCCTCATCTTGGTGGTGGCGGTGGACCCAGACGCTTTGGACCAAGCCCAGTAAAAACATGCAGATCACCACGAAGGTGCCGGAGTAGCTGATCAATGGAAGAGGGATCCCAGTAATCGGCATTAGCAGCACACACATTCCGATGCTTTCAAAAATATGGGCAAAGAATAAAGCGATGATCAGACACACCAGCAAACGCCCCAATACGTCCCTGCTATAGAAAGCGATGAACAGCCCTTGAATCAGCAGTAGGGCGAATGCCGTGAGAAGCAGCAAGCTTCCTCGGAAGCCCAGTTCTTCCGCGATCACGGCGAAGATGTAGTCATTGTGCGCGGTGTCCCGAGGGATGAATCCTTTATCATGCAGCGATCCCATCTCTGCGGTGGCTTTCCATCCGACTCCCTTCCACCCGGCCTTGCCCACGGCCATCGAGACGTTGTGGGGTGCATAGGCGTCTCCGCTGATGTCAACTTCGCGGCCATTCATCATGCGGAGCCACACATCGATCCGCTCGGGGCCACGCTTGGAAACGAGCGGCAGTACCACAAAATAGAGCAGCGGCAAAATACCAGCGCCTAGGAACGCCATGCAGGTCAGATGCCTGAATGGCGTGCCTCCGATAAGCAGTGCGACGATGGATACAGGAATCCATACGAGGGCCGAACCCATGTCACCCATTTTCATGACCATGAGGAATGGGACTGCCGCAATCACGCCTATGATGCCGATCCGCACGAATGGCGCTGCAAACAAGCGATGGATCTTCGGTAAATCTTGGACGAGCCAAGCAATCAATAAAATCCCGGCGGTGATTCCTAGCTGGGCTGGTTGGAATGAAAAACCGGCAGCTTTGAGCTGATGGACCGAATCATCCTGTTTCATCGCTACAACCATGAGTGCGAGGCTTACCACGTAAAACGGTATCCCGAGCCAGCGGATCCAGCGATAATCGACAAAAGCCGCGCCAAAATAAGCGACGCTCCCGATGAGGATGAAAGTCTTTTGCTTGGAGGTGAAGTAAGCACCTGCGCTGCCAAATTGCGTGAGAATGTCCTTGGTGATCGACACGTGCCGCGCCGCACTCTCGATCATCATTACTCCAAAAATCAGAAGCCCGTACATCACGAGAACAAGCACCCAATTCAGGCCGAGGATTTTTCTCAAAAATGGTGTCATGCGATCTTCCCAGCGACCATAGGCCACACGATCCGCATGGCAAGACGAGCGTTCAATTTCCTGCCCGAGATGGTTGAGGGCGCCATCACTCGGCAAGAACGGAACATCTGCCCTTGCACCCAGCAAGAACCGGGGCTTCAATTCCTTACCTCCAAAGCATGTTCTTGCTGCAAAAAATCATCCAATTCCGCAATAAAGCGCAATCCGACCACGAAAAGCCCTTTCTCGAGCACCTCGAGGACTTGCGGGTGGTGATCACGCGGGTGGTGATCACGCTGCTCGTTTCGATGATTCTGTGTTTCGTGTTCAACAAGAAGTTGATGGAGATTTTCCGGCATCCGGTAGACCAAGTCTTGATCACCCAGCTCCAAGAGACCTTGCCTTCTGATGCTCCGCGGCCGTTCACGGTCGACTCATGGGGAAGTGCACGGAAAATCGAAAGCGCCGTGGTGAACTTGAGTCCCGAGCAGCGTCAGACTTTCTTTCATCAGCTAGGGGACGACACCTTGGCGTTCCAAGCTCAGTCGATCAGCTTGCTGCGTGCCGCCTTGATGCTTCCAGCAGAAAAACGAGAGGCATTTACGAAGTCGCTCGACGAGTCAGAGGAACTCAAGCTTCAGCTCAAGGCACTCCTCAAGACCCATCCCAATACCGACGCAGATCCTCAAGCGCACTTGAAAATGATGTCAGCTCTCAAGCCGACCGAGGGGTTCATGTTGTCGATGAAGCTCTCATTTGTCGCCGGCATCGTGGTTTCATTTCCGTTGCTGTTGTACTTCATCCTCCAATTCGTATTGCCCGGACTTCACAGCCATGAGAAACGGATTCTCTGGCCGGCCATGGCGGTGGGATTTGGCTTGTTTCTAATCGGTACGGCCTTTGCCTACTGGCTGGTGTTGCCTCGCACCTTATTATTTTTCGCAGAGTGGAGTAGTGACATGGGAATTTCGAATGACTGGCGAATTGGCGAATACATTTCGTTCGCCACTCAGTTTACATTGCTCTTCGGGCTTTCGTTTGAGTTGCCGGTGGTGGTGATGGTGCTCGTGAAGTTGGGGCTATTAAGCTATGAGACGATGGCCCGAACACGCTCTTATGCGATTGTGGCTATTTTCATTGCGGCCGCGATCTTGACCCCGACGCCGGATGCCTTCACCCTATGTTTGATGGCTTTCCCGATGATTTTTCTCTACGAAGTGTGCATCTGGTTGGCATATTTCGATCAGAAAAAGGCCGATCAACGAGAGGAGCGCGAGGCGAAGGAGCGCATGGAATATTTGCTCAAGCACGATGAGCAATCTGAGCCCCCTGTGGATTCCGAGGACTTGTCGCACGCCGAGGCATGGCATGAACAAGACCCGCCTCAAGCGCACGCCGATGAGGCGGGTGACGATGGATGGCAGGGAGATCATCACTTAAACGATTCTCACCACGGAGATGAACTTCCGCCGATGGCTGAAGAGCATCCCCATCCAAGCCCTAGTGAGCCTGGGGACGACATGGAGCCCAACGATAAAATCTAACAAATTTTCGCACTCTCGCTTCCACTTGAAATCCATGACCTCGTCGCCGTTACAAAGAGAACCCAGTGCGCGCTCGCCGTTTGCCGGGTGCGCTATTCTAATCGCAGCTTTGGCAGTGATGGTGTTTTTGATTGGTTTTTCAGTTTTAACCTTGTTTCGCCAATTCAATGAAATTGCGAAATTCACCGATGCCAAGCCGACGCCAATCGCGGCGGTATCGATTGAAAACAAGGAAGCAGAACTCAATGCCCTTGCGGAAAGGCTGGAGCTATTTCGGCAGCAACTGTTAGGGGATTCTGCCACCTCACTTGTGCTTTCACCCGCCGAATTGAATCTGGTGATCGCGAGCTTCCCCGCCTTCAAGGAGTTGCGTGATACGTGTAAGGTCCTCGAAATTCAGGGCGATTTGCTACGCATCGCGATTTCATTTCCGATCAATGGAAGGCCACGATTCGCCCGCAAGGATGAGCCTGGCTGGATCGCCTCCGATACGCGTTTCCTGAATGGAACGCTCGTTGCGCGGCCTCAGCTGCTTAAGCACGAGGTAAGCCTAAGTCTAACGGATATTGAAGTTCCCGGCAAGAAGGTAGCGCCTGAATTTATCGACTTGATGTCACCTTACCGAGTCATGGAGCGGTACCTCGTGGACCCCGTATTGGGCCCTGCAATGGCGAGGCTGACACGGGTCGAGATCACCGGAGGGAAGTTGGTCTTAAGCCGAAGCCCGAACGAAACCCCGAGCGACCAGATCACCCATGCGCAGGTGGATTCCGCAAGCTCGAGGCTTTTCAAAGTGCTGGGCGTGGCTGCTGTGGTTTTTCTTTTTTTTGCAGGGGCAGTGGTGCTGATCGGCGTCCGGGCCAAGGCGAGAAAATCCCGCAAATGAAGGATGACCTCATTGAAGGGCGCTCCATGAAATCACCAAGGTTTTTCCACAAACGACCCATGTCCGTGGCGAATGGATGAGGTGGATGATGGGAGAATCTGCTTTCTAACACTGCCTGAATTTGACCATGATCTCGGATGCTTGAAGACAATTATACCGATGTGATTGCCAAGGCCATGAGGGGGCAGGGGCTCTCGCCGACGATAGTCGCAAGGCGTGCCCGTCTGTTAGATCAAGAACTTCAGGCATTTCAACAAGGCGAATTTTCGGAAGACGTTGCTCGACGTGTCGCGCTGGTGTTGCAACTGAAGCCAGATGCCCTCGCAAACCTTCCTCAATATGCACCGATGCCAATCAACCTAACCGGAGTCAATCGGCTTGCTCTTCCATTTGGTGACGGGCAGGTGAATGCGTGGCTGATTCGTACGGATGATGCGGTGATCTTATTCGACACGGGTGAATCGCCGATTTCATGCGCGGCGAGCCTTGATTCCATTGGGTCGCCGAAGCCTGCTCATCTTTTCATTACCCACGCCCATGGTGATCATATCGGGGGGATTCCATCGATCGTTGCAAGAGGTTCGGCCTTGCATGGTTGTCATATTGAAAATGCTTTGCAGATGAATCCGGGTGATGCCGTTTCTTGCGGATCGCTTACCATTCGAGCCTGCGAACTTTCGGGTCATGCGAATCCAGCGCTTGGGTATCAAATCGATGGATTGTCTCAGGCAGTTCTCGTCACAGGTGATGCGTTGTTTGCGGGTTCAATCGGTGGTTGCAGCTCGCCGGAAAATTACCGAAAAGCACTGCGGAACTTGGATCGTGTGCTGGTTTGTCTGCCTGACGCGGCAGTCCTGCTGCCCGGCCACGGTCCCGCGACAACGCTTGGCGAGGAGCGAGCGAACAACCCGTTCATCTAAGCGGGGATTCAGATGTCATTCCGCAGGGGCGGCCGTTTGATGGGCGCTCAAGATACATCCGGGAGCCACGAACATATTTCTCCGCCCATGTTTTGACCTTGGCTTGTTCTTCGAGGGAAAGCGTTCTAACCACTTTTCCTGGTGAGCCTAATACCAAAGACCCTGGCGGGATGATGGTGCCGCCCGTGACCAAGGCGCCAGCGCCGATGATCGAACGCTCTCCGATGACAGCGCCATCGAGCACGATGGCTCCCATGCCGATCAGGACCTCGTCCTTCACCGTGCAGGCGTGAAGGATCGCCGAGTGGCCGACGGTGACCAACTCGCCAACGTAGCAACCGAAGTCATCAGCGAGGTGGATGACGGCGTTGTCTTGAATGTTGGATCGAGGGCCAATCACAATTTCATGAATGTCGCCACGCAAGGTCGCGTGATACCAAACGCTCGCCTCTTCGTGCAGGGTCACCCGTCCGATGATATCCGAACTTGCGGCGATGAATGCAGAGGGATGGATGCTGGGAGAAAATCCGGAAAAGGTCTCAATGGCCATGCCCGATATTGCCCATAGATCGCCCTGTCTGCAAGCCTGTCACATCAGCGGTCTTGTGAGATACTTAACATTTCCTAAATTTTTTCTTCCAGATCGGTGGCCAGATCGCTATGGGATTCGCATGAAATTACTCATGCTCGTCGTTGCGGTGGTGTCCTTGAATTCTTGCAATACGATGATTGGCCTTGGGCGCGATACGAAGCAGGGCTTCATTTGGGCGAAAGACAAGATTCAAGGTTCGGGCCAGCAAGATTCTTACGGAGCGCCGACCTACTGACCTTCGCAGGGAAAGTTTCGAGTTCCGCTGGGCGGGTCAGTCTGCTTTGATGGAGTTGTGACATTTGCCAGCAAAATTACCATCGCTCGGATCGCCTTGGTCCCTGTCTTCGCGGTTCTGGCTTTCTGTTATGGGCACACGGTAGCCAAGGGCCATCCAGATGAATCGTTGGGCCATTGGGCTCTCGGGATTTTCATTCTCGCTGCTTCATCGGATGGGATCGATGGTTGGGTCGCGCGCCGCTTCAATCAGTGTTCAAAATTTGGGGCTTACATCGACCCGATCGCCGATAAGGCACTCCTCCTCACCGGTGCGGTGACCCTATCGCTGGTGGATTGGGGCACTCCGGGGTGGCATCTCCCGCGCTGGTTTGTGGCAATCGTAATCATTCGCGATTGCATTATTCTTGGGGGCATCAAGATCCTCTATGGGTATCGTCGAGAAGTGGAAATTCATCCTCACTGGACTGGTAAAATTTGCACGGTGACTCAGATGTTTGCAATCGGTTGGGTCATGTTGCGGGTGGTGGAAGTGTCGCCAGACTACCCTTGTTTGGTGGCTGGATTTTTCACGGTTTGGTCGAGCGTTGCGTACATTCGGCAAGGTCAGCGAATCTTGCGTGGGTTATGAGTCTGGAGGGGTAGTCTCGCCGCTATGCATTCAGGAAAGGTGATTCCCCGCCGTTTGGCGCTTGCCCGAGGCTAGCAGGAAAGGACATGGTTTCCGTAAGCCATGAAGGAAGTCATCGAAGAACTCGAACGCTGGGGCGCCGATGTGATTTTCGGTCGCGCCAAGGGCTTTCGAGCAGCGCTCATGCGGTTTGCGATGCTTGCGCTTTCTGGGGTTTTTCGTGGGATTGTCCAAATCCGGCTTTGGCGCTACCGCAACGGTTGGCGCGCACAACACCATTTGGGAACTCAAGTGATTTCGATCGGGAATATCACCGTGGGGGGCACGGGGAAAACCCCAGTGGTCGAGTTGTTGGCGAAGTCCCTGCGCGATCGTGGCCGGCGGGTTGCGATTCTTTCTCGCGGCTACAAGAGCAAGAAGCTCGATGATCCACAGCGATGGCAGGATAAAAAGGGACAACGGATTCCAGGAGAATTGATGCCCAAAGTGGTGTCAACGGGGACGGCACTGTTGTTGGACTCGAAATTTGCGGGTGATGAGCCATTCATGTTGGCCCGCAACCTCGATGGGGTGGCCGTGGTGGTCGACAAGAACCGAGTCAAGGGAGGGCATTTTGCGATCAGTCAGCTGGAGGCGGATACGCTTTTACTCGATGATGGAATGCAATATTTGGACTTGGCGCATTCGATCGATGTGGTGCTAGTTGATGCGGGTTCGCCTTTTGGAACTGAGGCGTTACTGCCACGGGGGACATTGCGTGAGCCGCCTAAAAATTTGAGACGTGCGAGCTATATTTTAATTACGAAATGCAGCGGGGAATCGAATGAAGCGCTCATCTCCCGAATTCGGAAATACAACAAGACCGCTGAGATCATCGAGTGCACGCACGGCCCGATCTACCTCGAAGATGTGTTCACTAGAGAACGGCATCCGCTGGAATTTCTCAAAGAGAAGTGGGTTGGCGCGATCAGTGCCATCGCCGTGCCAGAAGCTTTTGAGGGTTCGTTAGAAAAACTTGGTGCACGGGTCGAAATTTGCCGCCGTTTCTCTGATCACTATCGGTTTTCTCGTAAAGAGGTTGAGAAATTCATGCAGCGCTGTGTTGAACGGGATATGGACCTGATCGTGACAACGGAAAAAGATGCCGTTCGATTCCCTAGGCCGGCGTCAATCGATGTGCCCGTTTATTTCCTCCGAATTGAAGTGAAGATCCTCAAGGGTCAGGAGGTCTGGGATGAACTCGTTGGCCGGGTCTGTAACCCTGAGCCTGCTTTCCAAGCCACGCTGCGTAATCGACAGGCTTACCTGCCGTGATGGGTTAGGCATCTTGCAAGATCGTTCCTAGATGAACTGGGGAAGGCGCGGAAATGGCATGCAGGTAGCGGTCGCGGCGGTGATTGATCGCAATGACCAGATTGATGACCATTGCACCTAAAAAACTATAGGCGACAGTGGTCTTGTCACGTAGCAGCAATGCCAACGCGAATAGGCAGGCATCAAAGATAAGTTGGCTATATCCAGCACGTAATCCCCATCGGTCTTGGATGATTAACGCTAAAATCCCAACGCCACCGAGGCTGGCGCCATGGCGGAACAACGCCAAAAGCGCCGAACCTGAGACAGCACCAAAAAGGATGGCGCCGAACAGCGGTGTCACGTGAGCAAAGCTAATCCAATGCGGCATGACCAAGCTAAGACTTGAAACCATCACCACCGAAATGAATGTCTTAAACATAAAGGCAAGGCCCATCCGTCGATAACCTAGAGCATTTTAAATAAAACTGTAGCCGCAGTGAGTAAACCAATTGGTGGCGTCTTTTTGGGTTACCTGTGAGAGCGCGTCTCCAATTGCCAGG
>CAILVZ010000161.1 GCA_903837825.1 Akkermansiaceae bacterium | reverse complement strand
GGTGCAAACGCTGGCTATCATTTCGGAGGAATTTCCCATACGGCGTACAAAATCGAGCGTTTCGGCATCCTCGATGGCGTTCAATGTCCCTTGCATTCCGCCGGGAACCACGAAGAGGGTTGGTTTCTCGGTGACTTCCCCAAAACTAAGCTGAGGCACCACTTCAAATCCTGTGTCACAGCGCACGGGCATTTTGGTTTTTGCAACGAATCTCACTTGAGAGCCTGCCATGCTGCTGAGCATGTACTGGGGACCTATCGCGTCTAATGCGGTGAAGCCGGGGTAGATTAGGATGAGGACCTTCTCATGACCTGGTTTCAGGAGAGATTGGTATTCTCCAAGATGATTTTCGTGGCTAGGCCCGCTTTCTTTCGCTGCACCAAGCAATACTCGGGACAGGGAAGCGTATGCCGCGATCCCGCTCACTGTGGACAGTGCTTTCTGAACAAAGCCACGTCGCGTGATGGCGCTGCTGTGCGGTAGAGGGCGGGTTGTCATCAATGCTTGGTTTCGAGGGTTTCCTTCTGGAACTGATCCACGAGCTTGGGATGTTCAACGAAGAGCTGCTTGTCGCTTTCGTTACAGAAGTAATAGGTCTTGCCCTTGTAGAGATAGGAAATGGACTTATCGCACTCCATGCCGCACATCGGGCACCGAGGGTGGTCTTCACCACTCACGACAAGGGTGGCATAGGGAGTCACGGAATGGGGATTCAGCCAGCCCTTGCCCTGATACTCGATGATGTCGGCCACTTCCTGTGCGGCCTCACGCCCCTCATATCGCTCGACGATCCTCAGTGCCAGATCGATTCCGGAGGAGACTCCTCCCGCGCAGGCGAATTTCCCATCTTCGACATAACGAGATCCCCGGATGAGTTGAATCTTCGGGAAAGAGGCAGCCAGACGGAAATAGCCGCTGTGATGCGCCGTCGCCCTGAGGCCATCCAGCAATCCTGTTTTTGCCAGAATAAAGACGCCATTGCAGACGGACATGGTGACGTCTGTTGATTGCGAGGCCTTGCGGATCCAATCAAGCATTTCAGCGGAGTCCGCCTCGTCGCTCATCGCCGGGATCACGATGATTTTCGGCATCGGGGCATTCTTGAAGGAATACTTTGGAACGACCGTCATCCCCCCGCTGACCTGAACGGGCTTCTCCGAAGCCGCTACCAGAAACGGATCAAAAGCAGCTTTTCCGCCAGATGTCATCGCGTTGGCGAAGACCTCGAGGGGACCGCAGAAATCCAGGACCTCGGCTCTCTTGCCCACCACGATCGCAACGGGAAGGAGGCCTTCTGCCGGGAGGGTAAGCTTCGGGAGTTCTTGTATGGGCTTCAATGAGTCTCCCTCCTTGGCAGGTGAGGGATTTGCCATGACTGAGAAGCTCAGGCTTGCGCAGCAAAGACCTGCAATGAGAAATCCCAGCAATCTGGGGTGATTTTTTATTGGATTCACGTTTTTGTTTTCAACACAGAGCGGTCGTCCCCCGTTTGTAAAAACGAGGGACTTGCGCGCCGTGCGATCAGAACTCAGCCTTCAAGGAAGCCATGAAGTTGACGG
>CAILVZ010000160.1 GCA_903837825.1 Akkermansiaceae bacterium | reverse complement strand
CGTTGTAGCGCGTCAGGATGCTGGAGAGCGTGGCCTTGCACTCCTCCGCCTTGAACAAGCTTCGTTCATAGACATTCGCCGTGAGAAACTGAGTGGCGTCGATTACGTCGATGCGGTCTTTCCATTCGGTGTTCTTCAAAAGGTAAGCGGCACCTTCGACCCCGTCGGCCAGCGTTACGATCAGAGGTTTCAGCCCAGCTTGCAAGTTCCTGGCCGCTTTTCGAATCAAAGCCTCGCTGGGATGTGTGGTCACATGAATGGTCACACCATTCACCTCAAAGTCCGCCTGTCGTTCCGTCGGCCCATCAGCCACCGACGAGCCGTGATGCGATCCCACGCCTGCTCCGAGCACGATGTCAAGTTTCGCACCAACGAGGTGCTGCAACATGGCTCCAACGAAACTCGCGCCACCCGCGTTCTTTTGAATCTCAGCCGCCTGTGCAGAGATGTCAGCGACGTTCGCGGCGATGGATTTGCCGTTATCGAAATGAAACTTCGGCCCTTCACTGGCAAAGTGGAGTTTCACCTTCTCGATCCACCAAGCCATCGCAGACTTCAGATCCACCTTGGGGTTCTTCTTCTGCACCGCGTTCAGCATCGCGACATAGCTCTCCATGAGACCAAGACTACCGCGACTGGTCCGACCACCCTCCTCGGCCAAAACCGTGGAGATGCCATATTCCGCCAAAATGTTCTGCACCGCTGCTTTTCCAAGTCCTTTGACCTGTCCACCTTCGTCTGTTCGCAGTGAAGCAGGATCAAGAGGCAAACCCAACTCTTGGGCAGTTCTCGTCACCACCAGAGCCACGCAAAGGCCGCCTTTGTTCAGGAACTTGCCTTGCCTCGCAGTCAGGGCTTCGAGTTGTAGGAGCAAATCACTCATGGCTTCTTCTTGCTAGCACGCGCGGGCTTGGGGTAGTTCACATTCTTTCGAGTCGTCGCCAGTGGCATCGGAGTCTCCACCATCTCTGCAAGCAAGGGATTCAGATAATGTTTAGCGATCCATTGAATCACATGGACACAGACGGCATCGCCAAAGCCAAACAAAGCCTGATTGAGTGGCACGTCGATCTTGTAGCTATTCGCTCCCATCATCCGTGCACACTCGCGAGGAGTGAGAAGGCGGACTCTGTAGTCTCCCTTGCCAGCGCAGAAGAGGATTTGCCGACCACTACCACC
This sequence comes from Akkermansiaceae bacterium, assembly GCA_903837825.1. Lineage (GTDB taxonomy): Bacteria > Verrucomicrobiota > Verrucomicrobiia > Verrucomicrobiales > Akkermansiaceae > Luteolibacter. Next base: position 443 of record CAILVZ010000160.1, on the reverse strand, counting down.
TCTGGGAGTTCGCAGGCAACCCGCGATTCCGTCAGTTCTCAGCTCCCCCATAGATCGACCCTTACGCACACGGCGAAAAACGGTGCCATAAGTCCATTTCGTACCCGCCATCATTCTCTCGGCTTCGGCACGGTGCTTGTCGCTCATCTGATTCATCAGATACTCGCAGCGCTCCCGAGACCACCACAGTTCCGAGTTCAGGGGCACATCTTCGATGATGTCAGCCAACTTCATGGATGACGGTGGCAGTGCAGGAAGATCGCGGATCGACCACCCGATCTCTGGATTCATGAAAATGAAGTCCGCGAGCGCTGGTGGGCGCAGATCACTCTGGAGCAGGCGATGCGGTGTCTCGCGGAGGCGGTTCGGCTTGGCCTTGCTGCCAACAACAAAGAGCCGCACCCTGCTCTGCGGCACGAATCGCGCGGCATCTATGATAAAGG
>CAILVZ010000159.1 GCA_903837825.1 Akkermansiaceae bacterium | reverse complement strand
CCGCCCCAGTTCTTTTCCAGCAACCGCCTCATGGAAAGCGATCGCCGAAACTCAAACCAACTTGGGTGCCCTCGCCGTTTCACTCCAGCTCACGGCGTAAGCGGCGGCTTCATCTTCAATGCTCGGATGCTCCTCCACCCTTTTCATCGTGCAGATCACCCTGATCTGCGCCCCACGATCCCCGCCACGAGGAAGAGATCCTAAGTTGTATTTTATGAATACAGCATGGTTACAACTTGCCCCTGTGCCGAGAGCTGAATTGTAATACATTGTAAATGAAACGCACGCACTTGACATCCATTTACGAGCAGGCTCAAGGGGAGCGCCAAGCCAGAAAATAGCCACTGCTGCGAGATCCAATCTCATTTACCGTCCCAATACTCAAAACGTTTACCGCTCACCAGGCATTGAATCCGTCCAAAGCGTATCTCAAATCTAGACTCGTCGCCAACGCGACCAACTAACGCACCATTCACAGAATTTCTCGTAAGATTCATAGGCTTTCTGACTTATTAGAACCAGTAAAATCACCGTCTTGATTCAATGAATCGGACACCCATTCCAATCACCCTATTTCTCAGATGAACATTCGATCCATCGACAAACACGCTAGAGGCTTCGCCTTGATCGTGACCCTCTCGCTCATGATTCTCCTCACGGTGATCGCCGTAGGTCTTTTGAGCCTCTCCAGCATCTCACTGAGATCATCCAGCCAAGGCAACGCCATGTCCGCGGCAAGGGCTAACGCTCGCCTGGCACTCATGCTCGCCCTCGGCGAACTCCAAAAAAATGCTGGCCCTGACCAACGCATCACCGCCCGAGCCGATGTGATCGATGAAAAAATCGCCCAGCCGAAACTCACCGGCATCTGGCAGTCCTGGGAACTCAAGCCCAGCACCACGTCCTCAGAATACGACAAGACCAGCCGTGATACCAAATTCAAGAGCTGGCTGACCTCAACTGGTACACCGGCCGATGCTGCAAGCCTCGCCTTCGCGAGTAAAGCCCCACTCTCAACGACCGCACCCACCAACTCCCCTGCAGCAGTGACCCTCTGGGGCACGGGCACTGTGGGACAGGGCGACCCCAAGCGCTTGGTGATCGCGAACAAGGTGCCCATCACCTCATCTCCCGGCGCCTTGGCATGGGCTGTCATGGATGAAGGTCTAAAGGCCCGCGTCAACACACCTTACGATGAAACGGCAAACACCAAAGCCATGGCAACCGCCCAGCTTGGAACCGGCAAACGCCCCGCCACCGAGTTCATGGCAGGACTCACCACCCTGACCCGCTCGTTGTTTGAAACGAAGTCAGCCTCAGCAAGCACCATCCAAAAAGGCGTCAGCCCTAGCAACTTCAACCTCGCGGCCACCCAACTTGCTGGCCCTACGGTATCCCTTGAATTAAAGGCTCTGGCCCACGATATCACCACCCAGTCAGTCGGCATCTTTACCGACACCGCCCGCGGCGGCCTTCGCCAAGATTTCCACCTCCTCACCAACTCAGGAACTCTACCCTCCGAGTATTCAGGCAATGGCATCTACGCCTCACGATCCGTCGCCCCATCGGGTGGCAGCCCCTCCGACCCTCAATGGGACTCCCTCAGTCAATTTGCCACGCTCTACAAAGACACAACCAAACTCACCAAGGACAGCAGCGGAGCACCCGTTCTAACCGCCACAGCTCCATCGTCTTGGGATGCATCCACGGCAGGTAGCACATTGTCATCGATGCCAACGGTCAACCTGAAGTCGCCTCAAGGCACCGTGCTCATGCCCACCATCGCAAAGGTTCAAATGCTCTTCAGCTTGATTTTACGAGATTTCTACCCAGATCTTCCAGGGCCGGCTCCCAGCGCAGGTGGAACCATCATCACCATACGACTACGCGCTGCCCAGAAGGCAAGCAGCCTACCAGGGCGTTCGGATGTGTTCAACTCATTCAAAAATACGATTTATGAGTATGAATTGCACCTCATGTACACGCCCATCGTCACGCTGTGCAACCCATACAATGTGGCAATCGAATTTGATAGCATGGAGGTTCAATTCATCGGCATCCCCTTCGCGATGAAGGTGTTTCGAAATGGAGTCGCCCTAAGCGATGACTTTGTTCCGCTCGAACTCATGACTGCAAACAATACCGTGGACAACAGGAACGAGAGCAAGGTATTTGGCATGTCCCTGAAAACCAAAAAGAACGAAAAGCCCGATAGCAAAACGTTTCGCCTGTTACCCGGTGAGGTCAAAATCTTCTCTCCCTACCTAGAGCCAAGGTTTACTTGGGCCAGGGAAGTGGTGAAGACCACCAACAATCAAGCGATGCTATTCTGGGACAACCACCTGCAGAAAAATGGAATCAGCCTCACCAGCTCCATGGAGGGGATGCCAGGTTGGCGCGGGTTCGGCCTCGGCTATAGCGTTGACTGGCTAGGAACCATCGGAGGCGCGGGCATGCACATGGGCCACGTCATTGGCGTTGCCGTCAGCGACAAACTCAACGTTGAATTCACGCCTCTCGGAATCCCTCGCAACAACAACAAGTTCGTGGTTCAAATGGCCGCTAAAGTGGGGAACACTGCCAAAAAGGTCAGCGCGATCGAAATGGACTACGAGTCAACAGATGGTTTCCAGAAACTCCTCGAGGCAAACGGGGGAAGCAAGATCATGCGCTACCCTAAAACTGGCACCCTTGACCCATGGAATCTCAGGGACAGCGCCAACACCCCCATCGGTGAAATGTCGAAAGTCACGCCGTTTGCCCTACTGACCGCTCAAGCAAAGACCACTTCGAGCGGCCGCGACAGCAGCTACAAAGACGGACGATTCGCTGGCAAGCCATGGTCATTTGCCCATGCCAATATCGGCTCT
>CAILVZ010000158.1 GCA_903837825.1 Akkermansiaceae bacterium | reverse complement strand
TGAATCGTTATTTCTGTATTGTATTCTTCTATTTGACCTGGATCACTGCACATTATGTTGCCACGCATCTTTACATCAAGTACTGTACGCCCGCTTCGTGGTTGGGATTTCTGCTGTCTCCGTTCATCGCATCCATGCCCCATTGTGAAGGCTTGAGGTGGGTCATGTCGGGATCCAACATTACGGCCATGTGGGCCTTTGCGGGAGCCTGGATTGTCCGTGAAATCGCTCGTGTTTAACATACAAAAAAAAGTGAGGGCGTGTCTTTCCCCCACTTTTTTTGTGGAATGTGTTTGTGTTTTTTTTTCTGATTTTTTTCATTTTTTTTTTCGATTTTTCTGATTTTTTCATTTTTTTTTCTGTGTTATGGCGTGCTTAAGGGGAGTGCCGAGAACACCACTGCTTACCCGATCATCTCGATGCGTGGAGTGAAGGCGGGTTCGGCGGCAGCAGCGGCAGCTTGTGCCGCAAGGCGTTCCTCGGGAGTCTTGGTCTTGTAGACTTGCCAGTACTGGTCACGTCCGTCACGGGTTCGGTTGTAGATGATTCGGACGGGAGGCACGATCTCGCCGTCGTTCTTTTGTCGGTTGTCGTTCTCGTCCAGGCGAGCAAGGAAATGAGCTGCGTTTGCGTTGGTCGAGGTGTAATGGATGAAGAACTTCTTGACGGGTTTGCCACGAGCTTGAGCGTCGACCATGTCGATGTGATGTAGGTCTCCAAAGTCGAGTCCCCTGAAGGTCCGCTCCACTTCCTCCTTGGTGGTGCGTGGAAGAGCGCTCGAGATCACTACGGAGTATGCCATGTTCGGTTGTGGGATGCTATCTCCTTCCCTGTCAAAATCGTTTCAATTTTATTTGGGTGCGGACAGAACCAGTTAAATCAAAAAAAATTGAATCGAAATCATTCTCCTTTGTTGTGTTAAACCCCGTCGAAATGTTCAAGATCACCATGAGCAAAGCGTTTGAAGTTGCAGCGACCGAGATTGCGAAAGCCGCCGTGAAAGATGCGATTGTCTTACTCGCAACACGGTACAAGTTTGACCCAGAGGAAGCCGAGGCGTTTGTGATGGGTGGAGGCGCACAAGTCAAAGCGGAGATTCTCCCACGCCAAGCGTTGCCGTGGTGTGGAAAAATCGTGGAAGAAAACTGCGAGGCGTTGAACTCTGCCCTGTTTACGCAGTGTCATCAGAAGAAAAAGAATGGACGATGGTGTACCAAGTGCGACAAGTATGTGAGCGTTCATGGAGCCCCCAAGTACGGAGATGTCAAGGCACGGAATGCGGTGGACGTGATGGAATTCGTCTCGGGGGGTCGACTGGTGATTCCGTACGGGGATTTCATGAAACGTCATGGGTACACACGAGAACAAGTGGAGGAATCGGCGGCGTTTTACGGATGGACCGTGGATCCACGCCAATACGGGTGCAAGAAACGTGGACGTCCAGTCACCAATGCGATGCACTTGGTCACCGATGTGCTCGCACTTCCATCGCCAGAGCCAGAGCCAGCGCCAGAGCCAGAGCCAGAGCCAGAGCCAGAGCCAGAGCCAGAGCCAGCGCCAGAGCCAGAGCCAGCGCCAGCGCCAGAGCCAGAGCCAGCGCCAGCGCCAGCACCAGAGCCAGAGCCAGAGCGTCCACGTCCTGCACCCGCTTTACCTGCGGCGATACAAGTGTCCGAAACAAACGACGGAGATTCTGTTTCGGATTTGGAAGAAGGGGAATTAGAAGAAGAGGTCACGGCCGAACAAATCAACGGAATGCCGATTGCGGATCTCCGAAAAATGGCGGAGACGAGAGGCATTCCCACAAAGGCAAGCGGCAAGAATATCGGGGTGGCAGCGCTACGAAAGACGTTGTGCAACTATTTCGAGGTCTAAGTGAATGTGATTTATATGTGATTTAAAATTTAATTTATTTTTTTTTACGAGACTTGCGTCTACCAGCGTTCTGACGTGCTCCTTGTTTCAGTGTACGAACGATTGCAACATCCTGTGGACTAAACGGTTGACGATTAAACGGCGAGATAAAGGAACTGCCATCTCTGATGGAATTATTGTACAATTGAACAATAAAATCATAGCCATAGCAATGACCATCTGAAAGCATGACTGTTCTAGCGGGGTCGTAGTCTTCACCTGTTAAAGGGTCTTCGGTTCCACATCGTGCCATGTCAGGTGGAGGAATGGGAACTGGGAAAGCTGGACCGACGCCTGGTGCTCTGTGGCGATATGCTTCGGCTAATGCTCTGTCGCGAGCTGATTCGGCTGGGGCTGGACCGACGCCTGGTGCTCTGTGGCGATATGCTTCGGCTAATGCTCTGTCGCGAGCTGATTCGGCTGGAGCTCCGAAAGATCCTGCAGCTGGTGCTCCGAAAGATCCTGCAGCTGGTGCTCCGAAGTATCCTGCGGTTGGTGCTGTTGTTCTGTATCGATTTGGTGTGAAGAAATTAAACATTCCTCCTCGTTTTCTAGTACGTTTTCTAGGCATAGTTTAATACCAGATTTTTTAACGACGAGATTTGCGTCTACCTCTACGGGATCTGCGTCTGCGTGATCGTCCTGCTCCTTGGATTGGATTCCCCCATCCTGGACTCTGCGGTTGAGTCGGTTGCCACTGGTTCGGTTGCGATTGTCCTGAATTAAACAATCCACTCAACATGCCTTGCGATTGGCTTGGTCCAGATTGGCCTGAATTAAACAATCCACTCAATATGCCTTGCGATTGGCCTGGTCCAGATTGGCCTGGTCCAGATTGGCCGTTGGATTCGAAAAGACCGAAAAATCCTCCTCTTCGTTGTTTACGAGTGGGCATATCTTAACGCAACAAAAAATATTTTAAACAGTGTGAATATACTTTCCTATAGTATGGAACTGAGCCGTGCCATTGACAACCAAATCAAACTTGAACTTGAGTTTATTCAGGTCATGAAACAAGAATTCCAACGTATCCGAGAGGCGTTAGACGAATGTGTTCGACGCCATCCAACAGATGATGCGGTTGCTCAATTAAAAGGATCTATTGATACCATTCTCGATATACCAGTGCCAGATCCAACTTTATCTATGCGTCTGGACAATGCCATTGACGAACAAATCAAACTCGAAATTGCCTTTATTGATGCCATGAAACAAGAATTTCGCCGTATCCGAGAGGCGTTAGACGATTGTGTTCAACGTCATCCAACAGAACCCGTGGTTGCTGACTTGGATAAAACTATTCATACCATTTTCAATACACCAGTTCCAGCTCCATCAGCTCCAGCCAAGATACGACCAGCTCCACCCACGACTCCTCCGCCTCGTGCACCTATGCAATATGCATCGAGGGGGTTTTTTGGATTTTCACATGGTGGCACGAGACGGTTGAAGCGCAAACGAACCCGTAGACTCCCTAAACACACTAAGTGAGAAATGAGTCACTAAGTGAGAAATGAGTCACTAAGTGAGTTAGTGGCTAAAAAAATTGACAGTGTTTTGCCAATCTCGGGTCGGTATACCATGCATTGCAGCGTCGTCTTCTGGTCCAGGTTATGGCTGGCCTTTCTTCTCGGTATCGCCTTGCTCCTCTACCTCCTCTTTTTAGTGACTAAATAACCCACCTTTAAAATTGAAATGTTTTTTTACTCCATCGTGGTGGGTATTGATGCAATGGTGTCCCTACAAAACGGAAACAAACAAGATCTCTTTGTGCAAGGCCAAGTTGGGTACATGCACTACCTCGGCGTCCTGGATGGCCACGGTGGATCGTCCTGCATCCAGTTCTTGCGGAGCCTCGATTTCGACCTCATCGCTGTACAACCCGATCCTGCAAAAGCGCTCTGGGACCTGACCAAGAAAGGCTTTTACGGGAGCGGAGCTACGTTGACGTTTGTGCGCATTACCGACGTGATTGAAGTGTGGAACATGGGCGATTCGGCAACGACGGTGTACCTCAACGACCAGGTCTTTACCACGGACGTGCACACGTTTCTCAATCCCCAAGAAGTCGAGCGAACCGAAACCCTCATGTACCGATTGGAGCACACGACCGCTCCCTTTCCCGTTTCCGAGACCCACATTCAAGACTTTCCTTCCATCATGGGACACTTCATGACAGGGGATAAAATCGTACCTTCCATGTGTTTGGGCCACAATGGGTGTACGGGATTTGCGCCACACGAAATGCGGATTCCGTTCAAACCAACCGACCAACTTCGAATCGTGTGTGTGAGTGATGGGGTCACGGACATGAGGGTGGATTTGAGCAAGGGGAGTGCGATGGACATTGCGAAGGAAGCCGAACGCAAATGGAAACAACAATGGGTGTACCGAGGACGTACGATTGCCTTTGCAGCAGGGGATGACGTGTCGTGTGTGGTGTGGGAAAACAAGGTGGTGGAACTCCCTTCACTCTGTATTCCCTATTCGCCCACCTTCTTCACCACGGAAGACGTGAAGATGCTGGAAGGGTTGTTGGGGGTCCACATCCGCAAGATCGTCGAGGTTGTCATTCAGGATCACAAAGCCTTCTTCGTGCACTTGAATCCAGGAGAGATGACACCCACTCTACGACAAATGTACGTGAATTTGAACGAAAACAAGCCTGTGAAAATTTGGGTTCGAGCGAATTGGTTCTGGCACATTCGGTTAAGCGATCCGCCTTTCCAAATCCAAAAAGTCGGGTGGCAATACGAACGGTGGGATGGAAAAGGGGATTACTTTGAGTTTGCGAAAGAAGAGATTCACGAAAAGACGGTGTCCCAACTCGCCCACTTCTTCCAGGCCTTTTAGAATTGTGAAATGAATTTGTGAAATGGTTTGTGAATGATATAAATACATTTTTTTATATACGGGTAAAAGTATGGCTGACGAAGTGAATGCATTGGTAAACGGCCAATTTAATAAATTGAACGAAGTCATTGA
>CAILVZ010000157.1 GCA_903837825.1 Akkermansiaceae bacterium | reverse complement strand
GCCACCTCCATCATTCCTCCTTGGCCGTGTTCGATGACCGGTGGGGTTCCTTCGATGACCACGGGATCCAATTTCCCATCAGCGGTGATGATGCGGAGTCTTCCAGCTTTCTCCGTGATCAGCCTTCGGCCATCGGGGAGGAATGCGATTGCCCATGGATCCTTGAGGCCTTTTTCGATGATCGTTTCGATTCGATAGTCGTGAAGTTCGGTCTTGGTGACCTTGTCGGGTGAGGGCGTTGGGAAACTCATCCCTTGGGTCAGGGTTTGTTTTTCTTTCTCCCGGAGAAAAATGACGAGTGCTCGGATCTGGTCGTTGTTCAGCGTGCCTTCCCATGGGGTCATGCCGAGTTGAGGATTTCCCTTCGCGATGGAGCGGTAGATGTCTTTGTCCGTGCCGCCATTTTTCCACTGGCCATCGACCAGTGATCCTCCCATGCCTCCTTCAAACTTTGCCCCGTGACAGCTCGAACAGTTTTTGCTGTAGAGATCATCCACTTTGATGGGATCGCCGAACGTAAGGCTTGAGAACCCAATGATTAAGGTGAAAAGCGAGCGCATAAGGGAAAGTTGCGAATGGTGAGGTGAAATGCAATCTCCGAATGGTACCTCATCGGGAGTAATTAGAACTCCCAGTCAGCACCGATCCAGAGGGATCGAGGTGCGGCCATGGTCCGGATTCCATCATTGCTGAGCCCGGTTTGGATCGCCGTGTCGAGAAGGTTTTCGATCCTGATTTGATAGATCGCATGTCCGATGCGCCATGACGCGCCAACCCGTGCGCTCGTGAAGTCTGGAATTTCTCGGGTCGCAAGCGCGTCGTCAAATTGCGCCGCTCCATATTCGCAACCTGCGAAACAGGAAACCTGCTCGGTGAGCTTCAGGGTTCCACTCGCAATCATGCGTAGATCGGGTGCCTGAGGGAAGGGGTTGCCCTCCAGCAGCGGTTGGTAGGATGACTTGTTGAATTGAGTGTCTGACCAAATCCCTGTGAGTGTGAGGGTGAGAACATCGGTCGGAAGCCAGTTGACCAATCCCTCAATGCCGGTGACGCCAGCCCGATCGACATTGCGGCGCTGAGCACCCGTGCCACCTGCAGGAATCGTTCCGAAGATGGTCGCGATATCAGAAGGATTTGTGACAGGGACATTGGCGATGGCATCCTTGATCCAGTGGTGGAAGATTGAAGCACCAACTTTCACGCTCGCCGTGGGATCCCAATCCACACCGCTTTCGATGCTGAAAAAGCGCTCTGGGCTGAGGGTGGGATTCGCCTCAATGGTGTCGTTGCGGACTCGGAACGGACGGTAGAGCTCGTTCAGAGTCGGAAGGCGAAACGTGGATCCTGCCGAAATCCAGCCATCGAGTTCATCGAACGCCTTTCTTCGCCACTCGACCGATGCAGAAGGTTCAAGGCCGTCACGGTTGCCCGGTTCTTCATGTTTGAGTGGGAGCCCTGAGGTCAACGATGTCTCGGTTCGGTGCCCATCGGTCAGTTGCCATCCATCGAGGCGGACGCTCGCATGGAATTGATCGAGTTTGTTCGGTTGATAGGATGCAGTGCCGAAGGTCCCTGCAAGGGTTTGTTCGCCTCCGGCCTGACGTCTACGGAAGGTTCCGACATCCTCATTGGTTTCACCTGTTAGAATGCGTGCGTCAGTGCCCGCGCCGAATTTCCAACGAGTGTCGCGATCCCAGAGTAGTGTCCATGCGCCCCCGGTCCCGCGACTGGGTACGTCGAACTGGTTTAGCGCAAGCGTCTCACGGGTGCGGTCTGCATTTACCGAGCTGAAGATCGATTGGAAGCTCCGTTGCTGGTGCCAGGCACTCGCTTGCCAGGTGAATTCGCCTGGTCGTGAACTGATGCGCAGGGATAGGTCTAACGCCTCAGTCGAATTTTCGGTGAGTTGGGTGCCGTTGTTTCGATTTTCTTGGTAAAATGAAACTTTCGGCTCGATGGTGAGGCCGGATGCAGCAAGCCAGGCGGCCTTGAAATCTCCACCAGAAACATCAGTCTCTAACTTTTGATCGATGGGGCCACGTTGTGACGCATCCACTGCGTAAAACCCTTCGGTGTGCAGACCGAAGGTGGAAACCTCAACCATGCGGGTCTTATCCTGACTGGTCATTTGATGCATGGTTGAGCCACTGAAGGTTCCTTGCCCACCTCCGCCGGTGCGGAGCACATGCCGATCTCCAAAGGGTGGGAGCCCATTCATTTGAATGACTCCAGCTGGGCTTTGGTTGCCCCACATCGCGGATCGCGAGGACGGGATGATCTGGATGGAGTCGAGTGTAGCGGGGTCATACCGTGCCCAATAGACCCAGCCGCCAAATGGGTCGTTTTGTGGGATGCCATCGAGGAGCACCAATGTTCGGGATGCGGCGGTGGCCCCAGTGTTGCGAAGGCTCACCCCGGCGGAAGTTGGGTTGCCGAAAATCGATGACTGTCGGCGATAGAGCGAAAACGATGGTTCGCTTGCAAGCAGTTCATCGATGGTGCGAGGTGCTGATTTCCGCAAGTCATCGCGCGTCCATTGGGCGAGCGAACTTCCGGATTCTCCACCGGTTCGGCGGTCTGCTAGAACTTCGATGGGCGCAAGAATTTCAGGTGCCTGCTCCGCCGCTTGGAGTGTGGCGAGTCCTAGATCCAACAAGACGATCCCTGCTAGGTAAGTGAAGCGATTGCCAATCACGGATGTGTTAGGTGTCTTTGGTTGGGAAATGATCGATCGCGTGAGAGATCATCGCTTGGCAATCCAGTTCACGGCGTTGATGAGTAGATTTTTGAATTCGGGCAATTGGTGCGCTTCCGCTGCATGGCCAAGGGTGATGCAAACGATCCGAGTTTTCGGGTCGTTCACCGTCCAAACGCTTGGATTAGGCGTTGGTCGACCATCGGGTGCATTCTCAGCACAGAGGTGGATCTTGGATGGCTCGGAGATTTCGACGCGGTAGTTTTCATCGATGATCTTGAAATCGGCAGCAACGCGGTGGGTCAACGGATGCTTGGTGTCCGTGATTCTAACGGAAAACTCGCCCTTGCCATGGCTTGGGGTGCGACCCGCGACAAAGCGATCGTTGTATCCTTTCCATGGATGCGACCAGGTTGCGGCGTGGAGTAGAATGATGCCTTTTCCAGCATCAGCGAACCGGTTTAGGGCGCTTTGAAACTCATCCGTTCCATATTGATCGGCATTGCCACTGAAAACCAAGACGTCGGCCTGTGGCAGCAGGGTGAGTGCTTCTTGAAGGTTTGGAGTGGCCGCGACGTCCATCGTGCCTGTGGCTTTGAGAGTCTCAGAGTCGGTGCCGAGAAAGAATCTTGGAAAATCATGCGAGCTTCCCGCGCCGAGCAGGAGAACTCGCAAGACCTTCTTGGATGGTGCCTCTGAGAACTTCTGGCCACTCGGGTCGGTGCTGTCGGGTGCTTGAGGATTTGCCGCCCAAAGTTTAGGCATGAGGAGCATGGATGCGACACAGGCGATGCGGAAGGTTGTGAGTTTCATGAAATGGGCTTTAGTTAGATGTTGGAAGTTTGATCCCTATGAATTATTGATAGAGATCGTGTAAATCCTTCACCGTCCATGGGGTGAATTTGCGTTTTTCGATTTCTGGACGCATGGCTTTGACTTGCTCTGCGGTGATGGGTTCCTCGCGCTTGTCGCCAAACGCAAACCGGATGAAGCTGGCGATTTGCGCAAGCTCTTCATCCTTGAGGTGACTGTGGCCCGGCATGACGCCGTTGAAGTTGAGTCCATTAATTTCTACTGGCCCCGTGAGTCCGCCAAGAAGGATGAGCGTCATGATGTCTGGGTCACCCTTGACCCAGGGGGATCCGGCGAGGGGAGGGAAGGTTTCTGGGACCCCGCGACCGTCTGCTTGGTGGCACTCGATGCAGGCTTTCATGTAGGCATCTCGACCGGCAAAATAGGCTTGTGGCACGTCCACGGGCACTCGATTGATGACAGGGGCGGCACGGAGGATTGGGTCGATGTGGGCACGCAGTCCCGATGGCGCTGTTGCGGCGAGTTCAACGAGCTTAGGGCGATCGGCGCTTGCGGCGATGCGCGTGAGGATGGCGATGATTTCTTGGCCGTTCCAAGTGGTTGGCGCGTCAGCACTGAAGTTCGAGAAATCAGCAGAAAATAAAGTTAGGCCTTGGCGGCGCATGGCGAGTCGCATGGCATCTTTCAAGGTCGTTTCTAGGAGGTCTTGGTTGCAGGCGGTTTTCCAGAGTGCTGATGAGATGGCTTCGTTTGGGATGCTGAGTGCGGTGGTGGTGAGTGCGGTGGTGGTGAGTGCAATCAACTGCTCTCGCGGATCTTGGGCATCCGTGATCATGGCTGGTAGCGCTGCGACCACCGCTGGGTCCGTTGCTCCAAGCGCGAGCATCGCATGGCGGCGGATGAGGGGCTTGGATGACACGAGCGCGGTCGTTAATGCCGATTTTGCAGTTGGGTTTAGAGAAGTGCCTAATCCCTGCAAGGTCCAGATCGCATGGATTGCACCCAGTGGCATTCTGCTAGATTCAACCGGTTCTTCGGCTTGGATGGTCTTGACTAACTGGGGAATCGCGGAGTCTCCACCGTGTTCGACAAGAAGGCGCTGGGCTTGGAGTCGGATCCACTGAGAGGGGGAGGTCAGGTTGGTGACGAGAGATTCGACCTTGGTGGGATCCAGACCTGGGGTCTTGCGAAGGGGGGCTTTGCTAGGAACGATGCGCCAGATGCGGCCGTATTGGCTGTCGCGAAGCGGGGTTTCATACGCGTTGCCCTTGCCTGGAACATCGTCTGTGCCTGCTTGATACGGGCTGTGGGGTTGGTCATAGCTGCGTGCAGGATTGTAATACCGGAAGACCACGTTGTGCTGGATGATGGGGCTGTACCAGTCGGCGATCCATAACGCGCCATCCGGTCCCACACGGGCTTCAACGGGAGAGGCCCACGCGTCGGAACTGGCAAAGGCGTTGTTGCCTCGCAGGATCGTTTGCTTCAGTGCCCCGGCATCGACGACATCGCCTACGGAGACCACATGACCGGTGGGTTCGCAGATGAATGCGTTGCGCGGGGTGAAGGTTTTTTTCATGACCGTGTCGTTGTAAAATTGGTGGCCTGCCGCAGCGGTGTAGCTGCCGATCTGATCCACTTGGGTCACGTCATCGGTGTTGGTGAACAACTGGGTTTTCTGATACGATGAGGCACCGATTTTGAGATCGGTGGCTGGCAATGAGGTATCCATCCGAGGGGTTTTGGGTTGATCGATTCCGCTGCCAAGATAGGCGGCATTTGGAATGGATAACATCCAAGATGGATTGTTGTTCGCGGTCGAGCCTAGCACGTCGCCCATTTCGGTGAATCCGAGGCCCCACGTGTTGTTGGTGGTGTTCTGAAGGAGTTCGAGATCGGATAGATCCGAGCGAAACCGGAAGACGCCTTGGCCGAACTTGTGCTTCTTGCCGTTGAGGTCGATGTTTACTCCGCTGTATCCGACGGTGGCGTAGATCCAATTGTCGAGGCCATAGAGGAAATGTGAAGTAGCGGCATGGGTGTCGTTGAGCCCGAGTCCCGTTGCGAGAACTCTGCGGGTATCGCATTTGCCATCCCCATCTTCATCGCCAAGATAGACGATGTCTTTGGCATCGGTGATGACCACTCCATTTTTGACGAAAACACTGGTGGTGCAGTGGCGCAGGCCTTCGGCAAAGACGGTCATCTTATCTGCTTTCCCATCACCATCGGTGTCTTCGAGGATCTTGATTTTGTCCTGCCCGGTACCGGGTTCGTCTGGAACGTTGTTAGGGTAGCCAAAGCTCTCAATGACCCACGCGCGGCCCTTGCTGTCCCAATCGATGGCGATCGGATTGATCACCATCGGCTCGGAGGCGAAGAGCACGAGCTTCGTGCCGACAGGTACCTGCGTGTGTGCGGCGCTTTCGGCGGGGGATAGCGGCTTTTGCAGCTCCATCATTGGAATGTCCGGGTGCGTGCGGTTTGGGATTTGGGGGATCTCGGTTTCGAGCTTGGGCAGGTTGAGCTGAGCAAATTCAGAAGCCTTCTTTTCGCCGATCGCCCAGAGGATGGCCCGCTTCACCAGCGTTTGATAGGCTCGCTGTTCCCAACAGCGCTCGTCGTGACCGCTCGCCGTGTAGAAGACTCGACCTTTGGCTTCGTTGCGGGTCCATGTCCACGGTTCGGGCTTGGTTTCACCCTTGTTGATCGGTGGGCGCACTTGAAGAATGTGGCGATCTCCTGTTAGATCCATGTGCTCATAGGTCTCATCCCATGATTTTAATTCAGGAAGGTCTTTGGTGATCGGGTGTTCTTGATCGATCGTCGTAGGGGTGAATTCACCGCCTCCGTGAGTTTTGAAGCGTCCACCAATAAGGTTGAACCAATCCTTGGAGGGATGAAAATTGCCGCAGGCGCTGTGGAGGGCCACCAATGCGCCCCCATCTCTCACCCATGGCAAGATCGCTTCGGGGACCACTTCCTCTTCGTGATTTGCATACACCACTAGTGCATCGTATTGATTCAATGTCTCCCTAGTGACCTTAGTGAGATCCTCGACATAGGTTAGATTGAAGCCTTCGGATCCGAGAGCTCGCTTGAGAACTCGGTAGCGCTCAAGCGGGTTATGGTGACCATGGTCTCCGAGGAACAAGACCTCTAAGCGGTGGGTTTCCGCGGTGACGAATGAGAGTCCAAGTGCGCTGAATAAGGCGATGCGTGCGATGCGGAGGATCATGGGTGAGTGGGAGTTGAGCGATGGTGTGGAGCGGATTGGAGAACGCAAACGCGAAGGTAATGGCTACCTGTCGATCCCCGAGTAGGCATTACGGGTCAATCGGCTGAAATCTTCCGTGTGAATGATCGGTGGGGTTGATTGTGCCGAGCGACCATGGGAAATGGTTCATCGGGGCGTTGATGGATTGGTGCTTTCGATCAGTTCAAGCAAGCGGGTTGCGCAGGCATGGGCAAAAATTGGACTGTTGATTTCCTCGTCGAATTCCTCGATCGGTGCGTGGGCCTCAGCTCGAATCGATGCGAATAAGGCGGTATCGGCACGGGGATCATGAAATGGTTGCCCCTCGGCGCTGATCACGCTGATCGCTCGTTTGGGAATCATGATGGCCGCGGGTTGCGTGTAGGAATTGACCTTCTGAGCGATGATTTTTCCCAGTTGGTGACATTCCTCAGGCGTGGTGCGCATCAAGGTCACTTGGGGATTGTGGAAGTAAAATTGGCGGTCTGCGAATTTGGTGGGGACCGTGTGAGGCTCGCCGAAGTTCACCATGTCGAGGCATCCGGGCGCGATCACGGCGGGCACCTGGTGTCGAGCGACCGCATTCATGCGATCTGGCCCTGCGCTTAGGATTCCACCTACGAGCTCGTCGGCCCATTCCGTGGTGGTTAGATCGAGCACGCCCGCCACCATTCCGCTGCCGATGAGTGCTTCCATGGATCGTCCGCCCGTGCCGGTTGCGGCGAAGATGAGAACTTCGTAACCCGACTCATTGAGGATCCGTTTGCATTCCATGACGCATGCCGTGGTGTTGCCAAACATGCTCGCAACGATCAATGGACGGTCGTTGGCGGTTTCGTACGGTGCCTCGACCATCCCACAGATCGCGCCTGCAGCATGGGTGAAAATTCTTCGCGAAAGACGATTGATGCCTGCGATGTCGGTGATGCTTGGCATCATGACGATGTCTTTGGTGTCGACGTAGGCTGCGGTGTTTCCCGCAGCGAGGGTGGAGACCATCAACTTGGGAAAACCGAGGGGAAGGGCACGCATCGCTGCGGTGGCGATCGCCGTGCCACCACCGCCACCGAGTGAAATGACCCCATCGATTTTCCCAGCTGCGGCGAGCTGGGCGAGCGTGACGGGGGCGGCTTGGCACATGGCGGCGACGCATTCGCCACGATTGCCACGTTCTAACAGGCTAATGAGATCGATACCTGCGGCATTGGCCACTTCATCGCGGGTGATGTCCGGCTTCACCGATGGTGCGCTACCAGTGCCGACATCGATCAATAACGCATCATGGCCACGCGCTCTAATGAAATCGGCAACGAAGGCGTGTTCCTCGCCCTTGGAGTCCAGAGTGCCGAGGACAGCGATGGTGGCCATGTGGGGTGGATCTCAGTTTTTTCGTTTTACCGGAATGGATTTGAACTGGCGTGTTAGATTGACCAGTGATTCCTCCACTCCCATGCGTTCGAGGCTAGAGGCTCCGACAAATCCAACACAGTCGGTGGCTTGGATCACCCTGTCTGCGTCTTCAGGGGTATTGATCGGGCCACCATGGCACAGGTAGAAAATGTCGTCTCGCACGGTTTTGGCAGCGTCGATGATCGCTTGGGTGCGTTGGATAGTATCCTCCCAACTTGCGACCGCATGGGTCACGCCGATCGAGCCACCGACCGTCGTTCCAACATGCGCGATGATTGCATCTGCGCCATTCTTCGCCATGGCGACGGCTTCCTCGGGTGAACCGACATAGACGATGGAAAATAAATCCATTTTTCCCGCCAGGCCCACCATGTCGTATTCCTTCTGAACGCTCATTCCCGTTTCCTCTAGGACGCCACGGAAATGGCCATCGACAATGGTGTGGGTTGGGAAATTGTTGACGCCTGAGAATCCCATTTCCTTGACCTTGCCCAACCAGTGCCACATGCGGCGGCGGGGGTCGGTGGCATGGACGCCACAGATCACTGGGATTTCCTCAACGACCGGAAGCACCTCGTATTCGCCGATTTCCATCGCGATCGCATTGGCATCGCCATAGGCCATCATGCCGGCAGTCGAACCGTGACCCATCATGCGGAAGCGGCCTGAGTTGTAGATGATGATGAGGTCAGCACCGCCCTTTTCGATGAATTTAGCGCTAATCCCTGAGCCTGCGCCCGCGGCGATGATCGCTTGGCCTTTGGAGAGCGTGTCGTGGAGTCGCTCAATGACTTCGCTGCGAGTGTAGGGATTTCCTTTTCCAGTCCATTGATTTGGCATACCGTTTGATCGTCGATTCCCGGTCGTTCGTCGAGCGCTAAAGTCGCGGCATGTGGGTCATTGCTCGTGTGAGGAGCGGACTGAGGCCCAAGGTTCTTCGTGGCTGACGTCGACCATGAATGGGCCTATCTGGGTCCCTGGGGAAAGGATGGCAAGGATAACCGCGTCGTGGTTAGAAATATTGAAGGTTGCGTGCACCACTCCTGGTAGCATGTGTGCGACCTCGCCGACCTTGAGGAGCCGCCGTTCGCTGCCGACCCATTGTTCCACTTCGCCTTCGAGCACATAGATTGCTTCTTCCAACTCGGGGTGATGATGGAAATCGTGGGCTTCTCCCGCAGGGAGCACTGCGCGGCAGATTTGTAGATCCCTTGCGTTCGTAACCTCGGGGTGGCACATCCAGTAGTTGGTGCGACCTTTGAAATCCTCTTGCAGGGCTTCGTTTTGGGTGATGAAGGATGGCTTGTTCATATCTTTGATTTTGCGACCAATTGCGTAAGATGCAATGCGGCGTCCGACATCAATGCATCGAGAGGATTTCCGGTGTCACCGAGTGCGTGGAGGGCGTGGAAAATCCCGCTGTTGCGTGCGTCAGTATCTGCTAGGCCGCAGAAGCCCGTGACGGGCACGCCTAAGGAAGCGGCAAGTCGTGCGAGTGCGACGGGGCCTTTGCCGCTGAGGCTTTGGTGGTCGATTGATCCCTCACCTGTAATCACGTGGTCTGCGGAGCGGATTCGTTTTTCTAATTCTAGCAGATTCGCCAATAGGTCAAACCCTGAAACCAGCTTGGCGGCTGCAAAGTGCAGGAGTCCAAATCCCAAGCCGCCCGCAGCGCCTGCGCCTGGGGTGGCTGCAGATGCCTCGCCACCCGTGATCGTGGTCATGTGGGTGAGCGCATGTTCTAACACGATCTTGTCATCCGCGCTTGCGCCCTTTTGCTCGGAAAAGACTGCGGTGCTGCCGCGCGGGCCGAGAAGCGGGTTTTCAACGTCGCACGCCGCGATGATCTCAGGCAAATCGATGCGGAATCGGGAATCCACATGTTCAGTTCGATGAAGATTCGCTGGGATGGGATCGATGGCCATCTCGTTTTCATCCAGAAACATCACACCTAGTGCAGCGGCCATTCCGGCTCCTCCGTCAGTCGTGGCGCTGCCGCCTAGGCCGAGGATGATGCGGGTGACGGAGTGTTCGGTGATGGCGTGGGCCATCTGCATGCCCACGCCCCGAGTGGTCGCCTGCAGGGGGAGTCGTTTTTCATCGGTTAGACGCCAAAGCCCTGCGGTTTCCGCCATCTCAAGAATCGCTGTTTGACCCTGCGGGGTTTTGGCTATTACATAGCGGCTTTTGATGGGCCGCCCTAGTGGATCCACCGCAGGGCAGGTGATCCATTTCCCATCGAGCGTCGGTTGAAGTGTCTCCATGAAGCCCTCGCCGCCATCGGCGATCGGGCAGAGATCGAGTTCGGCATCGGGTTCCGATTGATGAATCCCGCGAGCAATCGCCACGGCGGCTTCCATGGCACTGAGTGAGCCTTTGAACTTGTCGGGGGCGATCAGGATGCGGCGTGGCATTCAGCGTGAGGATTGATTGGTTAGAATTTTACTATGCCGGATCCCATGAGGCCTTAGGGTTTCTTCTTCGCATTTTGCAATGCTTGCGAGAACCAGTCGTTGTTTGATGCGGCAGCGGAATTGGGATTTGGTCTTTGCCCTTGTGGGCGTGCTTGGTTCGGGCGGGAGTCACGGTCGCCGGATTCTGAGCGGCGTTGATCGAGATCCACTTTGCTTTTCATCGAGAGCGCGATTCGGTTTCGTTTCAGGTCGACCTCGACCACCGTGACGTGGACTTTTTGTCCGACCTTCACCACCTCGGAAGCGTCGCGGATGAAATGATCGGCGAGTTGGCTGACGTGGACTAGGCCGTCTTGGTGCACGCCGACATCCACAAACGCGCCGAATGCGGTGACATTCGTGACGATGCCGGGGAGCTTCATGCCGATCTGCAAGTCAGCCGGTTTTTCGACGCCTTCGACAAACGAGAACACCTCAAATTGTTTGCGGGGGTCGCGACCGGGTTTGGCCAGTTCTGACAAGATGTCTTTGAGTGTGGGCAGGCCGACTTGGTCGCCGACGTATTTTTGCAGGTCGATTTTCTTGCGTGCGGCTTCGTTGCCTAACAGTTCTTCCACCTTGCAGCCGACGTCTGCCGCCATTTTTTCGACGAGTGGATAGCGTTCTGGATGGACTGCCGATGAATCGAGCGGATTGGCACCACCTCGGAGGCGGAGGAATCCGGCGGCTTGCTCGAATGCCTTGTCGCCAAGGCGGGGAATTTTCTTGAGTTGGTCGCGTGAGGTGAATGCGCCGTTTTCATTGCGCCATGCGACGATGTTCTCTGCGAGCGAGGCATTGAGGCCCGAGACGTAGGACAGCAGTTGCTTCGAAGCGGTATTGATCTCGACGCCCACCGCGTTCACGCAACTGATGACCGTGTCATCGAGGCTTGCCTTGAGCGCGCGTTGATCGACATCGTGCTGGTACTGGCCGACCCCGATCGCCTTGGCATCGATTTTCACCAGTTCCGCGAGAGGATCCATCAGGCGGCGTCCGATGCTCACTGCGCCGCGGACTGTGACATCTTCGTTCGGGAACTCCTCGCGGGCGACATCGGATGCCGAGTAGATGGAGGCACCGCTTTCGTTGACCATCACGACTGGTATGGACGATGGAAGTTTGAGTTTCTTGATGAACGCTTCCGTTTCGCGGGATGCGGTGCCGTTGCCGATGGCAATGGCTTCGATGTCATGTTTTTTGATGAGGCCCATCACTTCGACGGCGGCCTCATACGCTTGGTTTTGTGAGCCGGCGGTGGCGTGGAGCACCGTGTGGTGGAGCAGCTTACCGGAGCGGTCGAGGACGACCGTTTTGCATCCGGTGCGGAAGCCTGGATCGATGGCTAACAGCCGTTTTTCGCCGAGGGGTGAGGCTAACAGAAGTTCGCGGAAATTGTCAGCAAACACCGTGATCGCGGTTTCGTCGGCGCGTTTCTTTGCGAGAAGGCGGGCTTCGGTTTCCATCGAAGGCATCAGCAAGCGCTTGCAGCCATCCTCGACGGCTTGGGCCACGTGTTTGCCGCTTGGGCCGTTCGACTTGACCCAGTCAGGCAATGCCGCGCTGGTCACACGGTCGAGTGGGACTTCCACCCGCATGATCAGGAACCCCTCTTTTTCACCTCGGCGGATCGCCAAGGTCCGATGGGACGGGATCGAGCGGAACGGTTCGCTCCACTCGAAGTAGTCGCGGAATTTCTGGGCATCGGCTTCCGTTTCCTTGCCATACATGATCTTGGACGAAACCGTGGCTTCTTCCTCATAGATTTTCCGGACGTGTCCACGCAAGGTCGCATCGTCGGCGACGCGTTCCGCGATGATGTCTCGGGCTCCGGCAAGGGCATCGGCGGTGGTTAGAACTTCTTTTTCCGGATCGACAAATTTTGCCGCTTCGTCCTCGGGGTCGGTGGATTGGTTTTCAAAAATGAAATCGGCGAGGGGAGTGAGACCGCGCTCGATCGCCTTGGTGGCGCGGGTTTGGCGTTTCGGGCGGAATGGGGCGAAGATATCCTCCACGGTGGCCAGAGTGAGGGCCGCTTCTAATTTCTTTTTCAGCTCTGGTGTCAGAAGCGAGCGTTCTTCGAGCGACTTCAGCACCGCAGTGCGGCGGGAGTCAAGTTCGGCGAGTTGCAGCATCCGGTCCCGGATCGTGGTGATTTGGACCTCGTCGAGTGAGCCGGTTTGTTCCTTGCGGTAGCGGGAAAGGAAGGGGACGGTGGCGCCTTCGGCGAGGAGTTTGGCGGTCGTGGTAACAGAGGAAAGGGAGATGCCGGTTTCCCGGGCAATGGCTTCGAGGTGACTCATGTGGCCATTGGGTTTAATCGAGGTGGGCGGTGTGAGCAAGAAATTGGAGGCAGGGTCGCGCGATTTGGTGGCTCATCGGACGGCTTGCCAGTGCCGTGAGAATAGGGCACTTAGAGGCATGCGGATATTCCAGGACGAGATTTATCAGAAGGGTGAAAAGTTGATTCGGATCGTGCGACTGGACCGATATGAGGTGGAATTCAAGGAGACGGTCGGTGATCCGAAAGGGCCTGGGGATCAAACGGTTCTGTCAAAAAAGGAGTTCTGCAGGTTGATTCGCGGAATGGAGCGGGTGTTTCCGTTGAAACAGGCGTGATCGGGGTGGGTTGGGGGCAGTCAAAGACATGATCGAGTCAAATCACAGCCATGCGGCACGTGTCTCTGAGGTGCCTTCTTTGCCGAGTTTGGGTGAGGCCCTGCGGTTCTGGGCGAAACTTGGCTGGATTAGTTTCGGTGGTCCGGCGGGTCAGATCGCCATCATGCATCGTGAGATCGTCGAGAGGCGGCGCTGGATGTCGGAGGATCATTTTCTGCAAGCGTTGAATTTTTGCATGATGTTGCCGGGGCCTGAGGCCCAGCAGTTGGCGACCTATCTTGGCTGGCGGCTGCATGGTGCAAGGGGTGGGATCGCGGCGGGTGCGCTGTTTGTCCTGCCATCGGTTTTTATTCTGTTAGGGCTGAGTTGGTTTTACATGGCACAAGGTGGCGTTTCTTGGGTGAGTGGGATTTTTGATGGATTCATGCCGGTGGTCATGGCGCTTGTGGCGTCTTCCGTCGTCCGGATTGGTAGGAAGGCATTGAGGACCAAATGCCTTTGTGCGTTGGCGGTGTTCGCGTTTTTGGCGATTTTTGCGTTCCACCTTTCCTTCATCACGATTGTTCTAACAACAGCCACGGTAGGTTATCTGGGTGGCAGGTTGTGGCCGATGCATTTCAAAGCGGGTGGTCGCCACGGCAAATCGATGGCTCACGAACTTCCCTATGCGGTCTTGCGCCCGGCGGTTCGAGCGAGTTGGGCGCGTAGCGTTTGCGTGATTTTGATTTGCTTGATTCTTTGGTGGGCTCCTGTGTTGGCGGCGGGGATTTTATTAGGGTGGGACGGAATTCATTTGAAAGAGGGCCTGTTTTTCAGTAAGGCGGCCTTGGTCACGTTTGGTGGTGCCTACGCAGTGCTGCCCTACGTTTCTCAGATGGCGGTCGTCAATTTTGGTTGGCTTGGACAGGGGCAGATGATGGCGGGACTTGGGCTTGCGGAGACCACGCCAGGGCCATTGATCATGGTGTTGCAATTCGTCGGGTTCGTGGCTGCATGGCAGCATCCCGGTGCGTTAGAACCTGCATTTGCCGCTGTGCTAGGTGCGTTGATCACCACCTGGGTGACGTTTCTGCCCAGCTTTCTTTTTGTGTTCATGGGTGCGCCGCATGTCGAGCGCTTGGGTGAAATTCCAGCGTTGGCTTCGGCTCTAACCGGAATCACGGCCGGTGTGGTTGGGGTAATTCTCAATCTCGCCATTTCGTTTGCATGGCACGCGCTCTGGCCGAATGGCGGGCATTTCGACTACTGGGTCGCCGTGATGGCAGTTGGGGCATGGATCGCGTTGGAGCGATTCAAATTGGGCGTCGTGCCTGTTCTAGCAGCATGCGCGTTGCTTGGAGTGATTTGGAAGCTCTACCTTTTTTGAAATATCTGTTAGATTGCCTCCGATTCCCAAGCGCGTTTCAGTGAGGGGCCGAGTGGGCTATCCAGTGCGTGCAACCAGTGGTCGTGTGTGAGGATGATGGGGAGTTCGGGAAGGACGCGATGGGGGAGGTCGGGTGAGCTTTCGACTGCGTGGGCTCTGAAGTATTCACCACCGCTGGTGGAGGGGCCGATCACCTGGTGGGCGGAGCGGCCGATGCCGAGCAAGGCGGTGTGGACCCAGCGCGCGCCGAGCCACGGGCAGAGGATTTCCCCAGACGCATGGACGGAAAAACTCTCCGAATCCCCGCCGAAGTCGATTTCCCAACCATCGGCGCGGAAAATGCTCCCATCGGCCTGCCAGCGTTCCGACAGGCGGGGGAGTAGCCAGAACCGGACCGCTTCGTCGGCGTCTGCTGGAGTCACGGCCAGCCGGATGCGCGTGTCGGCTAAGCCGCGCAGTTGTTGGAGAGTGGTCACCGCGATTGACCGATAGCGACGAGCTGCTTCTTCCGGGCCGTGGTCGTTCGCCATTTGCGGGAGGACCTGGCCAGGCAGGGGTTCTTGAATACTTAGCGTTAGCAATCGCATGCGGCAGCCTGGTCTGGTTTGGGTGCTTGGTCAAAGCCCGGATTGCTTGAGAAACCTTGATTTTTCAGCCATGAAAACAATCTTGATCCCGAGAGGCAGAAAGGGGATGCTCCGCCTCATCAGATCCAATGGCAGCTAAGGACAACAAAAAGAAGGGAGAACTCCCCGAACCGGCGCGGTGGTCGAATGAGATCATTGGCATTGCATGGATTGTTTCCGGACTGGTGCTGATCTTGTCGGTGGTGAAATACAGCCCAGCGGATTTGCCGCGCTGGGGGATCTTGGGTGCATTCGCGGGACCTGCTGGGGTGAGGAGTGAAAACTTGATCGGACCGGTGGGTGGTTTTCTGGGGTTTGCCCAAATTTTCCTATTCGGTGCTGCGGGCTTGCTCATTCCAGTCGGCTTCATTTGGTTTGGTGTGTCGAAACTTGCGTTTGAGCGACGGATTTGGCCAACGGTAGTGGTCGGTTTTTGCATCATGTTGCTGATGGCATCGGCATGGTTGGACGCTTCAGATATCTTTTTCAATGCGTGGGCAAAGCGTTGTCTCTTGAGTGATCCTGGACCGGGTCCTGGCGGTGTGATCGGAGACGGCTTAGGTGGATTTTTGCTCGGGCGGACCATTGGGCGTGCAGGGACTCTCCTTCTGACCAGTGCCGCTTATTTGGTGTCATTGATTCTTCTCACCGGCCAACAGCCGATTGTGTTTACCAAAGTTTGTTATCGGTCCGCTCGGCGCATGATCAATGACTGGGAAGAAAGCCGCAGCGAAAGTGGGAAGATCGCCGCACGCGAGGCTGAAATGTCTGCCGAGAGAGAGCGCCAACGCGAACAACGGCGCAAGGACCGGGACGCCGGTAAAGCTGCTTCGGCCGCTGCAGCCCAGGAAGATCAGCAGGTGCTTCTCCCATTGCGCGACAACCCGACGCCTCAGATCATCGATGCTTCCCAACGGCGGCTCAATGAACCGCATGTCGCAGGGACAAAGCCATTCGA
The DNA here is from genome assembly GCA_903837825.1 of Akkermansiaceae bacterium. Taxonomy (GTDB): domain Bacteria; phylum Verrucomicrobiota; class Verrucomicrobiia; order Verrucomicrobiales; family Akkermansiaceae; genus Luteolibacter. The sequence continues at coordinate 1,818 of CAILVZ010000157.1, read as the reverse complement.
GCGCAAGAAGCCAGTGGGGCATCAATTCCTCTCGGTCACGGGGTTTGAGAATTACGAACTTCCGGGATTTGACTTGCTCGACATCGATGAGTCGGTGGAAGCGCCTGAGGCCAACCGGGACGAGCTTCTACAAACTCAGCGTACCATCATCGATACGCTACAAGCGTTTGGGATCGATGTGAGTGCGGGTGATATCACCCGCGGGCCGACGATCACTCGATACGAAATCTATCCATCGATCGGCCTTCGGGTTTCTCGGATTTCGCAGCTTGAGGCTGACCTTGCTCGTGCCACTTGTGCGGAGCGGATCAATATCCTCGCGCCGATCCCGGGCAAGGACACCGTCGGGATCGAGATTGCGAATTCGCAGAAAGTCGCGGTGCCACTCCATGAGCTGCTGCACGACCCTGAGTTCCGGTCTGCCAAGAAGAAGATTCCGCTCGCGCTTGGCAAGGATGTCTACGGCAAGACCGTCATTGGAGATCTAGCGGCCATGCCACACTGTCTTGTCGCGGGGGCCACCGGATCGGGCAAGTCGGTTTGCATCAACTCGATCATCGCCTCGATGTTGTTCAAGTTTGGGCCAGATGAATTGCGCTTCATCATGGTCGATCCAAAAGTGGTCGAAATGCAGATGTATAACCGCCTTCCACACTTGGTGGTTCCAGTCGTTACCGATCCGAAGAAAACCGTTGCTGCGCTCAAGTGGGTCGTCAACGAAATGGAAAAACGCTATCGGATTTTCGCCAAGGAAGGTGTCCGGAATTTTGATAGCTTCAACTCCCGAACACGTGCAGAAAAAGCCGATGCTGCTCCCGTGGAGGAGGAAGTCGTCGAACTTGAAGAGCCGGCCGATGATGAGACGATTGAGTCGATTGCGCTGGCACTTGAGTCTGGAGAGCTAGGTCCCGAGGCTGAAATCGAAGAGGAGGAGATTTTCGAGGAGAAAATTCCAGATCGCTTCCCATACATCGTGGTTCTGATTGATGAGCTTGCGGACCTCATGCAGACCGCTCCAGCAGACGTGGAAATGTGCATCGCAAGAATCGCACAGAAGGCACGTGCGGCAGGCATTCACTTGATCATTGCGACGCAGACCCCGCGTGCTGATGTGGTCACTGGTATCATCAAGGCCAACATTCCATGCCGGATTGCTTTCCAAGTTTCCTCGGCTCTCGATTCGCGCGTGATTCTTGACACCAAGGGCGCCGATAAGCTCGTTGGCAAAGGGGACATGCTTTATTTGCCGCCGGGGTCGGCAAAACTGGAACGTGCCCAAGGCGCATACGTCACGGATGCGGAAATTGAGCGTATCATCGACCACTGTGCAAAGCAGGGTAAGCCGAAATTTGAAACCGACATCCAAGCATCGATCAACAGCGAATCCGATGAGGACGGCGACGACGATGTTTCACAAGCAGACGAGGAGCTCATCATGAAGTGCATTGAGGTGGTGCGCCAAGAGCAGAAGGCAAGTACCTCGCTGCTGCAGCGGCGCTTACGTCTCGGTTACACTCGTGCCGCAAGAATGGTTGATATCCTCGAGCAGCGTGGAATCGTTGGTCCGGGCGAGGGCGCCAAGGCTCGCGAGGTTTTTCTGAAGTAGGCCGACTGGATCAGAGTCACCTTTACCTGCCGTTAATGTTCGATCAATCGTGATAGACGTCGAATTGATAGATCGACCAGTGGTATTTGCTGCTAGATCCGGTTTGCGTGATTCGGATGTGGCGTGCGTGTTGCTTTGGGAAATGGATTGCAGTGATGCCCAACTGACCTGAGCCACTGGCTACTGGCTCACTCCAATTTTCGCCATCATTG
>CAILVZ010000156.1 GCA_903837825.1 Akkermansiaceae bacterium | reverse complement strand
GGTCGAGTAGATCGCCATGTTGGCGACCAGCTCACGGACGAAGCCCGAGTTTTTGTGCATGTACCGCGACTTGCGAACCAACTCGGTGCGTACACCCGGCGTGAGTTCGTTTCGGGCGTCGGTTGGCGATGCTCCGGGCACGCTGCCACGACGGGGAGACCAGTTAGCCGATTCGTATGGGGAGCCCCACGCTTTCGGAATGAGGACGGGTGGTAGCCAGCGGGTGGCGATTTGTCGGATGCGGGTCATTTCGGGAGGTAGCCGGAGATGAAGGAAGCTGCGGCGATGCGGGGTTTGCCGTAGGTGGTGGGGTCTAACACGCGGAGCGCATGACCGCATTCCTCAAGCACTTGATCGACCGGCATGGTGAACTGCTTCGCCACCGAGGTGTCGGCGTCGTTCCAGTTCATGATCGTCTTGCCTTCGAGTAGGAGTTCCTTTGCCCGCCGCTGGATGGCGAGCACCTCGGAAACCGTGAAGCCAGTGATGAAGAGTCCGCGTGCCATGCACGGCGGGTGGTGTCAACGTGACTCGGGTGACTAGCACATTGGCTGAGCTCTGGCCTAGGATTACTGCAAGTTGTGCCAACAAAGGGCCCTGCAAAGCGTAAAGAATCCGCGATTCTTTTTGCAGATCGGTAAGAACGTGATAAGTAAATAGCGATTTCCTTTCTATGTCCACACTTCCTCCACTACCACTGACCGATCTCCGTAAGCTGGAAACCCGAGAGATCTGGGTGGCACTTACCGAGGCACACCGGCACTTGGCAGAGCTGAAAGGTTTGTGCGAATCGCTGCCGAACCAAGGAATTTTGCTCGATACCCTGGGAATCCAGGAGGCGAAGGACAGCTCGGAGATCGAGAACATCATCACGACGCATGACGAGTTGTATGCCTATCAGGAGGGTTCCGGCGCCACGGCGTCTGCAAAAGAGGTGCAGCACTACGTTTCCGCCCTGCGGAGGGGTTACAAAGCAGTTCGGGACAGCGGCCTGATCCGATTGGAAACGGTATTGTCGGTGCAGGCGGAACTCGAATGCAACCGCGCGGGCTTGAGGAAACTGCCTGGCACTGTACTGAAGAACGAGGCGACTGGGACCGTCATCTACGAACCGCCTCAGGATGCCGCCCAAGTGGAGGCGCTGATGGACAACCTGATTGACTTCATCCATGCCGACGATGGACTCGATCCGTTGCTTCGAATGGCGATCACGCATCACCAGTTCGAGAGCATCCACCCGTTTTACGATGGGAACGGCCGCACCGGGCGCATCCTGAACCTTCTGATTTTGCAGCGTGAGGGGCTGCTCGACCTACCAGTGCTCTACCTGAGTCGCTACATCACCAGCACGAAGCCGGACTATTACCGCTTGCTGCAAACTGTCCGTGACGAAGACCGTTGGGCGGAATGGTGTCTCTACATGTTGCGAGGAGTGGCAGTGACATCCCGGAGTGCAATCACTCTAGTGAAGAATTTCCGTGATCTAATGCAGATGACAAAACACGATTTCAGGGAGCGCTTGCCGAAAATCTACAGTCAGGACCTGCTCAACAACCTCTTCCGTTATCCCTATACGAAAATCGAATTCATCGAGCGAGAACTGAGTGTGTCCCGCCCGACTGCCAGCAAATACCTTGAGCAGATGACGGCCGCAGGGCTGGTTCGCAAGCAGAAGCTTGGCAGGACCAACTTCTACATCAACGAACCGCTGGTTGCTCTGCTCAGCGGTGTTGCATTGGACCTGCCGTGAACGCAGCAGGGCGAGAGTATTTTGCGGTCGATATCCTGAGTTCATCCATTCAACGGCCCCTCCAAGTGGCATTGTTGCCCCGTGTGTCGATGTGAACAAAGCCGGAAGTCGGATAGATCCCGAGGCCACCCATAAATTTCCCGGCCAGACGCCACTCGATCAAGCGGTCAAAGACCTGCTGGGGACTCACGCCGTCGATGGCGATGTCGAGAGCGCTGAATTCCATGTGCTGGCTATGTCCCACGCCGCCAACCGCTTTGTTATAGTCGGACGAACGATAGGAACTGAGAATGGTGCATGGCTTGCCGAACGATTCGCGCAGATCATCCACGATGCGGAGCGTGGGCACGATGTTCTTCCATAGCCGTTGAGGTGGCACGCTGTTCGTTACGCCACTTCGCTGCGCGACGAAGTATGACTCAAACTCGCTTGCGGCAAAGTGGCGGAATCCTTGAGCGTTGAACCAGTCGATGAAATTGCTCATGGTTTATTTGAAGGTGTTAGGATCGAGGATGGGATTGATGCCGCCGCTGTGGCGGATGAAATTGCGCTGCGTGGCCGTCCAAACATGCCAATCTTGAACGATTGGTTCGGCTTGCCGTCGTCGAAGAAGTCACCAATCACCACGACGAGTTCTTTTACCGCGAGTGATGCCGGACCTGCCGCGAGCAAATATTTCGCAGTGCTTGGATCGAAGATCTGGGCTATGCTGGCTAGGTCGAGTGCTGCGAGAGTTGATAGACCCGATGCCACTGCGGTGAGAAGACGGAGGATGGTGACGTTGTTCATGACTCCTCGTCCGTGCTGTCAACGGGCGTGGCCATCACCGACTCCCGACCAACGATCTTTAGCATGGTGGCGGCGGTCCCCTGCATGGCCTCGCAGTCCAGGTAGTGATTCGGTCGCGAGCCGATCTGCTTCCACATCCACTGGCCCTTTTCCTTGATCCGTTGCTCGCTTTCCATCTGGGCGAGATAGTCGTCGTCGATGTCGTCAGGCACCTCCCAGGTCGGACCTTGGGACGCATCTTGGTTGCGCCGAAGACGGGCAAGCGTGTCCTTGATGTTGAGGTTACTCCAGTAGTGGACGTGGCAGTGTTGGCGATGCGAGAGCACGACCTTGCGCCGGGGCGAATAGAACCGCTGGACGGTTTTGCCATCGCGGCCCTTGTGGGCATAGACTGGGCGGCGGTCGCCAATGAGTGCCACCCAACCGCGCTTCGCACATTCGCGATAAACGTCGTAGGTCGCATAGCCGGCGTCCAAGAACACGAGGCTAGGATGCACTCCGAAGCGTTCCTGCAACACGTCGATGTCGGTGAAGGTGAGGATGCGTTCGTTCCACATCAGTCGGCTTGATCCTTCCGCCGACCACGAGCGGACCACCGCAAACAGGTGGTCCATCTGGCAGTCCACCGTGATGAATCGTAGCGGGATCAGGTCAGTGCGCTCGGGTAGGGGAGCTACGAGGATGCGGCCGGTTTTTGGATCAATCGCGCCTTCCTCTTCCCATGTCTCGCCGCGCTTGTAGCCAGACTTGGTGATTTCGAGTTTGTAGTCCTCGACGTATTCACGCCACGGCAGGCCAAGCCTCTTTTGATAGAACTGCTGGAGTAATGACACGTCGCCCTTTCGTGCCGCCGTCTTGGCCCGCAGATAGAGCTCCGCGAGTTGGCCCCAGCTCATCGCGCAAAGAGCATTCCAGTGGAAGCCGACGTTCTCCTTCGAGGCCTTGGGGTTCTTTGCCACGAAGGCCCCGGTGGCGTTGAGTTCGCGCCGTGTTCGCTCGCCGTCGTTGAAGTAGTGGTTGCACGACTCGCAGCGCATCGCGGTGGTACGCCGGACTTCGTCGAAATCCCAATCGCCGAATTCGTCTCTGGCCGATTTGCTCCACTCGATGCATTCCCACTTGAACGGTTGGCGGTGGCTGCATTCCGGGCAGGCAAACGTCCACTCACGCTGGTCGGTGGTGAGGAATTTTCGGTGGGTGTCGTCATCCTCCTCGCCGCCTTGGCTCATGAAGATGCACTTGCCAAGCCAACCGAATGCGGTGACGCGTGCCTCTGCT
>CAILVZ010000155.1 GCA_903837825.1 Akkermansiaceae bacterium | reverse complement strand
GAGCGTGGCGGCAAAATGCACGCGCTTTCCGGTCACAGGATGCTTGAAGCCAAGTTTCCATGCATGAAGAAAGTGGCGTTCGCAGGTTCCGCGCCTGCCGTATTGAGGGTCGCCGGTAACAGGGTGCCCGAGGTGCTTCAGGTGCACACGGATTTGATGCGTTCTTCCCGTGCGAGGGCGGCATTCGATGAGTGACTTGCCATCCCGGTTGCCAAGCACGCGGTAATGTGTAAGAGCGTCGCGCCCCCGATCCACGACCGCCATCTTTTGGCGATGAACCGCATGGCGGCCGATGGCTGCATCGATTTTTCCATGCGGCATGCGGGGTATTCCATCGCAGAGTGCCAAATACGATTTCTCCACTTCGCGCGAGGCAAACTGCGCCGAAAGCGAATTGTGTGCGGCCTCGGTTTTCGCCACTACGAGACAACCGGAAGTCTCCTTGTCCAAGCGGTGAACAATGCCGGGACGGCCTTCTCCGCCGACAATCTCCAGTGCTCCGCAGTGATGCAGAAGGCCATTCGCGAGAGTGCCCTCCCGGTTTCCCGCCCCCGGATGCACCACCAGTCCGGCGGGCTTGTTCAGAACAATCAGCGTTTCGTCCTCAAAAATGAAATTGATCGGAATATCCTGTGCGGCCAGCGGCGAGGGCGTGGTCTCGTGAGGGACCTGAAAGACGATTTCATCCCCCGCACGGAGAGGATACGAGGGCTTTGCGATGACTTGATTGACAAGGGCATGACCGTCCCGAATGAACCCTTGGAGACGGACGCGTGAAAACTCTGAACATTCGATTCCGAGAAATTTATCCAGACGTTGACCGGATCGTTCCGGAGTAACAAAAAATTGAAATGGCATGCTTGTGGCCTCGAATGGAAGATTCGATGGTGCGAAGAGTGTGGTCGCGCTCGTTCGTCAAGGCAAGGAGATCGGCCAATCGTGCCCTGTTTCTATATTCCGAAGGGGTCTCTCCTGCGTGCCATTTCCTGAAGCAGTTCCTCGTATTGCTGTCGCTGAATGGCATATTGCAACTCCTCCTGCGCCCCGTTGAACACAAACAGGGCAATCAAGACCAACATCGGATTTGCGAAAAAACCCAGCACGGCAAAGCCGCAAGCAATGACCTGCCCGGTCCTCGCAGCGACACGGGTGGCCATGAGGTGGCTGAACTTCATCGCCAAAAGCGCCCTCAGCACGCGGCCGCCATCCATCGGAAAAGCAGGGATCATATTGAATAAAACCAAGCCGCAATTCACCACAAGCAGGTTGTGAAGTTGTATGCGCAAGGTGCTGTCAGGCCCCTCCAGAATTCCGCCCGTGAGTGTCAAGATCGCCGCCAGAACGATGGCGATTGCCACATTCACTGCAGGCCCCGCCACCGCGATGAAGAGTTCCATCGAGGGTTTTTCCGGGATGCTCTCCATTCGAGCCACGCCACCGATGGGCAGCAGGGTGATGTCCGGAGTGCGAATGCCGTAGTGCCTTCCCGCCAGCGCGTGACCGAACTCGTGAAGCAAGACGCAGAGAAAAAGGGCCCCGATGAACGAGAGCTCGTTAAGGGCACCGGTCAGGCCCGCCTCTTGCCAACCAAGGAATCCAAAATAGGCAGGAAGCAGTAAAAAAGTGACGTGAATTCGCACATCGATGCCTGCGAATCGGGCGATGCGATAAGACCACTTCATAAAAATTGATTTTCGGATGCGTGAAGTCCCATAAACTCGTTTGCTCAGCGCCCAAAAGCGCTCATGTTTCAAATTCACAATCCACCATTCCGAAAGAAAAGAAAATGTCCCTTTCCACACCCAAAGTTCTCGTGGCAGATCCCGTATCCCAAAGTGGAGTCGATGAACTCTCCTCAGGCGGTGCTCTCGAGGTTGTTGTTAAAACCGGACTCCTGGAGGCCGAGATCATCAAGATCATCCCTGAATTTTCCGCACTCGTTGT
>CAILVZ010000154.1 GCA_903837825.1 Akkermansiaceae bacterium | reverse complement strand
TATGAATACCTCACCCCCCGCCAGCGATGCGAATCTTTTCCATCTTCACGTGCGGGATACCTACCTCAGAAAACTCGTCACTCACGGTTGCATAGCCAAGTTTTTCGTAGAACTTAACAGCGGACAGGCGGGCATGCATGGAAAACCGAAGGAAACCCTTGGCACTCAGATGTTCCTCGAGGCACTGCATGATCTTCGTGCCATGGCCTTGTCGTTGGTTGAGGCTTCGCACCGCCATCTGCCGGACCTTGACCTCGGTTGATGAAAGCGGCACCGCAATGACGCACGCCAAGAGAACCGAGCCATCAAACCACCCAAAATGCAGTTGTTCCGCTTCCTGACTGAGGTCTTCGTCAGAAAGGCTCAATCCAATTGGCACACGCAAAACCTCATGGCGCAACTCGCACTCATGAAAAAAATCGCCAGAACCAAATTCAATTTCCTGAAAATCCATCACGCATCAGCCATCGGTTATCGACCCAAGTCATGGTCAGACGCCTTCACCCCTCTTTTGAATCCGTCGAACTCATAGTGGCTTGGGTGGTACTCTCCGACCAGCGTGACATCCGTCATTACTGGCACTTCGAGACCAAGACCCCAGATCACCCCATTGACTAGCAAACGCCGCAATCCTTCGCTGGTAAGATCTGTCGCAGCCCCCATGGTGGTGCAGAGAACCCGATTGGACTTACCCGAGACATTGGCCACCTCACGACGCCAAGCAACCGGCATCATCGGTGCGTTGACCGCTTGTTTTTGCTTGTCGGTCGCACGCTGATTCTCACGCGCGGAAGGCGGATCTTTGGGGTCCATTCCCATGAGCACCTGGCCACGCACCAAAACCACCGCATCGGCAGGCGGATAGGCTTCATACACATCGGAGTCGCAGAAGACATCTAACACACCGCGCAGGAGCGAATCCTTGGCCGCAGCGGGCTCGATCACCCCACGGGTGGCTTCTTCTTTGTGATTCCCCCAATGACTCACCCACTCTTCCCCAAGCACCTTTTTCCCAAAGTCATTGTATCGCACAAAGGCACTCGAGCGGGGCAGATCAAACGCGTGGGTACTCGTTCTCATGCCCACCACCGGCACGCCGCGCTGAATCGCGTCGTCGAAGTGCTTCATCGCCGCATCCGACCACTTGCGAAAACGCAGCGAGGTGACGATGGCATCCGCCGAGTCCAAGGCTTCTGGCTTGCCAAGGCTTTCACCTCGATTCGGATTGATCGTACCATCGGGATCTACGGAAAAAAGCACGGTGCATTTGAACCCATGCGTCTGGCTGAGGATCTTCGCCAGCATTGGCAAGGCCTCCTCCGACCGGTATTCTTCATCGCCAGCAAGCAATACCACATGCTTTCCCGCTCCGAGGCCTTTCCCACCCGGATAGGATACCCCACCCACCCCTGATTCGGCGGCGAGCGGCTGCGTTAAAGCGAAAATCGCAAGACCCAGGGCATGGAATAACTTTTTCATCTGAACTCACCTATACCCATATGCCTTCGCCATTCTTTCTTCCTCGCGCACATTCCGCAAGGGTAGCCAATCCACGAGACCATTGCGGTTTGACGGATCGATCTCGTAGCGTCAGACTCTGCGCCGATGTCTAACCACAAGCACGTGCTCTTTGTTTGCACCGGCAACACCTGCCGGAGCCCGATGGCGGAGGGGCTTTTTCGTCGAGCCACCTCGGGAATACCCGATTATGCGGTGAGTTCCGCGGGGGTCGCGGCGTCAAAGGGCACGCCTTGCAGTCGCGAAACTGCCAGCGTCTTGAAAACCCGCAACGCCCCACTGGACAACTTCACCAGCAGGCCAGTCACCGAGTCGATCCTCTCGGCAGCAACCCACGTGTTCGCCATGACCCGCAGCCACTTGCACGCTCTTGAATCCCAATTTCCCGACCACACCGAAAAATTTTACCTCGTCGGTGAGTTCGCGGGCATTTCAGGACAAAAAAACGTGCCCGATGTCCCTGACCCGATCGGAATGGGCCGAAAAGCCTATGAGGAAGTCGCCGATGTCCTGGACAAGGCGATTCCATCCATCATCGCGTACATCGACCAAACATGGAAATAAGCGGATCGTGACCAGAGATATCCGGCCAATCGATGCCACAACGGTTGCGCGACTCAGATCATTCCCAACTTCATCTTGCCCTCTTCGGAAATCATTTCCTGATTCCAAGCAGGATCCCAAACGAGCTCAACACGCGCGTCATCGATTCCATCGATGGTCATGATCTTCGCCTGTGCATCAGCAGCAATCACTGGCCCCATCCCACAGCCTGGCGCCGTTAGAGTCATTTTCACTGCGACCGTTTTCTTGCCCTCGGATTCTTCGATGGCGCAGTCATACACCAAACCCAGATTCACAATATCCACAGGGATTTCAGGGTCATAAACGCCCTTCAGTTGGTTCCACACCTGCTCCTCAAGCGGTGCATCCTTCAGCCGGATAGTCTCGGCCTGCTTTTTCGCCTCCTCCTCGGGATTGACTCCAAGTGCATCCGCATCCTGCGAGGAAATCCGCGCAAGTCCCTGCGAAGTGGCAACCGTAAACGTGCCACCAAGGCGCTGGGTGATGAAGACCGCGGTCCCGACCGGAAGCGTCAATGTGTCACCACTCGGGATTTGGATCGCGGCAACCTCGCGGGTAAGTAGGATTTCCTCGTGCATGGCAGTAGTTAAAACCAGCGATCCGCCGACGGCAAGGGGCGAGATTCAGAAGTTTTCAAATCCACCACACGCCACGCCTATTCGACCGTGACGCTCTTGGCTAGATTTCTCGGCTGATCAATCTCGCAGCCCCTCAATCGGGCCACATGATAGGCAAAAAGTTGAAGCGCAACCACCGCCGGAATCGTCGCGACAAGCGGGTGACAACGTGGAATGCTGATGAAGTCATCCATGCATTCGGCAGTTTCTTGGTCCCCCTCCGTGATCACCCCAAGGATCCGAGCCCCACGGGCACGACACTCTTCGATGTTCCCAAGCATTTTATCCTTGCCTGGAATATCCACCGCAAGGGCAATAATCGGCGTGCCTTTCTCTAACAAAGCGATGGGCCCATGCTTTAGCTCAGCCGCATGGTAGCCTTCCGCATGAATGTAGGAAACCTCCTTCAACTTCAGCGCACCTTCGAGAGCCACCGGAAACATCGGACCCCGGCCAATAAAGAACGCATGCTCATTCTTGGCATAGGCGGCCGCGACTTCCGCAATCCTCTGGTTCTGCGCGACCACTTTCGCGACCAGCATTGGAATCGACTCGATCTCACGCGTAAACCTGATTCCCTCATCTCGCGAAAACCGCCGCCCACGCCCGAGGCGCAGTGCCATCATCAGCAGCACCACCACTTGGCAAGTAAAGGCCTTGGTCGATGCCACTGAAATCTCCGGACCCGCATGCAGATAAACCCCTCGACCCGTCTCACGAGCAATCGTGGAACCGACCACGTTGCAGAGACTCATCACAAACGCACCTTTTTGGTTGGCCTCACGCACTGCTGCCAAAGTGTCCGCCGTCTCGCCTGACTGGGATATCGCCACCACCATGTCTCGACTCCCCAAAATCGGATTCCGATAACGAAACTCCGCAGCCTGCTGCACCTCCGCATGGACGTCAGCCAAGTCTTCAAACGCATACTCACCCACCATCCCCGCATGAAGCGACGTGCCACAACCCACCAAGACAATGCGACTCAATTCTGCTAGATCGCGAGGCGAGGTGCCCATCCCTGCCAAAACGGACGAGCCGAGATTGAAGTCCAAGCGCCCACGAATGGCATTGCCCAATGAATCCGGCTGCTCATGAATCTCCTTGAGCATGAAATGATCGAAACCACCCTTTTCCGCTGCCGCTGCATCGAAGGCCAGTTCGGCGATCTCGCGGGTGACCGGAATGTTGTTCAGATCACGGATATCGATGGAATCCTTGGTGATGATCGCGATATCGTTATCATCCAGATAGATCACGCGCTGAGTGTAAGCGACAATGGCGGACGCATCAGACGCTATAATCGTCTCACCTTCACCCACCCCAATCACAATCGGACTGCCACGGCGGGCCGTGATGATCTTGTCAGGCTCGCGAGCCGAAATCACTGCAATCCCGAAGGTTCCCTCCACCTGATGCAACGCATCGCAAACCGCTTGAAACAAGTCACCCTTATCACAGTCACCAATGAGATGCGTGAGGACTTCGGTGTCCGTCTCTGAATAAAAATGATGACCCTTCGCCTCAAGCCGTGCTCGGATCGATCGGTAGTTTTCGATGATCCCATTGTGCACGAGTGCAATGTCACCCGATTGATCCAAATGGGGGTGAGCATTGACCTCAGTCGGCGGCCCATGCGTCGCCCAACGGGTGTGAGCGATCCCCGTGCTCGCACGCTGAAACAGCGCCGGTGACCAATCCGCATGCGCACGCTCGTTGAGCTTGGAAACCTTCCCAGGTGCCTTGGCGATTAGAACCCGTTCATCGTCAAGAATCGCAATGCCCGCGGAATCATAGCCACGATATTCTAACCGACGCAGCCCGTTGAGCAAAACGGTGGGCGCCTCTGCTTTTCCAATGTATCCGACAATTCCACACATGGTTGATTGATATTCTGAATTATAAAAGGATAAGATCTTGCTGCACCACTTCGGCAGGACGAGTGCTGGTGTTAGGCCAAAGCTTGCGGCCTGGATAGATGGAGGTGTTGATGCCGGTATGGACACCATCTCCGATGATGGCCCCAAACTTTCGGCGACCTGTATCCACGAGAACCCCACCAACCATCGATCGGTGATTTTTCCCATCGTGGCGAAGATTGGATGTCATGGTACCTGCGCCCAGATTGACTTTTTCCCCGAGCACCGAGTCTCCAACGTAGGAAAGATGGCCGACGTTGGTCCCAGAGAGAATGAGACTATTTTTAATCTCAACCGACTGCCCAATGTGACAAGCATCGCCAATGCTCGTATGGCCACGAAGATAACAATTGGGACCAATCTTACAATTCGCCCCAATGACCGCATTCCCTTCGATCACCACACCGGGAAGGATCCGGCTTCCCGGCCCCAGATGGAGCATCCCATCCACCACCGCCAAAGGATGAATCTCACCCTGAATCACACAAGCACCAAGCGATCCAACATGAAGCTCATTAGCCCGAATCAAATCCCATGGATACCGAATAACAAAAGATGCCTTCGCTAAAAATGTATTAGATTTATCAGTGCGATTACCTTTCCATCCAAGCACGATACCCGCTGAATCAACCATGCTGTTTTTCTCGCTCGCTACAAAATCCGCAACATCTAACGGATCCAACCAAGCGGTTGGCACGCACGACATTTCCAATCCAAGTAAAACCCGTTCTTGATGGTCACGAAGCGGGAGATTTCCGATTGGAAAATCCTCGATCCTCCGCGTCAACGAAAGCGGCCAACAATCAGGTGAATCGTGAGTCGTCGATGACATCTATCCGATTTCTTCTTGGATGAGGTTTGAAAATCGATCGACCCATGTGGTCACCTCAGCGAGCTCACGATGTTCCACTAAAATACGGATTTTATTCTCGGTGCCCGAGTAACGAATCAGATGCCGCCCGTTGTCGCCAAACTGCGTAGCTGCCTCCGTCATGAGCGCCTGAAGCTTGGCCAGTGAGCTGAGCGGCGGCTTTGCGGCGACAGGCATATTAACGAGCTTCGTGGGATACTCATGCATGATCTCCGCGAGTTCGGCGAGTGTTGCACCCCGCTCCCGCATCATCCGCAACACTTGTAGCGCACTGAGAATGCCATCACCCGTAGTCGCATAATCCCCAAAGATGAGATGTCCGGAATTTTCACCACCGAAGGAATATCCATGCTTCCGCATGCACTCGATGACGCTGCGATCCCCCACGGGAGTGATCTCCACCGCAATGCCATTCTGCTTCATCGCCTCAATGAGGCCCAGATTGCTCATGACCGTGGCGACCAGCGTATGGTGCCGAAGTTTTCCTTGTTCTTTGAGGCCAATGGCACAAAGCCCGAGGATCCGATCTCCACTCACCACCGACCCACTCGCATCGGTAAAAATCACACGATCCGCATCGCCATCGAAGGAGATCCCGAGATCGGCGCCGTGCTCGCGAACAAGGTTGCCAGCTGCCTCTGGATGCAGGGCGCCGCAGTTTGCGTTGATGTTAAGCCCATCGGGCTGGTTCGCCATGACGATGACTTCAGCACCAAGCTCTTTGAAGATGAGCGGGCCAATAAAATATCCAGCACCATGCCCGCAATCGACCACGATTTTCATTCCATGCAGCGAAATGTTATTCGCCGCGTGCTTGGCAAACTCAATGTAGCGGCCACGCGCATCGTCGATGCGGTGCGCCTTTCCAATCGCCCCCGGTGGAAGTGGCGGCGATTCGGGACAGTCCCCCATCACGTGCCGCTCGATCAGCGATTCAAGCTCATCCGAAAGCTTAAATCCATCCGGCCCAAAGATCTTAATTCCGTTATCCTCGTAGGGATTATGAGACGCCGTGATCATGATGCCGGCAGATGCCCCCATCGACTTGGTCAAGTGAGCCACCGCTGGAGTCGGCATGGGACCCACCAGATAGACATCCATCCCCATGGAAACCAGCCCACTCGTAATCGCCGTCTCGAGCATGTAGCCAGAAATCCGCGTGTCCTTACCGATCAACACTCGGTTGCGCCTCTGACCGGACGAGCGCAACACTTCAGCGACCGCCTTGCCCATCCGCAATGCAATCTCTGCAGTGATGGGGAACTCGTTGACTCGGCCACGGATGCCGTCAGTTCCAAATAATTTCATGCCCTGATTCAAATTTAATGAAATTCAATGGTCCTTAAATCATGGTATAACTCAAGGAAAAATCAGTACCCCATTCAGGCATCCAAGACCGCACGGTGGATCCGACCCGTGGATTGTTTGAGAAACTGACGCGCCAGCGCCTCAAATGCATCTGAGAGGTCGGTCAAATGCAGGTCAAGCTTGCCGACACCACCAAGCTCATGAAGCAAATCCAACCGCGCGAGCTCTTGATTCAAATGCTCCGCACAGGTCGTCGCTGAATCCACCATCCGCACGTCTGCTGGAAGCAAATCCCGAAGAATTGGCATCAATAACGGATAGTGAGTGCATGCCAACATCAAGGTATCGATCCCCTTCTCAACCAACGGATCCAGGTAGGTCTTTAAGACCTGCCGAGTTGCAGGGTGATCCATCCAATTTTCCTCGATCAATGGCACCAACAGCGGCGTGGCCTGCCCGTGAATCATTAACCCGGTCTTGCGGAGCGCCAAAGCGTGCTGGTAGGCATGGGAATCGATGGTTCCGCGAGTTGCGATGATCCCAATTCTCTCGGCGTCAGGGTTCGCCAAAACCGCTTCAACCCCAGGCTCAATCACCCCCAAAATCGGCAAATCGTATTTCTCCTGCAAACTCGGCAAGGCATGGGCTGTCGCCGTGTTGCAGGCAACGACGATCGCCTTAACTCCTCGCTTCACGAGAAACCCGACATCTTGATCCGCAAATTGACGGATCGTCTCAGGACTCTTGGATCCATAAGGAAGCCGCGCAGTGTCCCCCAAATACAAAATATCCTCTGCAGGCAATAGTTCCTGCACCGCACGGACGACGGTCAATCCCCCGACACCCGAGTCAAAAATTCCAAGAGGCGCTGATCTCACTGACCCGATTGTGCCCACCACGATCGATCCGACAAGTGGGAACCGAAGATACGCCCACGGAATTGGCTCAATCCGAACCAATTTGGAGGTAAAAATTTGCGAAAATTCGAAATTTTCGCCATCCCCGAAATAATTCGTAGCATTCCCCGAATGATCTCATAATTTCCTGAGGGACCTTGGTCCTCAAGCACCACCCACCACTCAGCATCACCATGAACTCACGCCGTCACTTCCTCTCCAAGCTCATCGCTTCCACCGCCGCACCGGCCCTGCTTTGCCGCAGCGCCTTCGGCCAAACCCCACCTCCTGCGAAACTGGAGGATTCAGACCCCATGGCCGCCGCCCTTGGCTATAAAAGCGACACCGCCCAAGTGGATGCCCAAAAATACCCACAACACAAGCCCGAGCAAAAATGTGGTAGCTGCGCGCTCTTCCAAGGCAAAGCGGGTGACGCCAGTGGCCCCTGCAGTGCCGTCGGTGGTAAAGTGGTCGCCAGCAACGGCTGGTGCATGGTCTTCGCCAAGAAGCCTGAGGCAGCAAAATAAGCACCCAAACTCCACCGCGTCTGATTTCATCCAATCCCGGCTCCTCTGATGGAGACCGGGATTTTTCGCGCCGCAGGTTTGCGCATTCACCACCACCCGCGTCACTTTCCGCTTTCCCGCAGGGTTACACGGGACTAGCTTCCCGCCGACATGAGCAACTGCGGACCTAAAATGAAGATGGATCCATCCTTGCACCGGGACAAGAAGCCGGACTGGATCAAGGTGCGCTTGCCAAACAACCCGGCATTCTGGTCCACCAAGTCACTCATCACCGACCTGAAACTCGTCACGGTCTGCGAGGAAGCTCAATGCCCGAACCGCTGGGAATGCTGGGGCCAAGGCACCGCAACCTTCATGATCGCTGGTGACAAGTGCACCCGTGCTTGCGGGTTCTGTGCCGTTAAAACCGCAAAACCCGACGCCCTCGAATCCGACGAACCTCAACGCGTCGCCGAAGCCACCCGCCGCATGAACCTTCGACACGTGGTCATCACCGCCGTCGCTCGCGACGACCTGCGCGACGGAGGAGCGGAACACTTCAAACAAACGATCGAAGCCGTTAGACAAGCGAATCCAGAAATCATCATCGAGGTGCTCGTCCCCGACTTCAATGACCGCGACTGGGCGCTCTC
Source organism: Akkermansiaceae bacterium (assembly GCA_903837825.1). GTDB lineage: Bacteria > Verrucomicrobiota > Verrucomicrobiia > Verrucomicrobiales > Akkermansiaceae > Luteolibacter. The sequence goes on along the minus strand of CAILVZ010000154.1, from coordinate 7,566 downwards.
GATGGTGATGGATGCCCGACCCCACATTTTCAATCACAACCTGGAAACCGTCGAGCGCCTCACCCCGCTCGTCCGCTCCCGCGCGCAGTATCAACGCAGCCTCACCGTTCTGAAAAAAGCCAAATCCATGGTGAATGGCAAGGTCGCCACAAAAAGCGGGATCATGCTCGGCCTCGGCGAACGCCACGATGAAATCCTCCGCGCCATGGACGACCTCATCGCCCACGATGTCACAGTCCTCACGCTTGGCCAATACCTCCGCCCCACCCAAAAACACCTGCCCGTCGTGGAATACATCACTCCCGATGCTTTCGACGAATACAAGTCAATTGCCCTTGCCAAGGGCTTCCGACACGTAGCCAGCGGCCCGCTCGTCCGAAGCTCATACCACGCGGCCGACTTCCGCCCGGAACTCGATGTGCTCGAGGCGATCGAAGCCGACGTCCGTGCCACACAGGGGATCGAACTCGGCCCCGGGCACCTCGCCCTGCCCGCCCTCAATCCAAGCATCGCGAAGACCATCGCCTAACCGCCATGCAACACTGGCTGATCAAGTCCGAACCCGACGTCTTCAGCATCGATGACCTCGCTCAGGTGACCAGCGAACCATGGAGCGGCGTGCGAAACTACCAAGACCGCAATTTCATGTGGAAGGAAATGAAACCCGGCGACCTCGCGCTGTTTTACCACTCGAATGCAAAACCACCCGGCGCCGTCGGCATCGCCCGCGTGGTCGGAGCCCCCTACGCAGATCCCACCCAGTTTGATCCGAAAAGCGAATACCATGAACCAAAATCAACTCCTGAAAACCCACGCTGGTGGCTCAGGGACTTCGAATTCGTCGGGAAATTCCCAGAAATGCTGACCCTCGAGGCGCTCAAATCGGATTCCGTGCTTTGCGAAATGATGGTATGCCAACGAGGAAGCCGCCTTTCGATCAACCCAGTCGACCCTCTCCACTTCAAACGCGCCTGCAAACTCGCCGGTTGGAAGCCCTGATTTTTCCAATCGATCGCACGATTCGAGAAATCCGAGACAAATCCCCCACCTCGCCTCGCTCAATGGATGAATCCAATCCCATGGCTCACCTCTCCACGGCATCCCACTTATCACCCGCCGCTTCCGCTTGGCGCGAATGGCTGGAAACCCACGGACCCAAGCTGCTTCTCTTCGCGCGCCAACAAACGCGCTCCCACGAAGATGCAAAAGACGTCTTCCAAGACGCTCTGGTAAAACTAGTTGAAAAGGTCAACTCAGGCGAATTTGTCGGCGGACAAGACGCGTGGCAGTCCTACATTTACACCGCCATCCGCCGACTTGCCATCGACCTCAGCCGACGCGATGACCGCCGCAAACGCCGCGAAAACAACGTCAGCGCCGATGCTGAAATCGACCAACTGGACGTATTTCAATCGTGGTTCGACAACGACACCTCCGACGACGAAACCCGCACGCAACTCGAACGCGGCCTCAAGGATCTGCCCGAAAAATTCTCGGAAGTGATCGTCATGAAAGTCTGGGGTGAACGCACGTTTGCTGAAATCGGCGAAACGCTCGGCATCTCTCAAAACACCGCCGCATCACGCTATCGCTACGGACTCGAAGCCCTCAAACGTCACTTAGGTAATGCCCGCCGACGCGGCGACTTGTCAATCTAACCGATTGATAGAACCAATCATTCAGCCACTCGTCATGAACCAAGACCCTGCCTCTCTCGGCTCCGAACTGAAACAACTCTTTCCCGAGTCACTGGATTCCACACTGCTCTCGCGCCTCGAGGCCGCAGTCGACGGAACCCTCACCGAACTAAGCCCCGAAGAACTCCGCTTCGAACAATCGCTGCGCTCGTTCCTCCCAGCACCACTACCAGAAGATTTGAAAAACCGCCTCGCAACGGTCTGCCACCAAGTCCCTTTCCGTGTTGATGAAACCATTGTCCTTTTCCCGAAAAACAGCACCAAAACTCCCACACGTCGCAACCTGCCCTCATGGAGCGCCGCTGCAGCCGTCGCATTGATCGCCGCTCTAACCGCTCTCATCCATCCGATCGCAACGAACCAGCCGGATGCCATCACGCCCCAAGCCGCGACCAAGCCATCTCCTGCTACTCCGCCTACCAATTCAAACCCCTACTTGATCCCCGCCAGCTTCAATCGCGGTCTATCCGATGTCCACGATGAGGGGATCGTCTGGAAATCGAACAACCAACCTCACAGCTTGGTCCGAGTGACTTACCAAGACCACATGACACTCAAAGACCAAACCGGCCGCACCTTCGAAGTTGAGCAGCCGCGCACGGAATACATGTTAGTCCCTGCAAAAACAGACTGAATCTTCGATTCTAACCGAATCATCCCCAACTCAAACTTCCGACTCCACCCGCGATGCATCCGACCCACCGACTTCACTCATTCCTCGCATGCTGCAGCCTTCTCGCCCTACCCGCATTCGCGCTCGAAGCTCCCGAAGACAACTCGCCACCGCCCACTGCGCTGAGAAAAACGAGCAAGGGCGAGTCACTCCCAGAAATCAAACTCCCCCCCCTTAAGTCACCCAAGCCCAACACTCCCACCCAAGATTCTCAATCCGCTTTTTTCGGCGTGATTTCCAGTGAAGTTCCCGAGTTACTCGCCGAACACCTGAACCTCAAACCCCATTCAGGCATCATCGTTCGTTCCCTCGTCCCAAACGGACCAGCAGCCAATGCGGGCATCCACGTGAATGATGTCATTCTCAAGGCAGGGAACACATCGATCGAATCACCACTCGATTTTTCAAGCCAGATTTCCACCCAAAAACCGGGAGACTCGTTGGCGCTCGAAATGATCCAAAAAGGCAAACCCACCCACATTCAGGTCACTCTTGGTTCAAAACCAGCAGGAATGGCCTCGTCCCCCCCTCAAGCACTCGGCCCCCTCGAACTCAATGGAATCCCGAAGGACCTCGCGGACCGCATCCGAGGAGCCATCGCTGGCAACCTCGGCGACCTCGACCTCGCAACCCAAGAGGCAGGATTCCCGCCACACTTGGAACAAGCGATGCAAGACCTCAAAATGCAAATGCTGGGTGGCCAATTGGCGCCTGCCCCGAATCACGCCAAGTCGGGAACCCATTCACAAGGGAGCGCAACCATCAAAATGAAAGACCAACTGGGTAGCGTGGAAATCAAGTCTACCGATGGAAGTAAGGAGGTCACCATCCGCGACCTGAACGACCAAATCACCTGGACTGGCCCATGGGATACCGCGCAAGATCAAGCAGCAGCTCCCGCCAACGTGCGTCATCGCGTGGATAGCCTCAACATCGACACCAGCTTCAAAGGCAACGGCATCCGCCTACGTCCAATGCAAGCTCCAGCGGCAGGAAACGGCCACTGACAAACGCAATGCCAGAATTTAGAACGAATCGGCCGATCCAAACGACCGTTTCAATCGCGGGACCGATACAATCAACGTCTCCGACGCATCAGAAGCATCCCACCCGATAGGGCCGTCAAAACGATCGAAGTGGGCTCTGGAAGCCCGGCAAGCCGAAAGCCAATATATTGGTTCTCATCAGTGTTAAAGGCTCCACCACGAGAAGTCGATGCCCCGACGCCCTGGTTGTTGAGGTAGTCACCACCAAGAACGCCGCGGAATGTATAACCATACTTGCTCGAGTAAAAGACCGTATCATTCCACTCATTGAGATTACCCGTTTAGTCGAAGGTCCCATAATAACTTGGATCACTGCTGTAAGTGCCCACATCAGTGGTATGCCGAACGACATTAGAGAAGTTAGCATCCCCCGGGGTCACGGAATTCGTGCCATTCGCAAAAAGTGAATAGGTCTGATTCGCTGAATTATAGTATGCCGCTTTATACCACTCGTTCTCACTAGGGAGGTAGATTTTAGCGTTGGCATTGGCGTAGATGAAACCCCCACTGGTCGCGCCATTGAGCGTTTAAGCACCAGTTTCCATATCACCGCTGCCTTGACCATTGAGAATCCAGTTCGCAAAGCGTGCAGCATCATACCATGAGACGTAAGGTACTGGACGATTCCCAAACCCAGAGGTCACCGTGTAGGTGTAACTGCCATTGGAGCCAGATTTGGTGATTCCATAGTTTGACATGCTACCATTGTAGATGCTGTAGGAGGTGGCGTCCGACTTACCCTTCGCGTTGAGGAACTCGGCATACTGGTTGTTAGTAACCTCGTACTTGCCGATCTGGTACTCGTGATTCACGGAGCCAAAGGTAGTCGCTGGATCTGCGGGATTGTTGACATCCTTGATCACCACCCAGTCCATCGTGACGGTGGCTGATGCGGAGGTGGCGAGAGCTACGAAAGTGGCGAGACGGACCGAAAATTTAGCATGAGCATTCACGGCGGGAAAAAACCAATATGCGATGTACCGTCAACCCTATAAACGTCAAATTGACTAGCCTCGTACCTCACGAATCACAGCTTAAAATTTGCCATCAGAGACCGAACCGATTTTTGTCTCACACTCCACTTTGGGAACCAAAGGGTTGTGAAGGTGGCCCGAGACGGATTTGAACCGCCGACACGTGAATTTTCAATCCACTGCTCTACCGACTGAGCTATCGGGCCATCATCACTAACACCCTTGCGGGCGGAGCGGTAGTAAGAATCGTCCCGCGCGATTTGACAACCCGAAAATTCAACCCATGCACAATTAATCCGAAGACCGCTCCGCGATCGCATCAGAACGGAAATGAAGCCACTCTGGCCGATATTTCCCAAATTGCTTTGATGCGAGACGGAATCGTGGTATCAATAACCTCATGATCTCCCCCCATGATCGATCGACCGACTTTCGGCTTTGGCGCAAATCTTGTGCCTCTAGTCCCATTTCGAGGCAAGATTTCCGCCTCACCAAGGGGCGTTCCTTGAGTAATTCGGCTTACGATGGAAGCGCAGGCTGCATCCGCGCCACTTCAAGTTGGGCCTGGTGAATCGAGATCGACCTTAAGTAAGGCTCATGCAACCCTTCCCCGTTGTTTCTGCCATCATCGCTGCGTTCAACGCCCGACGATGGATCAATCTATCGATCGAGTCGGCACAGAGCCAAACCCTGCGCGAAATTGAGATTATCGTGATCGACGATGGATCCACGGATGACACGGCCGAGATGGTCATGAAGATCGCGGAGCACGACTCGCGGATCCATCTCATACAGCAGGAAAACGCTGGCGTTGGCGCAGCTCGCAACACGGGGATTCGATCGGCCCGAGGTAAGTTCATCGCCCCTCTGGATGCCGATGATCTCTGGCAGCCTGAGAAATTAGCCAGACAAGTTCAGCGAATGGAAGAGCGGGGTGAGGAAACCGCACTGGTCTATTGCTGGCACCAATGGCTCGACGAAGATGGGGTAGAACTCGGACACGAATCCCCCTTCACGGTGGAAGGCATGGCAAGGTCAGCGATCATCTTAAGAAATTTTATCGGAAATGCTAGCGTGCCCTTGTTCCGCAGTGACGCGGTGCAGCAAGCTGGCCTCTATCTCACGCGCGATGAACAAGGTGGTGCACAAGGCTGCGAGGACTGGGATTTATCGATCCGGATCGCCGAGCGCTGGGAAGTCGGACTCGTGGATGAAGTCCTCGTCGGCTACCGCCAAACCCATGCATGCATGAGTTCCCAAGCGCCTTCCATGGCACAATCCTTTCAAATGATGATGGATCGGGCCCGACTGCGCAATGTGGACCTACCAATCACACTCTTCCGCTGGGCAGAAGGACATTTCCAAAGCTATCTTGTCTCAAAAAGCTACGGCAGCTGCGACTACTCATCGTGCATCGTCGCTGCCAGCCGAGCGATCTTGTCAGATCCCCTCTTGATCCTCAATCAGCGCCTTCACCGACTCACGCTGAAAAGCCTCGTCTGGCTGGCCACAGGCAAACGACGCGTAGCCCCCCGCCGCCGCAGCGCTGATGCAAAAAATGACCCTCCCAGCCGCCCCCGCTCTGCCCCTTCCTTGCTCGATCAAATTCAAGAGCGGAGGTGGGCTTCTGTAGTCGGGCCCAATTCCCTCCCACACTGATTTCTAGAGGATTCCACGCAGCAACTGCCAAGTCCGCCCCCATCAAAACTTGCCCTATCATGCATCGATCCATTCGAGTCACCGATCTTGAGCTCTCTGAGCCGATTCCCGACTTCAACGACCTCGGCCACAATGCGTTCCTGCAATTGATCGTGCGCTGGCGCGGACAACCGATCCATACGATCACGATTCCTGTTAGAAAAAATCGCTGCTTAGCAACCGACATCGTCGCAGCGCTCATGGACCAATGCGCCACGAGCTTGATCCGCCAACTTCTTCATTTGGCATTGGAAAACCCATATACTGAAGAGCCATGGAACGTCCAATCCTTGGTGAAACTTCCCCAGCCACCAAAGCCATCCAACTTACCCACGCTATCGGTCGCAGTCTGCACCCGTGACCGCCCAGAATCTCTTGCGATTTGTCTTGAAGCACTTCAGAACCTCGCGCATCCCCCATTAGAGATCTTGGTCATTGACAATGCTCCAAAAACGCAGGCAACCCGCGAGCTGATCGAGTCCTCCTTTCCTAAGGTATTCTACATCCTTGAGCCAAATCCTGGCCTTGACTGGGCCCGCAACCGAGCAATCGCTTCTGCCAAGGGCGACATCATCGCTTACACCGACGACGACGTCGTGGTGGACACCCTCTGGACGGATGCCATCGCACGCCTCTTTGCGGACAACGAGGAAACCATGGCGGTCACAGGGCTGGTCGTACCCTATGAGTTAGAAACCGAGCCACAGATCCTTTTCGAGAAATACGGCGGATTCGGTCGAGGATACATCCGAAAATGGTACCGAGCCAGTGACCAAGAACGCCACCAACTCGCACAAGAACATGCCGGCGCCGGAAAATTCGGCACGGGTGCAAACATGGCATTTCGTCGCTCGGTGTTTCGCGAGATCGGCCCATTTGATCCAGCACTGGATGTCGGCACCATCACCCATGGCGGGGGGGATCTCGATATGTTTTTCCGAGTGCTCAAATTCGGCCATACCCTCGTCTACGAGCCGGCAGCCATGGTGCGACACCGACACCGCCGCGACTTCGAACACCTCCGCACCCAGATCGAGAACAACGGCATCGGGTTCTATTCTCATCTCGTGCGCAATGCCATCGAGTTTCCTGAGGAAAGGCTCGGCCTCGCGAAGCTCGCGATTTGGTGGCTGCGAGCGTGGAACCTCCGCCGTTGGCTTGATTCAAAATTCAAACCCGCCGAAATCCCCCATCAACTCATCTCCGCCGAATTATTCGGATCCTTTGTGGGGTTATTCCGCTATCGCAAGGCGAAACAACAAGCATCGGCGCTGCTCGCGGCCAGCGATCCCATCCTACCCAATGCCACCAACACTCCCACGCGTGCTCGATCAAACCCATCCCCACGCCAAGCCATCGCCATCCGAACCTATGAGATCACCAGCACGCCCGTGATCATCGATGATGTGAAGGATTACCATGCCACTCGGCTCATCCTAACGCGCCATGGTTCCGCCATCGGAGAAATCCAAATTCAG
>CAILVZ010000153.1 GCA_903837825.1 Akkermansiaceae bacterium | reverse complement strand
GAGTTGATAGAGTCGTTATGGTCGGAATAGTTCTTATTGCTTTAACATTTTAAAAAATATAGTTATTTCAAGTTTTTTTTTCTGTAAATTCGGTTAGGCTGACTGAAGGATGCCAAAGGTTTTTTGTTGATTTGGGTTAGTTGTTACTGATCTGGGGAAGATAGGTTTTGCTGGACTCCCACTCCTCGGAAATGTCCATGAGGATGGCGGAGACGAGGCGTAGGATGGAGGCTTCGTTTGGAAAGAGGCCTGCGACTCTGGTGCGGCGTTTGATTTGGGTGTTGAGAGTTTCGCACATGTTAGAAGTGCGCAGACGGCGGCGGATATTTTCAGGAAATGCAAAAATGGTGAGACCTTCGGGAATGGCGCTTTCCATCCAACGAGCGAGATCGGGAGCGGAATGGGAGTATTTTTCGACGATCTCGTTGAGACGCATGTCGGCCTCTGGGCGGTTGCGGGAGTTGTAGATATATCGGATGTCGTCGGCGACTTGTTGTCGCATGGAGACTTTGGGAATGTAGGCTTGGGCGTTTTGCTGGAGATGGAATTGGCAGCGTTGCCAGGGTGAGGCGTTGAGAGTGGCTTTGAGAGCCGATTTGAGTCCTTCGTGGGCGTCGGAGGTGACAAGGTCGGGAATGCCGATGCCGCGTTCCCGTATGGAGGAGAGGAATGTTCGCCAGTGAACTTCGGCTTCGGATAGGGCGACGGAGGTTCCGAGGATCATACGTTTACCGTTGTCGCGCCGGATGCCGATACCAACTAGGAGGGCGCAGTCGCGCACGGAGGAATCGACGCGCACCTTGACATAGGTGGCGTCGAGGAGGATATGGGAAATTTCCGGCAGCGGACGGTTACGCCATTTTTCAAGGGATTCATCGAGCTTTGCCGTGAGGCGGGAGACTTGGGTGGAGGAAACTTCCATGCCGCAGAGTTCTGCCATGACGTGCTTGACTCGCCGGGTCGAGACGCCTTGGAGATACATTTCGGCGATCGCGCTTTTGAGGGCTTGGTCAATGCGGGAGCCTTTTTCCAGAAGGGAAGGGTAAAAAGGGTCGGAAGACTCTCTGGTTTGAGGAATTTTGAGATTCATCTCACCGAGAGTGCTTTTGAAGACTCTGTCCTTGAATCCGTTGGCGTAGCCGTTTCGCTTTTCGCAGCGCTCGTAGGGCTGGGCTGAGAGATGGGTTCTTCTCTCGATGAGCATGGCGGCGTTGAGAATCATTTCAGCAATTCGGGGAAGCCCGTTTTCGTATCCTTCGTTCAAAAGAAGTTGGATCAGGTTATCAAGCGATGTATTTTGTGTGGCTGTGTGTTCGGTCATGGTTGGTGCTCTGTTTGATTTAAGCACCTTCAGTATCCAGCCGTGGCCGGACGCCTTCAACCACCAGTCTTCCTGACATGCGATCGCGTTACGGAAAACTCCGCTCCGCTCCGTTTTCCGTAAGTCAGGAATGATTTGGTGATGTCGGCAATTTACAGACGAATTGTTGCACTACCCTAAATCGACTTTTGGCAGACTCGCCAGATACGCCCACTGATCAGAAATTGGCTCGAAGTTTTCATCCAGAAAAAGCGTGTGTCCCGATTTTCGAGGCTCCTGCTGGAGCGGCAGCGCTATGAGATTTCCGAAACCACCTTTGGGGCACATATCCTGATTTGGGAAAAATCGATCGTAGGTCGAGAGCTTCATGCCCTGGTGGAATGACGAAGCGCGGGCAACAATGAGCGTTCCAAGCCTGCGTGCCAGAACTGCTGGCACCGGGTGTGCAAAGAAAATCCAAGCATGGCCTCCGTTACCTGATCTCGAACGCTCTATCCCAATAGAAATCCCCATTTGCTCTGCTGCACGGCGGTATGCCTCAATATCCTGCATCCACCCATCGCCATCGAAATCCGCTGCCAGAAAAATACACCCATCGTCCTCGCGGATCGCATACGTTCCGATGGTGTGGCGTCCGATGAGATGCGAGTGAATTGCCGAATGATCGAGTGGTGGAAAATTCTGGTTAGGGCAATCAGAGCATTTCACACGTGGCTTTTCACAGACTCCGTGAACCCATTCATTGCTACAGGCTGGCGAATACCCTTTTGAGCCCTTTTTCAGATTGATCCAAAGTTTCGGATAAACAGACCGGCGCGCACCAAAAAGGCTCAGGAACAAATCGATCTTTTCTTCATTGGTGCCCGGCGTTCCCTTGCCGAGAGGCAATTCAGGAGATTCCGCTGCACTGCGAATTTCGCGCATCTCTGCAAGCAATCCCTGCCTGCGAGCTTCCAGATCTTGAAGCTCCGCCTCTATTTCTTTGATGCGAGTTGCTGGTGCTTTCACTATTGGATCAAGGATATTAGCTGCTTTTGAAATTAAAGCCGATCCTGAAGCATTGTTTTTTCTAGGTTACGGCAATGCCAAGGGTCAGGAATTAATTATT
>CAILVZ010000152.1 GCA_903837825.1 Akkermansiaceae bacterium | reverse complement strand
ATATCTTCACGGCCCCCATCACGTTCTTTACAAAGCTGGACAATTTTTTCTACAAAAATAAATTGCTCTTCTTCATCCTCTTCATCAAATCCAGGCAGTTGTGCATTCCCCCACAGCGACCAGAACTTGCGGATATGGCTCTGCGCCTTTTTGAGATGATAATGGATGTTGCTTGGCCCCTTCTCCCCCAAACGCCGGGCAATATCATCAAGCGTCTGACCAGGAAATCGCACCCTGGAAGAGGCGGTCCACCCATGGCCGCCTCTTCCTCTCCCACCGCCTGAAGAGGGGACAATCAGGTACCCACTCGAATGGCACGTCAATTCAATTTCCCACACAAAGTGAGGCGATCCCCACCGCTGGGGGCTCATTCCTCTGACTCAGGGGGACAATCCCTTACGCCATGGGACCTTCCCCTTCCTGCACGGAGAAGCTATCCCCTGCCTCATGGGGATGGATTTTCTGCGGCAAGGGGACTTCCCCGTGACGCAGGGGATTTATCCCGCGACTCGGTTTTTTCTCCCCCTACGATGCGGGATCGACCCCTTGGCACAGAAAAAACGTCCCCTTGCCTCGCCGGGAGTCATTTTACCCGTCTTTTTGTGGTCAGACGCCGCTTCCCCCCTGCCACGACGCTTCAAGGGCGCAGCTTTGAATAGGCGCGGAGGTAACCGACGCATTGTCCGACTTCGGCCAGGTTGTGGTGCCAGTTGGATTCGTATTCGATGGAGACATTTCCGGCGAAGCCGTGTTTACGCACCTCGTCGAGGATGGTGGGGAGCGGAATGATGCCGGTGCCCAAGGGTTGGTCGGGGCTGGACGCGGTGATCGAGGCACGGTCTTTGATGTGAAACGAACGAACCCGCGGTGCGATTTTCTGGATCACCACGAGGGGATCCAGGCCGGAGGCCGCCCAGTGGCCGAGATCCGCACAGTAACCGATGTTCGCGTGGCGGCCATCGATCGCCTTCCAGACGGTGTCCGGGTGCCAGAGCGGGTTGGGCTTGGGGTGATTGTGGAAACAGACTTTGACGTCATATTCCTTCGAGAGCTTTTCCAGCGTGTCAAGAGAACCTAAGGATTCGGTGGTGACGCCGTAGAGGTTGAATTTCTTGGCGAGCTCGAACGTCTTGCGCGCCTCGGCTTCTTCCTTGGGAATCTCGGTGACGCCGAAATTGAAGGCGACCAAATGATTTTTCTTCAGTTGGTCGAGGACCGCTTGGACTTGGTCATCGGTCATGTCGGGGCCGAATTCGGCATCGCCAAAAGCTCCACCGAGCGGCTGGCCGGGGAAGAACTCGAGGCCCGTCACCCCGGTGGTCGCCGCCATTTCAATGGCCTGGAGCACGGGGAATTCCCGGAGTGTCCAGCATTGCAGCGAAATCGCAAAGCCCGCCTCGGTGGTGGCGGTTTGCGGCAATTGCGCCCCACTGGAGCGGCTGGCAAGGATGGCGGAAGCGGCGGGGATCATGGTCAGAAGGGAACGGCGGTTCATGGCGTTCCCTGTACCTTGACCAATCGCGTGGGCAATTCAAGCAATCAATGAGATTCCCTAAAGCCGCGGCCATTCACGGGATGGGCGTTCGGCTCGCAGCTCAGGCCGCCTTCATGATTCGACGCCTGTTTTCCGCGAGGGCGCAGAAAACGACACGCGAGGGCGCGTGTGCTCCCCGAAGAATCTGCAGCACCCTCACGCGAGGGCGGTCAGCAATTTCTGGTGGATTCCACCGAAGCCGCCATTGGTAAAGACTGCGATCACATCGCCGGATTCGGCATGTTCCTTTACGGTTGCGATGATCGTCTCGAGGTCCGGCAGATACCAGCCGTGGCCGCCAAGACGGGCGATGTCGGCGGAGAGTTGGTCGGGATTGAGTCGGTCGTTTTCCGGGATTTTATGAAGGTCGGGGATCGCCGCGACGATCGAGAAATCTGCGGTCGCGAGGGCTTCGGCGAGCTCGGTTTGAAAGACCGCACGGCGAGTGGTATTCGAGCGGGGCTCGAACAAGACCCAGAGTCGCGAGGTCGGGTGGCGCTGGCGGAGGCTTTGCACCGCAAGGCGGATGGCGGTCGGGTGGTGCGCGAAATCGTCGATCACCTTGATGCCCCGCACCTCACCGCGGAGTTCTTGGCGGCGGGCGACTCCTTCAAACGACTCCAGCCCCGCGCGGATTTCATCGGCGCTGAGCCCGGCGAATGTCGCGGCGGCAACCGCCATGGCTGCGTTGCGCACGTTGAACTCGCCCGTCATTTCGACCGAGTAGGCGATGCCACCCAGCGTGAAGGAACTACGGTCCGTCTCGTAGTTCAGGTCGCTGATGCGGAGTGCGCAATTTTCTCCGAAGCCCACCATCGTGACCGGGCACGGAGCGCTGGCGGCGACATCGAGACAATTCGCTTCATCGCCATTGATGAAGGCCATGCCACTGCGAGGCACGATGTTCAGTAAGCGGCGGAAGGTGAGTTTGATTTCGTCTAACGACTGATAGATGTCGGCGTGATCGAACTCGACATTATTCACCACCACACATTCCGGAAGGTAGTGGAGAAACTTCGACCGCTTGTCAAAGAAGGCCGTGTCGTATTCGTCGCCTTCGAGCACGTTGATTTCCGAGTCGGGAAAATGAGCCCCGCAGCCGAGGTTTTTCGGCAGTCCGCCGATCATGAATCCCGGATCGCGGCCGGCGTGGCGAAAAATCCATGCGAGCATCGACGAGGTGGTCGTTTTCCCGTGGGTGCCGGAGATCACGAAGTTGCGTTTTCCGCGCAGGAAGAATTCTTTCATCACCTCGGGGAGCGAATGATAGAGCAGCTTGCGATCGAGCGCCGCCTCCGCTTCGGGGTTGCCCCGAGAAATCGCGTTGCCAATGATCACCACATCGGTGTCGGCCGGGATGTTCTCGGCGTGATAGCCCTCGCTGAGGGTGATGCCTTGGCCGCGCAGGAAATCGGACATTGGCGGATAGACATTGGCATCCGATCCGGTGACCGAGAAGCCACGTTGTTTCATTGCTGCGGCCACAGCGCCCATGGCCGTGCCGCAGATGCCGGTGAAGTGAAAACGGGTCTTTTCGGACATGGAAGAGGGCGAGACTAGGCGACAAATTTGGCCCTGCCAACCCAGAATTCGTGCCCAAATGAGGCAGGTGTGCCATGCGTCCGCGACCGCCTCGGTCCGATAACCCCATGGAAGTGAATGGCACAATTGCGAAAAAATCCTCGTCATTTCGTGTCACTTGGGTCGTGATTTCCCCAGTGATCCATCCCACCGCCATCATTTCACCGCTCGCCACGCTCGGACTCAACGTCCAGGTGGGGCCCTACTGTGTCATCGGCGACCACGTCGAGCTCGGCGACGATTGCGTCCTCCACTCGCATGTGGTCCTCGGCGGACCCTCGAAATTCGGCCGCAGCAACGAGTTTTTCCCATTCGCCGCGATCGGTGGAAAAACGCAGGATTTGAAATACCAAGGGGAGCCGACCTATTTGGAGGTTGGAGATCACAATGTGTTTCGCGAAAATACGACCGTCCACCGAGGCACGCATGCGGATTTGCCGACTCGGATTGGCTCGCACAACCTGCTGCTTTGTTACGCGCACGTCGCCCACGATTGCCAGTTGGGAGACCACATCATCCTTTCCAATTCGGTTGCACTGGCCGGCCACGTGGAGGTGGAAGATCACGCGATCGTCTCGGGCTTGGCCGCCGTCCACCAATTTTGCAAGATCGGCAGGCATTCGATCATCGGCGGTTGCTCGAAGATCGTCCAAGATGTGCCGCCGTTCATGATCATCGACGGAAATCCCGCCGGCACCCGAGGGATCAACCTCGTCGGCCTTCAGCGCCGCGGCTTTTCGGAAGAGGACGTCAAGGCGATCAAGAGTGCCTACAAGAAGTTGTTCCTCAAGAAAGACGGCAACCTCGCCACCGCGCTGAGCTCGCTCAAGGCCACGCATACCGCGGCCAACCCGCAGGTCGCCCATTTGATCGGCTTTATCGAGGCTTCCGAGCGCGGTGTCACCCGTTGAAGTCGAGCTTCGCGGCGAGCGCGTTCGCTGCCTTTTCGGCATCGACATCGATTGCCGGCGGGTTTGACAGCATCGTTTCGACGGCCGCCTCCTCCTCGGAATTCTCGAGCCAGTTGGCGTCCACTTCCATCTCGAACTCAGGCAAGAGAGCTGCCGCCTTCAATGTTGCCAATTTTTTTCTCGAGGTGAGGGGAATTTTCATCCGACCACCCTACCACAAAGGCAGGGAGTTTTCAAATCGAGAGTGGTGAATCAAGCGGCTGACCAGACTCCGTCACGATCCAGACGGACGGCGATGACTTGCGAGTTCACACCAAACCGAGGCGCGATTTTCTCGGCAAACTTGTCGCGGAGCGGACCGCTTTGCATGAAATTGGGGACCAATCGTTCGGCTTGGGGTGCGAAGTCGTCAAAAAGCGCCGCCAGCCGTGTTTCTGGAACCAGCAGACGCCCCGCAAATTCATTGGCCTCCTGCTCCGCCGCGTATTTACGCCCGCCATAGTTGGCTGTCCAACGCGCGAAATCGGGAAGCGAGGAAAAATTCGATGACTGTGGAAGATCCTTGTGGAGAAAGTAGTGAGCCAGTTCGTGTGCCACGGTGAAACGCAGGCGGCTCAACTTCCACTCAGGCCCATTTTCCATCAGCGTGTATTGCTCGGCATCCAAATAAATACCGCTGAAGTCCGCTTTGATCGCCGCTTCGACCCGATACTTGATCGCCAAATCATCGAAAGGAATGGCATCCAAGCCGAGATCGACTTCAAGGAAGGTAAACACATCGATGGGGGTGCGATCCGTCTTCAAAAGGTCGAACTCAGCTCGCAGTTCTTCGATTTTCGTCCAAACGTGTTCCATGGGGGGGCTGGGTTAGATTCTGTCTCCCGTATGAAGCTTCTTGATGTCCTCGGCGAGGCTAGACAGTTCTTGCGTGGTGAGTTCGTGGCCACGGGCGGCGCGGAAGAAGGCGGGAAGGGCCCTTTGCAGGATGATGTGATCGGCGACATCGGCGGGAATTTCGCGCCTCTGGAGTGCCGCCTCATCCATGAAAGCCAGTTTAGCCTCTCCAGCGAGACCGAAGAAATCCGCCAGTCGTTCCAGAAGCCCGATGTCGCCCGGTGGAGGATTTACTCCGCGTTCGACCTTGCTCCAGTTACTCGGATCGAGGCCAACCTGGGTGCAAAAGTCGCGCAGGGTGAGTCGTCTCTCAAGGCGCAGGGATTTGATGGTTTCGTTGAACATGGGATTGGTTTGGCGACTGTGGTAAAATATTACCACAAGTGGCTGGCATCGGCTATCGAAAATTTCCCCACCTTCTTGGCGCGGTAGACAACTCCATCGTCTAACGATTCGTCCATGGGGGCGATGGTGCGGCCTCACGCTCACCCACTGACTTTTTCTTTTCTTCACATTTGGGGTTGAAATCGTGCATCCTGTGGCGAGCCCACTTGGGTTTGCCACTCTCGTTTTCCCATGCATCCGACGTCTCTCTCAAAATACCGGCCCTTCCCCGCGGTGTCCTTGCCCGACCGCACCTGGCCGGACCAAACGCTGACCCACGCACCGATTTGGTGCTCGGTCGACCTGCGCGATGGCAACCAGGCGCTGCCACAACCGATGTCGATCGACGAGAAACTCGAGTTTTTCGACCTGCTGGTCCGCGTCGGATTCAAACAAATCGAGGTCGGCTTCCCTTCGGCCGCGGACACGGAATTCAACTTCCTCCGCCGCCTGATCGAGGAAAACCGGATCCCCGACGACGTCACGATCCAGGTGCTCGTGCAAACCCGCGAGCCATTGATCCGCCGGACCTTCGAGGCCATCGACGGCGCAAAGCGGGCGATCGTCCACATTTACAACTCGACGTCGCCGCTCCAGCGCCGCGTGACCTTCAGCGACGCCTCGCGCGAATCGATCAAGCAAATCGCCATCGACGGCGCGACCTTGGTGAAACAACTCGTGCCCAGCATCCCGCGCACCGAGGTGGTTCTGCAATATTCGCCCGAGTCGTTTTCCGACACCGAGCTGGATTTCGCCCTCGAGTGTTGCAACGCGGTCATCGAAATCTGGCAACCCACGCCGGAGAAAAAAATGATCATCAACCTGCCGGACACCGTCCAGTGGACGACTCCAAACGTCCACGCCGACATGATCGAGTGGATGGGCCGCCACCTCTCCCGCCGCGACTCGTTGCTGGTCTCGCTCCACACGCACAACGACCGCGGCACGGGTGTCGCTGCGACCGAACTCGGTCTGATGGCCGGTGCCGACCGCGTCGAGGGCACGCTCTTCGGCAATGGCGAACGAACCGGAAATCTCGACATCGTGACGCTGGCGCTGAATCTCAACAGCCACGGCGTCGCGACCGGCCTGGATTTTTCCGATCTGCAATCGATCCGCATGGTCTACGAACGCGTCACCCGACTGAACGTCCCGGAACGCCAACCGTACGCTGGCGAACTCGTGTTCACCGCCTTTTCCGGCTCGCACCAAGACGCGATCAAGAAGGGCCTCGACCGCCGCAGCCGTGAAGTCGCCACTGACGCAGCCACCCCGTGGGGCGTGCCGTACCTCACCATCGACCCACAAGACATCGGCCGCTCGTACGAGGCGATCATCCGGATCAATTCCCAGTCGGGAAAAGGCGGCGTGGCCTATGTGTTAGATCGCGAACACGGCTTCGACCTTCCCAAGTCCATGCACCCGCAAGTCGGCAAGCGCATCTACGACCTCGCCGACGAACTCGGCCGCGAGCTTTCGACCGATGAAATCCGCGATGCGTTTTTTGAGGAGTTCGTGAATATCGCGACGCCGCTGGATGTGATCGACTACGAGCTGGTCCACCAGACCGGCGAGCGCGGCTTAGTCCAGTGCAAGGCGAGCATCCTCATCGGTGGAGAAAAGAAGGCCATCGAGGGCTTCGGCAATGGCCCGATCAATGCCTTCGTCCACGCGCTCGAGGGCGCGGAGCTCAAGGACTTCAAGGTGACTGACTACCGCTCCCACGCCGTGCGCGGCGGCTCGGATGCCAGCGCAGCCGCCTACGTCCAAGTGCAACACGACGACGGCCGCCTGCTCTGGGGTGCGGGCGTGGATCCATCGATCGAAATGGCAGGCCTCAAGGCACTCGTGGCCGCATGGAACTTGCTGCGGGCTTGAATGGATTTCTGGCTCTTCATCAAAGATTGGGGACATGAGGCACGAATGCCATCATGTCCCCGATGTTTGTTAACCTAAATATAGGCCTGAAGGGTTACGACCCCCTTCAAGGTCATCATTCTACGTCGT
>CAILVZ010000151.1 GCA_903837825.1 Akkermansiaceae bacterium | reverse complement strand
CAACGATCTCGTGAAATCCCTGATCACGATGAACAACGAGCTCGCCGCCCGCAAAACCTCCCTCAGCGACGCCGAGCTGATCAAAAAATTCCGCAGTCTGCTAGGCCAGGCGGAGGCCCGCGCCACCCGCACCAACGAATCCCTGAAACCGCAGAACTTCGCCTGGTTCCACCGCGACCGCGCCCGGATCTCCGTCGAGGCCCGCAATGAATGCATCGCCGCGTTGAAACAACGCATCGACAATTTGAAATGAGCGGCGGGTCATCCTGTTTCAACAGAAATTCAGGTCTCATGAACGGGACCGGCGGCGCGCAAGGCCCATTCCGCCTGCTAACAAAAAGATCGCGCAGGTCGCGGGCTCCGGTATGGCCAGTCCAACATCCGTCGGCAAGGTGGCCACGGTGATGTTGTCCCAAGTCACCGTGCCAGCGGTCAGGATCGGGGACGCGGATTGCACCCGCAGGCGGGTGGACCAACTGGAACTGGTGAATCCCGTTTGTACGACATCCGCGGTATTGTTAGGACCCGCCGTGGGATTGAGCGGGTTGTAGAGATCGGAGCCATCTGGATTGATGAACAGGGAGAGCACGTTGTTATCAAAGTCCACGATACCAACCAAGGTGATGGTGGCACCCGATAGGGGAGGCGAGCCACTTAGAGGCTGTCTTAAAAATACTAACATTCCGAATTTTAATCTGTACTATTTTTGTCATGTATTGGAGAAACTCGGCATGGCCAGTTATCCAAGCAGCATGACGGATTGCGAATGGAAAATCCTCGAAACCCTCCTGCCGACCAAGCCCGACACCCTGCGAGGGCGGCCGCAGGAGCATTCGAGGAGGGATATCATCGACGGCATCCTCTACATCATCCGGACGGGTGGGGCATGGCGGATGATGCCCAACGACCTGCCGCACTGGAAAACCTGTTATCACTACTTCCGGCTTTGGGCGAAGCTGGGGCATTGGGAGCGGATCCACTCCGCCTTGCGCGACATGGCCCGGCTCGCAGCCGGTAAAAAAAAGCCCCGACCGCTGCGATTATCGATAGTCAAAGCGTTCGGACAGCTAGCCAGCCCGGAGTTCGTGGTTATGATGCGGGTAAGAAAATTACAGGAAGAAAGCGACATTTATTGGTAGACACGCAGGGCAACATCCTCGCCTTGAAAGTGACCACGGCGGACGTGCAGGACCGGGATGGGGCGCAGTTGCTGCTCAATGTCCTGACCGTGGCGTTCGGATGGCTCAAGCTGATCTGGGCCGACGGTGGCTACGCCGGAAAGCTTGTAGACCACGTGGCGGGGATTTCGCGGCACCGGCGGGTGAAATTGGAGATCGTGAAACGCTCGGACGACATCAAGGGTTTCAAGGTGCTGCCAAAGCGGTGGATCGTAGAACGCACCTTCGGTTGGCTCATCCAGTCACGGCGATTGATCCGGGATCATGAGGTGAAGATCGAACACTCGGAAGCCATGATCTACCTGTCGATGAGCAAGCGGATGCTCGCCAGAGTCGCCAGCTAGATATTTTTAAGACAGCCTCTAAGACCATCATGAAACCTTGGAAATTTGTAAAATTGGAACAGCGTAGTCCTGAATGGCATGCGTGGCGCGAAGCGGGTATCGGCGCTTCCGAGGCGAGATATTTGATAAATTACAGTCATGGTGAGTTATCTCCCCACCTGATCAAAATCAAGACCACCCCGAGCAAGCCATTCTGGGGCAACAAGGCGACGCGGCAGGGCAGGGAACTTGAGCCTGTCGCCTTGAGCGCTTATGAGAAGCGAGTGGGGAGTTCGTTCACCCCGGTCT
>CAILVZ010000150.1 GCA_903837825.1 Akkermansiaceae bacterium | reverse complement strand
TCGAGCAACAGCTGCACGCCGAAGTTGTTTGCCGCGCTGCCGAAGAAGACGGGGGTGAGCTCGCCAGCAAGCACTTTTGCGAGATCAAAGTCAGCACCAGCACCTTCTAACAGCTCGAGCTCATCACAAACCTGGTGATAGGTCGCTTCTTCCATGGCGGCTTTCACGCTTTCGTCGCCGATGCCCTTGACGCTGACGGGGGCTCGGTAGGCGCCGTGGATCGTTCTTTCGAAAAGGTGCACTTGTTTTTGCTCGCGGTCATAGACGCCGCGAAATCTCGGACCATCGCCGAGCGGCCAGTTGACCGGAAATGCATGGATTCCGAGAACGGACTCGAGCTCGTCTAGCAGATCCATCGATGGGCGGGCCGGCCGGTCGAGCTTGTTCATGAAGGTGAAGATCGGTACGCCTCGGCGGCGGCAGACCTCGAACAACTTGCGCGTCTGGCTCTCGATGCCCTTACCGGCATCCACCACCATCACGGCGGCGTCCACGGCGGTCAGCACGCGGTAGGTGTCCTCCGAGAAATCCTTGTGCCCGGGGGTGTCGAGAATGTTGACGACGCAGTCCTTGTATTCAAATTGCAGGACGGTCGAGCTCACGGAAATACCGCGTTGTTTTTCGAGATCCATCCAGTCTGAGGTCGTGGCGCGTTGGTTTTTTCGCGCCGTGACGCTGCCAGCGAGGTTGAGGGCGCCTCCATAGAGTAGGAATTTCTCCGTGAGCGTGGTTTTTCCAGCATCGGGGTGGGAAATGATCGCGAACGAGCGGCGGCGCTTCACCTCGCGTTGTAGCGCGGGCGAGGGGGTGGCGTAAGAAGAGATGGACATGAAATCGACCTCCACGACCTAAACCCGGCTTGCGTAGGGATCAAGTCCGGATCGGCGTGGAGGCCCAGACTTCGACCCATATCCACGGGAATCGAGCATTTTTCGTGTTGTTGCTTGACCCAGCCAATTCATCCAGCCAGTCTCCCGGCCCGCCGTTTGCCCTGATGGCAGCGACGTGCCCAAATCGAACTAACCAACCGCCCATTATGGCCGCGAAGATCTATACCACCAAGGACGCCTCAATCGTCTCACTGAAAAAGAAAACCCTCGCCGTGATCGGCTTCGGCTCACAAGGCCATGCCCACGCACTCAACCTCAAGGACAGTGGCCTCAAGGTCATCATCGGGCTCTATCCGAAGTCGAAGTCCCGTGAGGTTGCCAAGAAGCTTGGCTTCCAGGTCATGGACACGGCAGAAGCAGTGAAGGCTGCAGACGTGATCTTTGTGGCGACGCCTGACACGGTGATCCCTGCGGTTTACAACAAGGACATCGCTCCTAACCTCTCCAAGGGCAAGACGCTGCTTTTCTCCCATGGTTTCGCCGTTCACTTCAAGACCATCTCGGTTCCTTCGAATGTGGATGTGATTTTGGTGGCTCCGAAGGGCCCTGGTCACACCGTTCGTTCGCAATTCGTTGCTGGCAAGGGTGTTCCTGGCCTGATCGCGATCCATCAGGACGTGAGTGGCAAGGCCAAACAAACCGCGCTCGCTTGGGCCGGTGGCATTGGTTGCGCCCGTGCCGGTGTGTTCGAAACCAACTTCCGCGAAGAAACCGTCACCGACCTCTTTGGTGAGCAAGTTGTTCTTTGCGGTGGCACGACCGCCCTTGTCAAAGCGGGCTTTGAAGTGCTCGTTGAGGCTGGCTTCCAACCCGAAATGGCGTATTTCGAGTGCCTTCACGAGCTCAAGCTCATCGTGGACCTGATGAATGAGCAAGGCATCGCCGGCATGCGGTTCTCGATCTCCGAGACCGCTGAGTATGGCGACGTCACCGTTGGGCCGAAGATCATCGACGCTTCCGTCAAGAAGCGGATGGCAGCGCAACTCAAGGCCATTGAAAACGGTAAGTTCGCCAAGGAGTGGACTGCTGAATACGCATCCGGCAACAAGAATTTCAATGCGATCCGCAAGGCGGAAGCGGCTCATCCGATCGAAAAGGTCGGTGAAAAACTCCGCTCCACCATGAGCTGGATCAAGTCGAGCAAGATCAAGAAGGGTGCCAGCCAGGCGAGCTTCACTTCGTCCTCGAAGTGATCTGAGGCTTCACCGATTTATGACGCCCGTTTCCTTTCGAGGAGGCGGGCGTTTTTCGTGGGTGGGCTGATGGATGGGCGTGCATGGGGATTGCATTGTCGATTGATCTGTCATAATCGTTTGCGCGAACGCTGCCACCTTATGATTACGCCTCGCCTCCTTGCTCTCATTTTTTCTTTTTCTGCCGTTGCGCTGCTGGCGAGTTGCGCCAATCGCAAGCCGGTGGTGACTTACACCAAGGATGGTAAGGTTGTGAATCCTTATCCAGCGGGCAGCTACGATCACTTTAAGACAGAGCCTTCCTACCCGAAAACCTACTCAGTTTGGAAAAACGATGCCTTGCTTGCGCAAACGAATCCCGAGAACTCATCCATTTTCATTAGCCTCGCGAAGCAACGGGGGTTCCTGATGAATGGTAACAACGTGGTGTTAGATTACCCGATTTGTTCGGGAATTGCGAGCCGCCCCACTCCCGTGGGAACCTTTTACGTCCTTGAAAAAGTGGTGGAAAAAAAGTCGAACAAGTACGGCAGAATTTATGATGCCGCAGGTGAACTCGTGAATGGAGATGCGGACACCAGCATGGACACTGTGCCTGAGGGTGGACGCTTTGAGGGTGCGTCAATGCGCTACTGGATGCGCCTCACGCATGACGGTGTGGGCCACCACATCGGCCCGGTCAAACGCCGTCCAGCTTCACATGCCTGCATCCGTGGACCGAGCGAAACCATGCCATTGGTCTTCTCAAAGGTCAAAGAAGGTACGCGCTTCATCATCCAGTGACGGCGCGAGGACGGTTTACTTTTCCTCTTCTTCGATGAATCGGTCGTGTCCGGCCTTCTTCATCTCCTTGATGGAGCTCACAATCTTGGCCACCTCGTCGACCTTGCCGTCGAGGAATGCTGCCTCGACTTCACATAGCGTGACATAGAGTTTTCCGAGCATCCGACGATACTCGGCGAGGGCCTTGGCTTTGTCAGGCCCATCGGGCATCGACTGCAGCATGGCGGGCACCTCGAGGGCACTTTTCAGAGCGGCGGCCTGTGCTTCGCGTGCTTTTGCGGCACCCTTGGCTGGATCCGTCTCGGTGCGGAATGCTTTGAACGCGTTGTTCATCGCTTCCATTTGCTTGGCAAGTGGCGACTTATCGGTCTCAGCGGCGAAGGATGGCGACGTCATGAAGCATGCGGCGAGGCAAGAAAGGAAAAATTGGTTTTTCATGGGCCACCACTACGGCGCAAATTCTTAGGGATTTCCACCCTTAAGTTTGGGATTTATTTTGTGGCGATGATTTGGCACTCTTGGGTGATTGAAGATTGGGAATCGATGGCATGCATGGTGGGTTCGGACTGGCGTTGCGTTTGCGTTGCTGGTGGTGGCGACTTGGTTTTTACTGCCCTTGGTCGTCCCGCTACCAGATGCATTGTTGCGAGATCCTAGTGCGTCGCCTATTCTGTTAGATCGGCATGGCGACACGATTGCTCACCTTGCGATGTTGGATTCCACTCGCGCCAATCCGGTAACCTTTGAAGAATTTCCTGCGGACTTGATTGCTTGCACGCTCGCGGCCGAGGACAAGCGGTTCTTCCAGCATGGCGGGATCGATGGTTGGGCGACCTTGCGGGCATTCCGTGATGGAATTGTGCGTGGGCGGGTGGTTTCTGGCGCGTCCACCCTCACGCAGCAGTTGATCAAGATCTCGATGCCACCGGCGAAGCGGAGCATGCGCACCAAGATCTATGAAGCATTGGCCGCTCGCCATCTTGAGCTCAAGTGGAGGAAACAACAGATTCTAACAGCCTATCTCAACCGTCTCGACTATGGAAATCTCCGAATCGGCAGCGCGGAGGCCGCACGGTTCTATTTCCAAAAACCCCTCGCGGACCTTTCGCTCGCGGAGTGCGCATTGCTTGCTGGGCTCCCGCAAGCGCCGTCACGGCTCAATCCGATCCGCTATCCCCAACGGGCCATGGCGCGGCGGAGCACCGTGCTCAATCGATTGGAATCGAACCAAGCGGTCGAGCCGACACGGATTCGAGCTGCCATTGCCGAGCCGCTATCGTTGAGACCGATGGCCGAGGCGTCGCCGGCACCTTGGTTGCTGACAAAAGCAGCCGCGATGAGCTCGCGGCTTCCAACCACGTTGGATCTTCCGCTTCAGAAGGATCTCGAGCTGATTGTTAGAGAGGAGACTGCGAAGTTAAAGCGCGCAAATCTACGCCATGCGGCCGTGGTCGTCATTGACAATCCGACAGGGGAAATTCTCGGTCTCGTTTCCTCTGCCGATTGGAACGACCCACACGGCGGCCAGATCAATGGAGCGCTCACGCCTCGCTCGCCAGGATCCACTCTCAAGCCATTCACCTACATCCTTGCGATGGAGCGAAACCATCGTTTTCCCTTCTCCATACTTGCCGACATTCCAAGTCCGTTTAAGACGCCTCAAGGCCTCGATTTGCCTGAAAACTACGACCATTGCTATCGTGGCCCTGTCACGCTGCGTAGTGCCCTCGCGTGTTCACTGAATCTCCCTGCGCTTCGAGAAGTCAACGCCCTTGGTGGTCCGAGCCCGCTCCACGAGTTGTTAGAAAACCTAGGAATCACCACGCTTCAATCAGATCCCAGCTTCTATGGGCTAGGGCTGACGCTCGGCAACGCGCCGGTCCGCTTGCTCGAGCTCACCAATGCCTACGCGACCCTCGCGAGGCAAGGCCAGCATTTCCCGCCCAAACTCTTCCTTGGAAAATCGGTCGAGCCACACCACGTCTTCGACGCACGAAGCGCCTATTGGATTGCCGACATCCTCGCCGACCCGATTGCGCGTGCTCCATCGTTTCAGCCAGGTGGGCCGTTGGATCTGCCGTTCAAGTGTGCGGTGAAGACTGGCACCTCATCGGATTTCCACGACAACTGGTGCGTCGGCTTCACCCCAGAATTCACCATCGGCGTGTGGGCGGGGAACTTTGAGCAGATCCCGATGAAAGAGCTTTCGGGCATCGCTGGGGCGGGACCCATCTTTCACCGGGCCATGCTCCGCTTGCATCGTGACACACCACCCACCTGGTTCGAGCGGCCAGCGGAACTCGTGGAAATTCGGATCGATCCACGCACAGGGAAACGCGTTGCTGCGTCCGATCCCGTGGGCGCCTATGACCTCGCGCCTGCGAACGACCTACCACCGCTTGCAGCCACGACCGATTACGACACCTCAGGCAAGGCGCTGTTAGACCCGCTATTTGCCGAGTGGTTTGCCAGTAGCTACAACCTCCGCCGGAGTGTCCTCGCAATGGATCTCAACCATGCCACTTCCGTGCCATTCCAGATCATCAGTCCAGCGGCGGACACGACTTTCTTGTTAGATCCCGAAATTCCTTCGGGATCATCGAAGCTGCGGCCAGTGACAAGCATTCCCGGTACCGCGCGCTGGTCGTCTGAGACCCTGCGCATTGAACCCTCAAGCCCAGAACCGATCGTTCACCTTTCGCTCGGGATTCACCGACTCACCGCCATTCATCCCGAAAGTGGGGTGACTCGAACCATCACGCTGCACGTCAAATCCATGTGAACTATTGGAAAATCCGCCACGTTTTCCACTCGGAAATCAGTTGCGACAGGGCAAATCCCTCGCCATGATGCATGCATGACTCTGGAAATTTTTTCCCACGTGACCCTTGGCCTTGTTCCGATGGGTTTTTCGCCGACCTACATGGTGATCATCGGAATTTCGTTGCTCGCGAGCTGGTTGATCAGCGGCACGCTCAAGCGCCGCTTTGCCGAATACTCGCAGATCCCGATCGGCATGACGGGAGCGCAAATCGCGGAAGCCATGCTTCGTCAGCATGGAATCACCGATGTCCAAGTGATCTGCACGCCAGGCCATCTCACCGACCACTACGACCCTACGAGGAAAACGGTGAATCTTAGCGAGTCGGTTTACACGGTGAATTCGGTGGCTGCCGCTGCGGTGGCGGCTCACGAGTGCGGTCACGCCGTCCAACACCAGCAAGCCTATCACTGGCTCGGGTTGCGCACGAAACTGGTTCCTGCAGTTGAGTTTTCAAGCAAGATGCTGAATTGGTTAATGATGCTCGGACTCCTTGGCATCGGCGTTGCTCACAGTCCGAAGATGCTGTGGGCATGGGTCATCCTCTTCGGTGTAACGACGGTTTTTTCCGTGATCACCCTGCCTGTCGAGTTCGACGCAAGCCGTCGGGCGCTTGCATGGATGGAAGCCAGTGGCGTGGCCGCGCGCATGGAGCACGAAAAGGCAAAGAATGCGTTGTTCTGGGCTGCCATGACTTACTTCGCGGCAGCCGTGGGATCGATCGCACAGTTGGCTTATTTCTTGATGCTCGCGCTCAATGGCAGGCGGAATGAAAATTGAGCAACCATCCTGCTAGATTGAACGAAGTCAAATGGACCCATCAACGCGCACGATCGGCTCCAGTGGGTCGAATCTGCGCGAAATGTTCTAACACGCCAGAGGACTGGCGAGGCGGATGATGGCGGGGTCGAGCTGGTACTTTGAATCCGTGACTGCGTTGATCGGCAAGTGATCGTAGTTTCCATCACGGAAGACCATGATTGAGTTTTTCTGCCCTGCATCCAAGGCATCCACTGCGGCCACCGCAAACTTATAGGCCATGATGCGGTCTTGGACGGTGGGGGAACCACCGCGCTGCACGTGGCCGAGTACGGTCAGGCGCGCTTCCATGCCGATCGAGTCGTTGATCCAGCGGGTGAGATAGTCGCCCATTTTGGTGCCTTCGGCGACCACGGCGATCACGTAGCGGCGGCCATTGGCGATGTCGTGCTTGAGGCGTGCGCCGATCGACTCAAGGTTGTAGGGAATTTCTGGAACGAGGCAGATTTCCGCGCCGCAGGCGAGGGCGCTGGTTAGGGCGAGGTAGCCGCAGTGCCGTCCCATCACCTCAATCACGAAGGCACGGGAAAACGAGCTAGCGGTATCGCGGATGGAGTCCACGGATTCGCGGATCACGTTGAGCGCGGTATCGACGCCGAGGCAGTAGTCGGTTCCCGCGATGTCGTTGTCGATGGTGGCGGGGATCCCGGCGAAGGGGATACCGAAGTCGCTGTGAAACTGGTTGAGTGCGCGGAACGAACCATCGCCGCCGATGACGATGAGATTTCCAATGCTACGGCGCAGGAGGTTTTCGTAGGCCTTGCGGCGTACTTCGATGTCGAAGAATTCCGGTGAGCGTGAAGAACGCAGCAGGGTGCCACCACGGTGAAGCATGCCTGAAACCAAGTCGCGGGTGGCGGGCACGATGTTGTCGGCGATCAGGCCACGCAGGCCGTCATAGACCAAGTGGGTTTGGTAGCCTTTTTGATTGGCGTATTCGACGGCGCATTTGACGGCAGGATTCATCCCTGCGGAGTCGCCGCCGGATGTTAGAATTGCTAGACCTTTTGACATGGAGTGGGAATGAGAAAATCCATCGTTAAAAACGATTGAAATTTTATTAGAATGTTAGAGATTGATGAGATGAAAAATCGAGCGAGGTTAGATTCCGCGGAACTCGGTAGCGAGTCGCTTGGCGGTGGCGATGGTATTGCGGTGGAGTTTGGCGGTGAATTCGGGTTGGCGGTTGTAGCCGCCGCCGTATAGCACCGCCACGGGAATCCGGTTCTTGATGAATGCGGCCAAGAGCGTTTCATCGCGCCGTTGGATGTCCTTCAGTGAAAGGTGCATTTGGCCGAAGCGGTCGTTGCGATGATTGTCCGCGCCGGAAATCCAAATCACCAGATCGGGGACGAAGGCGTCCAGGGCGCCGGCGAGGCTCACAAAAAGTTGTTTGAGATACATGTCGCCCTCGACGTATCGAACGGTCTCGATGTCGAGGCTGCCTGCCACTTTTTGAGTCGGA
The DNA here is from genome assembly GCA_903837825.1 of Akkermansiaceae bacterium. GTDB lineage: Bacteria > Verrucomicrobiota > Verrucomicrobiia > Verrucomicrobiales > Akkermansiaceae > Luteolibacter. Next base: position 38,110 of record CAILVZ010000150.1, on the reverse strand, counting down.
TAGTTTCTGCCGACATGGATCGAGTACGTGAACACCCGAGGGTCGTCGCCGAGCAGTGCTGCAGTGCCGTTGCCTTGGTGGGCATCGGTATCCACCACCATGATTCGGATGTTTGGCTGCTTGTTTTGAAGGTCGCGGATGGCGATGGCGACGTCGTTGAATACGCAATAGCCCTCGCCATGTCCGCGGAATGCGTGATGCGTGCCTCCCGCTAGGCAAACCGCAACACCCTCTTCAAGCGCCGCATGGCACGCGAGGCGAGTGGCTTCCACTTCCGTCAGGCTGCGGTGATAGAGTTGGGGAGTGACGGGGAGTCCAAGACGGAGTTGTTCTTTGCGGTCGAGCAGGCCGGAAGCGATTTTCTGGATGTAATCCTTTTCGTGGACGCGTTGCAGCAGGTGGACATTCGCAGCGCGGACCTCGATGATTTCTTCGGGGCGGAGGATGCCCCCGTCGAGCAGCATGTCCTTCGAGACACGGAATTTTTCCATCGGAAATGGATGACCGATCGGCAGGTCAAGTTCCAGTTCCTGTGAATAAAAGCAGCGCATCCGGCGACAAGGGAATAGGGGAATGGGGTGAATTCCAAGTGGGAAGTGAGAAAGCGTCTGGGATCGGATGCTTCGTGGCATTGCGCTTGCGGCCGCTGGGGTGAAGGTGGAAACTCATCACCGAATTGGCGACGACTCGAAATACCCAGTTGGACGGTTGGCGGGCCTTTGCGGTTCTTGGCGTGATGTGGCATCATTGGGCGCCCCGTGAGTGGCGTGGACCATTTCCTTTCGAGATTGGGCTGTTCTTTTTCCTCACCTTGACCGGATTTCTCATTACGCGGATCTTGCTGCGAGAGCGTGAGGCGGGGGAGCATCTTGGCGGAGCATGGCGGGCCCGGGCCTATTTCTATTTTCAGAAGCGGCGCATGACTCGCATCTTAATCCCCTGCTACGCGGCCATGGTGTTTGCGGTTTTGGTTGGAGCTCCGGACATTCGGCAGCATTTCTTGGCCTATTTTGGGCACGTTGCGAACTTTCACATGGCTTTCATGGAGCAGTGGCCATCGGGCACGGCGCATTATTGGACGTTAGCGATCCAGATGCAGTTTTACTTGCTGTGGCCGCTGGTGGTTTTCGGAGTGCCGCGCCGGATGCTTGGGCCGGTCTTTGTGGGATGGGTGGTGTTGGCGCCCCTTTCGAGGATGTGGATTGCAGACGAGTTTCCTCAAATTCATCACAGTGAGGCCATCACTCTGACCGCGTTGGATTATTTCGGGATTGGGGCCTTGCTCGCCTTGGCGATCGAGCGGGGGATGATGCTGGGTGACGGCCGGTTGGGACGGTGCGCGTGGCTCGCGCTTGGCGGGTATTTGTTGCTCTATGGCTACAATGAAATGGGCCGCCCCATTGCGGGGTTGTGCTTTATCCAACAGACCTTGGTGTCTGTGGTTTTTGCGGGGCTGATATCCGCGACCTTGGCAGGCTTTCACGGAGTGCTCGGGAAAATTTTGGATCATCCAGTCATTCAGCACGTGGGTCGGATCAGCTTCGGGCTATACTTGTTTCATGCGCCGATGCCATTGCTGTTAGGGTGGATCTTGCCTTGGCTTTGGCATCCGTTCTTTAGCGGGCCATGGTTGATGCTGCGCATTCTGGTATTCGGACTCGCCTCATGGGGCGCCGCCTTTGGCTGTCATCGTTACTTGGAACACCGATCGTTTAGGGAGAAATCCGGATGAGTTTGGTGACTCGGCCAGTTTTATTCCAGTCTTCGACATAGAGGTTGCCGGCTTTGTCGAAACTCAATCCATGGGGCGCGGTGAAGATTCCGAGCTTCAAGTCTTGCGGCGGCACGCCAAACTTTGCCCATTGATTTCGGTTGGGATTGTCTCCGAGGAATGCGATGGGCGTGCCCGATGGGTCGAGGATCGTCACGCGCGACTCCAGCTCGGCGACGGCGAGGTGATCGCCTAACAGGCTCACCGAGCACGGGCGGCGGAGGTGGCTCGCATGAATACCGATCCAATTTCCCTCGAGATCCAAGTGAACCAGGCGGCGTTTTTCGCGATCGGCGACGAGCAAGCGGGGCTCGCCAAAACGAGGATCGATGGCCAGACCATGCGGGGTGTTGAATTGTTTTTCATCGCCCCCCGGGCCGCCGAATGATTTGAGGAGCTTGCCGTCTGCATTGAACTTATGGATCATGTTAGATCCGTAGCCCATCGATGCAAAAACTGATCCATCCGGTGCAACGGTCACGCCGGTGAGGCCATTCCAGCCGCCGGGCACATCGCCGGTGGAGGCGTTTGGGATTTCCAGGAGGATCTTGCCTTCGGTATCGATTTTACAGACGCGCAGGGGCGGTTTGTTGCCGTTGAGTTGGGCTCCGTAGATGACCGTCTTCTGGTTTTCCTTGCGGATCGCCATGGCATGAAAGCCTTTGCATTCGGGGGCGATGCTGCGGAGGAATTTGCCGTCAGGCTGGTAGACCAGTACCGCCATATCGGAATCCGTCGAAACGTAGACGAGCCCGCTGTCGTCATCCACGACCACTCCTCCGTGGGTTGGGCCGATGATTTTTCCATCGGGGAGCGTGCCCCAGTGAGGGACTGCCTGATAGATCCATGATCCGTTGCCAGTGATCACCGCGGACTGAGGGCCATCTCCCGGCAAGGTCGCATGATCTGGATGAGCGATGGCAAGCGGAGTGATGAGCAAGGAAAGGAGGAATCGCATGGCGGCGAGCCTCTCCGATTTGAGCGTGGTCAGCAAGGTTCAAGGCGGAAAATCGGTTGAATCGCGGACAGGGCGTGGTGCCCAGATCCATCCTTGATTTCAAGGCTGCGATTTTTCAGGATTCCCAATCGTGAACTCCTACACCGCAGCGCTTACTCATCACCAAGCGGAAACCCTGCGAGAGGTGTTAGATCGGCAGGGTTATGATTTTGAAGCGAAGCCTTACGCGCTCTTTGCGGCTCGCAAGGGCAAGTTGAATGTCACCGTTTATGAGAAGGGGCCCAAGGTGCTGATTCAAGGGAAAGAGACGGAAGATTTCATCCGCTTCACGCTGGAGCCGGAGGTGACAGGGATGGCGAAGTTGGGCTACGAGGAGGTGCATGATCCCGAGCACTTTGCGCCTCACTTCGGAATCGATGAGAGTGGCAAGGGCGACTATTTCGGGCCCTTGGTTATTGCGGGGGTTTACACTGACGCCGAGATCACTCGGAGGTTGATCCAAGCGGGGATCATGGATTCAAAGCGCATCACCAGCGCCACCCGCATTCGCCAGCTTGCCGCGAAGATCCGTGACACTCCCGGGTGCACCACCACGGTCGTGGTCATCAGCCCAGAGAAATACAATGCCCTGCAAGCCTCGTTCAGAAACCTCAATCGCTTGCTCGCCTGGGGTCACGCGCAGGCGATCCAGAACCTAGTGGCTGCTCGACCGGATTGCCCACGCGCGTTGAGCGATCAATTTGCCAAACCCGACATCCTTCAACAGGCGCTTCATTCCAAGGGCCTCACGCTCCAACTTGACCAACGCACCAAGGGCGAATCCGATACGGCGGTTGCTGCCGCGTCGATCCTCGCTCGCGAGGCATTCATCGACTGGATCGCTCGGACCTCGTCGACATCCGGCATCGCGCTGCCCCTCGGTGCCTCGGCTGCAGTGATCCATGCCGCCCGCGAATGGGTCGCACGTGAGGGGCCTGACGCTCTCGGCAAGGTGGCCAAACTCCACTTCAAAACCACCGAAAGTGTCAGGAGTGAAACCTAACAGGTGAATTTATGAGAGGCTCACATCCACCGAATTTAACGGAATATTCCGTTTTTTCTGACGATTCAGTCATCTTTGAATTTCTTTCGACGCTGGCACGAAAATCGCATCGGATTCAACGATTTTAGGCGGGACAAGTCTGCCCGTTCAATGCTTCACTCACACCAGTTACCCAACGTTAAACGCTTTTTTACATGGCCACTATTACCAAACGCGAACTCGTCATCAAGATTACCGATAAACTCGGATCAAAGGGACTTGAGATTACCCAACAGGACGTACTCGAGATCGTCCAGACACTCATCGATGAGGTTACCGATTCACTTGCGCATGGCGACACCGTGGTCATGCGGAATTTCGGTGCATTCCAAGTGCGCGAGATGAAGGCCAAGATCGGCCGCAATCCGAAGGATCCAAGCAAGGATGTGGTGATCCCTGCGCGGGCAGCGGTGAAGTTCAAGCCCGGTAAGGAGATGAAGGACAAGGTCGCCACGACCCTCCAAGTCATCCGGAAGCGTAAGTCGTGATCCGTTCACGTTTCAGTCGTTCATTTTTCCGCCTTGCCGCTGTGAGTGGCATGGCGGTTTTGGTTTCTACGTCATGCTCGTCGCTTTCGGGTAGGTATTCCGGATACATGACGCGCTCATACAAGGTGCGAGGTCAGAACTACCAACCGATGAGTGTCGACCGAGCCCTGAAGTTTGAGGAAACGGGGACCTGCTCTTGGTATGACGAGTCCGCGTTTTTCGGTCTCAAGCGCGGGACCACCTCGCTCGGTGAAAAGGTCATGCCGTGGCACCTTTCCGGAGCGCACAAGACTCTCCCACTGCCCTGCGTCGTGCAAGTCACCAACCTCGAGAATGGCAAGTCGCTCAACGTCCGGATCAATGATCGCGGGCCGTTCATTCCAGGCCGGATTCTCGACCTCACACCCCGTGCGGCGAAGAAGCTTGGCTTCCACGGTGACGGGCTCACCCGCACGCACCTGAAGGTGCTTTCAGTCGGCGATGGGCCATACAAGCGGAAGCGCACAGGCTGGTGGCCTTTCTAAGTTCTGCGGTATCAGTTTTCTAGGCTTGAACAAGCGGGAGTCCCGCGCGCACAATTCGCGCCCAATCACCTGATGTCGCAATATGTCCAACGGTTCTGAAATTCGTGTTTTCGCCCCCGCCACGGTGGCCAACGTCGCCTGTGGCTACGATGTCCTCGGCTTCGCCATCGACTCGCCTGGCGATGAAATTGTCGTCCGCCACTGCGATAAGCCCGGACTGCACATCACCAAAATCACTGGTGACGATGGCAAACTTCCGAAAAACCCCACGCAAAACTGTGCGGGCGTCGCTGCGCTCGACCTCCTCAGGCATCTCGGCATGACCGACCGCGGGATCGAAATGGAGATCCACAAGAAGATGCCGTTCGGCTCGGGGCTGGGTTCTTCGTCTGCCTCAGCGGTCGCGGGTGCCTTCGCGGTGAACCAGCTCATCGGCAACCCGCTGAGCAAAAAACAACTGCTGCCATTCGCGATGGCGGGCGAAGCCTCGGCGGATGGTGCCTGGCACGCCGACAACGTGGCGCCTTGTCTCTTTGGTGGCATCGTGTTCATCCGCTCGAACGACGAACTCGACTTCGCGCAAATCCCCGCGCCCAAGAACCTCTGGGCGGCGGTGGTCCACCCAGACATCGAAATTCTAACGAAAGTCGCTCGCGAGATTCTGCCGAAGGAAATCCCGCTCGAAAATGCGACCCAACAGATCGGTAATCTTGGAGGGCTCCTTTGCGGCTTGATCCAAGAAGACTACGGTTTGATTTCCCGCTCGATCCACGACGTGATCGCCGAACCGCGCCGCCAGAAACTCATCCCAGAATTCTACCGGGCCAAGCGTGCCGCCCTCGCTGCGGGTGCCCTCGGCTTCTCGATCTCTGGTGCCGGACCTTCGGTCTTCGCGCTCTGCGAGGGCGAGGAAGTCGCTCGCAAGGTCGCCGAGGCCATCACCAAGGTCTTCGCTTCGATCCCGATCGAAAACCAGTCTTATGTCTCAAGGATCAATCCCCGTGGCGTCCATGTGATCGAGTGAGGGGGCCGGTACCCACCCTCGCATTCTAGACCAGCGATTCCATCCTGAAACATCAGCGCTTTCTTCGCCGTGCACTACCATTCCACGAACAACCCCGCCCACCGCGTCGACCTCAAGGAGGCGATTCTCCGCTCGTTGCCGCCGGACAACGGGCTTTACATGCCCGATGTGTTGCCAGTGCTCGGCGAGGAGTTCTGGGAAAATTGGCGAGACCTGAGCTTTCAGGAGCTTGGCTTTGCGGTGGCAAATGCATTTTTCCATGAGGATGTGTCGGCGGATGCCTTGCGCGACATCGTCGATGGCACGGTTGCGTTTGACGCGCCGTTGGTGACGCTTGGTCCGGGCGATCATGTGCTCGAGTTGTTCCATGGGCCCACGCTCGCGTTCAAGGACTTCGGGGCGCGCTTCATGGCCCGGCTGATGGCGTGGCTCACCCGCGATGATGATCGTGAGCTGACGGTGTTGGTCGCGACCTCTGGCGACACGGGCGGGGCGGTTGCCTCGGCATTCCACCACGTCCCGAACACCCGGGTGATCATCCTCTACCCGCAAGGTAAGGTTTCAGGACTCCAGGAAAAACAACTCACCGCACTCGGTGGAAACATCACCGCGCTTGAGATCCAAGGGTCATTCGATGACTGCCAGGCGCTGGTCAAATCGGCATTTCTCGACCGCGAGCTCTCGGAGCGCCTCAACCTGACCTCTGCCAACTCGATCAACCTCGCGCGCCTCGTGCCGCAAAGTTTTTACTACCTTCACGCCGCCCGCCAGTTGCCGGTGGGGGTCGATCCGACCTTTGTCATCCCGTCGGGCAACTTCGGCAACCTCACTGCCGGCCTGCTCGCGATGCAGCTCGGTCTGCGCGTCGAGCAATTCGTCGCCGCCACCAACCGCAATGACGTGGTCCCAGAATTCCTGCGCAGTGGCCAATACTCGCCACGCCCAAGCGTCCAGACGATTTCCAATGCGATGGACGTCGGTGCACCGTCGAACTTCGTCCGCATGCAGGCGCTTTTCGGCGGATCGTGGGAGAAAATGAAGACCCGCATTTCGGGTATGGCATTTTCGGACGATCAGACCCGTGCCGCCATCCGTACGGTCAAGGCGCTGCGCGATTACGAGATCGACCCCCACGGCGCGGTCGGCTGGTTGGCGGCTCAGCAATGGCGTGCGGCGCACCCGACCAGTGCAACCATCACGCTCGAGACCGCACACCCTGCGAAGTTCCTCGACGTCATGGAGGCAGAGCTTGGGGCAAACTGCGTGGAAATTCCCGAACGTCTTGCCATTTTGGCAAATCAAGATAAGGTAGCTACTCTCCTCTCGGCAGATTCAGCCGTTTTCCGCGAGTGGCTCCAAGGCCTCATCGCCCTTTAATATTTCCCAACTTACCAACTCACCAAACCACCACCCATCTCATGAATTCAATTCCTGCCAAAGACCTCACCAAAGAAGCCCCATCCAGCCCGCGCATTCGCGTCGGCGGCTACGTCATCCTTGCCCGCGCGCTCGACAAAGGCCGCGCCGCCATCGCGGGAACCAGCGGCGAATACCACTTCGACTGCCCGCTCGACCAATTCCTCTTTGGCTTCAAGGGCGTCACGGGCACAGAAATCTCAACCTTGCTCGAGGCGGGCAACAGCGACGAAGAAGTCGCCTCTTGGATCGATGCTCATGGCACTCCTAAGACCGAAGAAGAAAAGGTCGCTTGGTCTGACGGCGTCGAAGCCTCGCGCCCGTTTGACCATCCCGACAAGAAAGACTGGTTCGTCGGCGTTTGTGCGGAAGCGGGGATCGACCCAGCCGCAAGCACCTTGTTCGACTACCTCGAAGCCGACGACCAACTGAGTTTCGCTCAGTGAAAATTTTGCCAAGCCGCGGGGGATTGCCAAATCCCACAGTTGCACCATCGCAGGCAAGCCGCTAGCATCGCGCTGTGATTCGTCCGGTCGATGTCCTTCTCGAATTCTTGCAAGCCGAGCAGGCTCGCGGGGTGACTCACGTCCACCTCGATGAAGCGGCCCGGGTTTCTCTGCGGGAAATTTTTGTTAGAAGCAAAGGCGGCCAAGCACCACCGCCACGGCCACCGTCTCCAGATCCTACGGTTGCATCGGTTGCGCCACCGCCCAAGCCCGCGGAAGATTTGTTAGATGATGGAAATGATGTGCCGTCAGTCCCTGCGGCGACGGAGCTTGTAGTCGGCGGTGGCACGCGAGCGGAAAAATTGGAGTCCCTGAAACGGCAGGCGAAAAACTGGGCACCCGCCAAGGCGTTGGGATCGCTGCGCGACGTCATGGTTTTCTCCGAGGGGAATCCCGATGCACGGATCATGTTGGTTGGTGAGGCACCGCGCCACCAAGACGAGCGCGAGGGCAAGCCCTTTGCGGGTCCCGCGGGGCAGAAGCTTACCGATATCCTCAAGGCGATGGGACTCACACGCGAGGAGGTCTATATTTCCAACCTCGTCAAGTTCCGGCCCTCAGCCCCTCGACAAACGACCAACAACCGCATGCCCAACGCGGAGGAAGTCGCGGTATTTCTTCCGTTCCTTCGCGCGGAGATTCAGATCATCCGCCCGACCTGTGTGATCGCGCTGGGTGAGAAAGCCGCAGAAGGTCTGTTAGGCCTCGCCGAGTCGGTGGCCAATCTGCGCGGGACGTGGCACGAGCTTGAAGGCACCGCCGTGCGCGTCACCTACCATCCGAGCCATCTCATGCAAAGCGGCGGCGACCAACAAACGAAACGCCAAATCTGGGAGGACATGCTTGCGGTGATGGAAAAAATCGATCTGCCGATTTCGACCAAACAGCAGGGGTATTTCCTCCCGAAGGCCTGATGTTAGAGGGGTTTTTCGCCTAGGATGCGGATCGCCCTTGGTGCCCTCTTGCGGCGCAAGCCAAACTGCCGGACCGCATGTCTCTGCAAGTAGGCGCTGGCTTCGTCCACATCATCCGTGAAGAAAATGAGCTCAGGATCGTCCGCGCCGATCATGCCCTTCGCCGCCATCCCGTGGATGAAATCCATGAGAGGCTGCCAGTAGGCCTTGCCCATGAGAACGATTGGGAAAATCTTCAGCTTGCCCGTCTGAATCAAGGTCATGGTCTCGAACATTTCATCCATGGTCCCCGCACCACCGGGCAAAAAAATGAAGGCATAGGAGTATTTCACCAATACCACCTTACGGGTGAAAAAATAACGCATCATCACCGACCGTTGGACATAGGGGTTGATCGATTGCTCGACGGGCAATTCAATGTTCACGCCCACCGAGCGTCCGCCGGCATCCATGGCCCCTTGGTTTCCGCCCTGCATCACGCCCGGGCCGCCGCCTGTGACCACGGTGAATCCGAGTCGAGCACACGCCGCTCCCATCTTGCGCGCCAACTCATAGGCCTCGCTCCCGGGCTTGATCCGCGCCGATCCGAAGATGGTCACGCATGGCCCCGCGAAATGCAGCGTGCGAAATCCTGTTAGAAGATCCTTGGCCACGCGGATGAGGGTGCTTAGGTCGCGAAGCCGTGAGCTGGGACCTGACAACAGGCTCCGGTCAGGCATGTCCAATTCGAAGATTTCCTGCTCGGTCATCTCCTTTTCGGTGATCGGTTCGGCCACCTGGGGGAATTTGGGGCACGCGATGGGATCCTCAGCCATTCTCGAGTTTTACCACAATTTCAGCGGATTGGAAAAAACGATTTGGTGACCGCACCGCAAGAACCTGCATGCTTGGTGCGAAATGATGTCGATTCGTCGGCCAGATCGGGTTTCACTGGGCCCGTGAGCACCTCGATCCTGAAAGCGGGTTTCCTCGCGGCGCGGCCTAAGACGCTGCCGGCTGCCATCGTGCCCGTGTGGGCAGGTTGCGTCTTGGCTTGGAAACTCAGTGGCCATTTCAACATCGCCCTCGCGGTTTGCACGTTGGGCGGCGCCATCGCCATCCAGATCGCAACCAACTTTTTCAATGATGCCATTGACGCTCGCAAAGGCGCGGACACGGACCGCAGGCTCGGGCCCACCCGCGTCACGGCCGCAGGCATGATGAAACCGGCTGCGGTGATGTTGCTTGCCAATGGGTTTCTCGGCATCGCGATCGCTTGCGGGGTGGTTCTCTATCAGGCGCGCGGCTGGCCGATCATTGCGATTGGGTTGCCCTCGTTGTTTCTTGCCTACGGCTACACCGGCGGGCCATTTCCATTGGCGTATCGCGGGATGGGGGAGTTGTTCGTCATCGGGTTTTTCGGTCTTGTCGCGGTCACTGGCACGGTCTTCATCCAGACCGGGGAGTGGCCGCGCGAGGCACTTCTGTTAGGCCTGCAAATCGGCCTGCTTTCTGCGATTTTGATTTCCATCAACAACCTGCGAGATCGTGAGGAGGACACGCTGACGGGCAAGCGCACGCTCGCCGTCCGTTTCGGGCCGAAGTTCGCGGTGGCGACGATCTGGCTCGAGGTGAAATTCGCGGTGTTCGTCGGCCTCGGCTGGATCGCGCTGGGCCAACCGGCACTCGCGATCGCCGGCGCTCCGGTTTTTCTCATCGGGCTGCGAATCAGCTGGGGCGTGCTCACCTTCCCACCGGGACCTGCATTCAACCGCTTGCTTGCGCTGGGCGGCGTGCAGTTGATTTTATTCGCGGCCGCGTTCCATTTCGCGGCGATGATGGGTCATTGATTTCCGAAAACTCTCATGACATTGATCGACCAAAAACCGATGATCTCGCGCTACCGCCTCAAGGCGCGCGGATTTCTGAACTCCATCACCAACCGCCGCGAGTTCGAGGGTGCGTTGATCCAGATCGATGGGGGATTCGGGTGCATCCATCCGTGGCCCGAACTGGGTGACCCTCCGTTAGAAAAATGTCTAATCGATTTGGCGGGGCCGCGCCGCTGGCCGATCGTGCGTCGGGCGATTCGCTGCACGGAATACGACCGCGCCGCGCGGGTGTTTGATCACTCGTTGTTTGAGGAAATGGAGGTGCCAAAGAGCCATGCGACGCTCGCGACGGGCGACATCGCCGAATTGGTTCGCGCGGTCGAGGCGGGTTTCACCACGGTGAAGCTCAAGGCCGGGCGCGATCTCGGCGCTGAAAAGCAATTTCTCGACGCCATGACGTTAGAATTCCCAGCGGTTCGCTGGCGCCTAGATTTCAATGAATCACTTGCACCGGATGTCGCTGCGGAATTTCTGTTAGGGCTCGACGATGGTACCCGCTCGGCGATCGATTTCGCAGAAGATCCCTGCCCGTATTCCGAATCGGGCTGGAATGAGCTTCACCAAAAAACTCGGGTGCATCTCGCGGTCGACCACGAGGCGGCCCCTTTGTCGAAGGCCGCGCAATTCATGGTCATCAAACCGGCGGTGGATGAGCCATTTCTGTTAGGCGAGGCGGCGCTCAGTCATCAGCAGCGGGTGATTCTCACCAGTTACATGGATCACCCCGTCGGCCAGACATTTGCGGCATGGGAAGCCGCTCGGCTTGAGCTTCAGTTCCCGGGGCTTGTCGGTCTTTGCGGGCTGCAGACGCATCATCTGTTTGAGCAGAACGAATTCTCTGAGGCGCTCGGTCCATGGTCACCTGATTTCACGCCGCCCGCTGGCACGGGACTGGGCTTTGACGATTTTCTCGATGCACAGCCATGGACCCGACTTTATTGATCCAGCCAGCATTCTGGGGCGATCTTGCACCATTGGCCATGCGTGGGAGTGCGCCATGCCTCGCGGAGCTTGAAGGGCATGTGCTCTTCGAAACCTCGGGAAGCTCGGGCACTCCGAAACAAGTGGTGCTATCCAAGCAAGCGCTGCTGGTATCGGCGGATGCGGTGAACTCCCACCTGCGCGTCACCGCGGACTCGACATGGGGACTTGCCTTGCCGTTGCACCACGTGGGTGGCTTTGGTGTGGCGGCGCGTGCCTATCGCGCAGGGTGTCGGCTACAAGTTTTTTCTAACCGATGGAATGCGGCGCGATTTGGCGAATGGCTGATCGAAACCGCAGTGACTCATGCCTCGTTGGTGCCGACGCAGGTCCATGATCTCGTGAGTGCGAAGATTGCTGCGCCAAACGGACTGATCGCGGCGGTCGTCGGTGGTGGACAACTGGACGCCAAGACTGGCCAAGCGGCACGGGACCTCGGTTGGCCGGTGCTGGCAAGCTACGGCATGACCGAAGCGGGGTCGCAACTCGCAACGCAGGGACTTGAAGCACTCTCGGAAATCTATCAGCCGTCGCCTTTGCCGCTTTTGCCGATCTGGGAGGCAAGCATCAGCGATGAAGGAATTCTAGCGATTCGGGGGCCTGCCCTTTTCTCAGGGGTGGTCATGGATGGGGTTTTCACTCCGCGCCCTTCCGAGTGGTATCAGACTTCCGACCGCGTGACGCTAGAGAATCGTCTGCTTTCTCCGCTGAGTCGGGTGGACTCACTCGTGAAGGTGCTCGGCGAGCTGGTGGATCCACCAGCGATCGAGGTCGAGCTGATGAGTTGTTCTGGAAACCAGCTCGCGCCAGGCAGTTTTGCCGTCGTGGCGATCCCAGACGAGCGTGCGGAGAACCGCTTGGTCCCCGTGTTTGCAGCGGGTGTCGATGCGGCTCTGATCGATACGACGCTCCAGCGTTACGAGGAGAAGGCGCAAGGATTCTTGAGGCTTGGGCGGCCAGTCATGGTTGAAAAATTGCCCGTGAGCGAGATGGGCAAAATCCGCAGAGTGATTCTCATGGGCATGGTGAGAGATATTCTCCTTGAGTGATCGGACAGCACCGCGGTGCTTGGCCATTCTGAACCTCGATATGGTAACGAAATTGGTGCATTCCAAATTCGGGGTTGTCATTCCTTCGGTAGCGCCGATAGTCAAGTCGTCTTGATTTACTGGATCAACCATTTGAGGCAAGTCCCTGCCGCTGCCGGTCACCACCGGGTGGCACCCATCGGAGCCCCCTTGATCCAAAACTCCACCTCGCACCACGAATTATCACGATGACCCAACGTCCCAAGGAAGATCAGACCGCATTGTTCAATGAAATCCCTACTACGGGTGGTCGAGCACGAAAAAAGGCGAACTCTCGCGAGCAAGTGAAGCCGGCCGACCTTGGTCTTACCGCGCCATCGCAGGTGGTGAAAAACTACGTGTTGGACACGAACGTCCTTTTACACGATCCCGCGGCACTCGAGCGATTCAAGGAAAACCACCTCTGCATCCTCGTCGATGTTCTAGCAGAACTGGACAAGTTCAAGTCGGAACAAACCGAGCGTGGCGCCAATGCTCGCCGCGTTCACCGGCGTCTAACGGAAATGTTTTCCTCGTCAGAACAAGTCACTCGCGGCGTCACCACCGAAGGCGGCGGCACGGTCCGTCTGGTGATCTATGATCCCGAAAGTTGTCCGAAAAACTCAGACGAGCTCAATCGGTTTCACCGCGTTTTCCCCGACCGCGAGCGTGTGGACCACCGCATCCTTGCGGCTTGTTTGCTACTCATGCAGTATAATAAGGCCCCAGTGGTCTTGGTCACCAAGGACATCAACATGCAGCTCAAAGCCCGCGCAGTCGGGATCGAGTGCCAAGATTATCTGAACGACAAGGTCGATGCCCGCGAGGTTTCAAATTACGACGTGTGCCGGATCGAGCTGGACCCATCCGAACTCCACCGTTTTGCAAGCACTGGCGAACTCGCGATTTCGGAGGAACGTTTCCACGGGATTGCGGTGAACGAGTATGTGCTGTTAGGCGCTGGCGAAAAACAGACCATTCCCGCTCGGCTTGCGGCCGACGGCCGCTTCGTCCGCCTGAATATTCCCGAGGTGCTGAAGATTCCAGATGGCCAGTCGCTTAAGCCGCTCAATCTCGGCCAGCGTTGTTTGATTGATGCGCTCTTGAACCCTGAGATTTCTCTCGTGACCTGCTATGGACATGCGGGCACCGGCAAGACGCTCGTGGCGGTGGCTGCGGGACTCCATGAAATGTTCAACCGCAAATACAATGGCATCACGGTGAGTCGCCCCGTCGTGGCAATGGGTGATCAACTTGGATTTCTTCCCGGTTCGCTTGATGAAAAAATGCGGCCATGGCTGCAGCCGATTCACGACGCACTCGACCTGCTCATGAGGCCCAGCACGCCCCTCGGACCACGCCGCAAGCAACAAAAACCGACGGGCGCCGCTCCCGCGACCACGAAGAAGCCCTATGAGTTGCTCATGGAGCAGGGGATCCTTGAAATCGAGGCCCTCTGCTACATCCGTGGCCGCTCGATTCCTAACCGATTTTTCATCCTCGACGAGGCGCAGCAACTCACCCCGCAAGAGGCGAAAACGATTGTCACTCGGATGTCGCGCGACTCGAAGCTGGTCCTCGTCGGAGATCCGGCTCAAATCGATAATCCATACGTGGACAGCCGGAGCAACGGCCTCGTATACACGCGCAACCGACTCAAGGGTCAACCCTTCGTCGCTCACGTCGCGCTGAACCGCGGCGAACGCTCGGAACTCGCAGAGGCTGGCGCACAGCTCATGTAAGCGGCAACAAGGCTTCCATCACCTTCGAAACGGGCAGGCCCATGACGTTTTCGAAACTACCAGAAATCCCAGAGACGATGCGCTCGCCATGTTCCTGGATGCCGTAGGCACCAGCCTTGTCGAGCGGATTGACGAGGGCGAAGTAGTCGTCGATGGCTGCGTCATCGAGCTTGAGAAACGTCACTTCGGTGATGTCGTGAAACACCCATTTCTCGCCGCCCGGACGGACGATGCAGACACCCGTGCAGACTTGGTGACTTCGTCCTGATAGACGCCGCAGCATCGACCGCGCCTCATCGAGGCCCTTGGGTTTGCCTAACGGAATTTCATCGATGAAGACCAAGGTGTCGGAGCCGATCACGGTGGCATCTGGCCTAGTGTCCGCCACGGCGACTGCCTTTAAAACCGCATTGGTCTCGCAGAGAAGTTCTGGCTTCATGGCCGGGTCATGGATTTCCTCGGCAGGAGATGGGATCACCTCGAAGACAAGCCCCGCACGCTCTAACAATTCACGGCGACGCGGCGATGATGACGCAAGGATGATCGGCATGGACATCCATTGCCTTGTAATGGCTTTGCTTGCAAGCCAAGGAAGAAGATTCGGGATGATGCCTGCGCCCCGGAGGGCCGCCACAAGGAGGGATCAAGCAGTCCGCCACGCCGCGAGCTGCCGCCTTTCATTGCGGTGAATTAGGGCCGATCCAGCGCGTCCATTTCCTCACGCATGTAGTCCATGAGTTTTTGCATGTCGCTGAGGTGGTGCCGTGCTCGCTCCACTCCGTTCGGGATGAACTTTCCACGGGCACGCTTTCCACGGGGAAGTGGCGGTGGTTCTTCATCGGCTTCTTTCCTCACCTGTGCGACTTGTGGGCTGGTGGGAATTTTTTTTAGGAGTTCGGTGACGGCTGCCGCAGGCATTACAAACGAACGCGTGCGGTCGGCTCGGGCCACAGTGATCCCGATCACGTGACCTTGCAAATCGACAACGGGTCCACCGACTTGGTTCGTCTTGGGGCGCATGTCGGTTTGGAACACGCTGCTGAATGAGTCCCGGACCTGACTCACCGAGCCACCCATTTGCTCCATTTGTTCCAGTCTTCCGTTTTTCGGTTGAGCGAGTTTCGGCCGATTTCCTAACAGGACATCGAATTTGCGTGCCGTGCCATCGACCTCGACGAGCAGTGACACCGTCGTTCCTGGGCTGGATCCAATGAGAGCATTCTTCAATTCTAACAGGCCGGAGATCGAGCGGTCGCCGACCTTTAAGATCACATTGCCGGCCTTAATTCCTGCGGCATCTGCACCGGATCCTTTTGCGACCTCGCCGATCTTCACTCCATGCCCAGTGAATCCCAGTTCGCCAATGATCCCGAGATAGGCCAAATCCGTATCGCGCAGGTTCCGAGTGAGCACACTGACCACTCCAAACGCTGCTAGCCTGCCGTCTGGCTGTGGCGTGGCGAGAAATGCACCCAGCTTGGGGCTCTCATACGACCAAGTGACCGGCGTGAGAGGATCCCCCTCGACATCTAACAGCGCGAGATCCTCGTCGGGATAAACCCCAGCGATCTTCGCCGCGCGGCTGCCATAGCCTGTGTCGATTCGGAGTTCTTCTTGTGCATCGGCGACTTCGCTCCACTTGCTTAATACCTGCTTGCCCGTGCCAACCACGGTGCCGTAGGCCAAGCGCTGGGATCCTGCCCAAATGCGCACGGTGGATTTCGCGGCCACGGTAAGCGCTGGCGCGATCGCCTTGGTGAATGCGTCTGTTTGGTCATCGACCGCCTTTCGTTCCTCTGGCATCAGTAGCGGAGGCTCGCCCTCCGCGTGGGAGTGGTCTAACTGAACTTGAGGGGTGTTGAATTGCCCATACGAGCTGTCGAAAAGCGCCAAGCTCGCGAGTATGCAAATGATCGGTTTCATGATTCGGTCAAAATGTTAGAGTCACTCTGCGAAAAGCGCCTCACGGCTGGAGAGAACGACTGCGATTTCAAGTTCCTTGCCGTCGCGGTTAAGCCCCAGCTGCACTTTGTCGCCAGGTCGTTTTTTTGCTAGAACTTGCAACAGCTTCTTTGCATCCGGTGTGTCGTTGCCGTCGAGGGCGTGGATGACATCGCCCACTCGAACGCCCGCGGCTGCAGAGGGGGACTCTGGTACGATGCTCTCAACGGGCACACCCTCCGCCCTTCTTCCGAGACCCATGCCGATTCCTAGCATCGGCATTTCCGGATTTGCGAGAGGATTCATCGAGAGCCGTCCCCAGGCTTCTCCAGCCCGAATTCGCTCCCAGTCTTCCTTCAGTCCATCGATGCCCGCATGGTTGTTGTTCGTTAGCGATACGCCTATGGATGAATTGATTCCGACGATCTTGCCGTCGAGATCAAACAAGGGCCCGCCAGAGTCGCCGCCGATGAGCGTGCAGTCCGTGGTTAGAAAATTTCCAGGACCTTTCGAGACCACACGGCCGAAGCGCACGGGCGGGGTGCGAGCGGCATCGAAGCCGCCCGAGTGACCGAGCGCCACGACCCAGTCGCCCGCCACGAGATCCTTGGATGCCCCCATTTCCACGAATGGCCAAGGGCCCTTGGTGGTGATTTGAACCATGGCGACGTCTTTGGAGTAGTTGGCACCGAGGACCTGCCCCGGCACCATCTGGCCATTGGGAAACACGACCGTGATGTCATCCGCACCCTGAATGACGTGCGCGGCTGTTAGAATCAAGCCGTCTCGGGTGGTGATCACCCCAGAGCCCGATGAGCCGGTTTTTTCGGAAATCAATGCAATGGTTGCCGGCATGACCTTGGCGGAAACCGATTGGACCTTGGCTTCCAGCTTCGTGAGGTCGGCGAGGTCGCGGACATCCTCACGCGCGAACAAGCGGCCGTTTCCGAACGCGAGACACAGGCCAGCAAGGGCGAGGCGAAAGATAGGCTGCAATTTCATGGTTGTATGGATCAAAGCGTCACCCTTACCGCACTTCGTCTGATTCGATATCAAGGGTGGATCGTTGCGGAAGGATCGCATACAATGGTCACGAAGATGCCGAAACGCAACCCGCCAGATACCAACCGCAACCGCAAGGGTGCGCGGGATGCTGCGCCGCGGCGGCGTCGTGGGGTGGTGAAATTCCTGCTGTTATGGCCGTTTTATTTGTTTGGTTTTTTCACCCGCCGTTTCGGGTTGATGCTGCGAATCGCGGTACGACTGATCGGATACCCGATGGTTGCAGGGGTGTATGGGTTCATCATTCTTGCAGTCTTCTACAGTATCCGCGCTCAGAAATACGATCTCTCGAAGATTCACGCGATGCCAGAGCGCTCGATCATCCACGACCGGATGGGGGAGGAAATCGGCCGCATTCACGGGGAAAAACGCTCCATCGTCCCGCTTCAGCAGGTGAGTGAAAATTTCCGCAAGGCGATCCTCGCCCGTGAGGATGAGCGGTTTTATCGTCACGGCGCGGTGGATCCGATCGGCATCGCCCGTGCAGTTTTTAAGAACCTCCAACACAAGAAAGAAGGCGCATCGACAATCACCCAGCAGCTCACCTCCGACATTTTTGAGCTCAAAAGCGGCGAGCAACGCGGGGATACCGCTCGCCAGTTGGACCGCAAATGTTTGGAAATCGCAATTGCATTTCGGTTAGAGGCGTCGATGAAAAAAGACGATATTCTGGAGGCATACATCAATCAGATCAACTGGGGTCGCCAAATCCGCGGAATCGGCGAGGCATCTCGCATTTATTTCGAGAAGCACCCGTCCGAGCTCACGCTTTCGCAGGCCGCGCTGCTTGCTGGCATTGTGCGCGGGCCAGATGCCTTCAACCCCTTTAGCTCGATTGCGGCCGCCACCCGTGAGCGTGGGACCACGCTTGAACGGATGGTGAATGCTGGGGTAATCACTCGGGTTGAGGCCGACGCCGCGAAGGCAGAGCCCGTCGAGGTCAGGCCGAAGGGGCGCCGTGAAAACGAGGAGTCGTATGCGCTCGACCAAATCCGCCGCGACCTCGAGATGATCCTCGAACAAGAAAACATCAAACTCGGCGGGCTCGAAATCACCACCACCATCGATCTCCGGATTCAGCACAAGTGCGAGGAGGCACTCGACAAAAAGCTCCGTGAGGTCGAGCGCGGTCCAGGTTATCCCCATCTCACGCGAGCCAAGTGGGAGCAGATTCCGACGGCAAAGCGCAAAGAGCCCGAATACCTCCAAGGGGCCGCCGTCGTTTTGGAAAACCGCACGGGCGCGGTGCTGGCGATCGTGGGCGGGCGCGACGCGAGTGAGTCGCGTTTCAATCGAGCCACCCAGTCGCGCCGCCAGATTGGCTCGATTTTCAAGCCCTTCGTGTACCTTTCGGCATTCGATCAAGGGCTGCGTCCGGATTCGCCAATCAGCGATGGACCGATTGAAAGCGGCGAGATCAAGGGCGCTGGCAACTGGAGGCCCGAAAATTCGGACAGTCGCTTCGGTGGGATGCAACCCGCATCCTACGGGCTCATTCGATCGCGCAACACGATGTCAGTTCGTGTCGGGAATTTTGCGGGAATTCCGCGGGTCAAAGAGGTGGCACGCATGGCCGGCTTCACCACCCCCATGCCCAAAATGCCATCGTCGTTCCTTGGCACCTGGGAGGCCTCACCCTGGGAAGTCGCCACTGCGTACACGATGTTTCCGAATGACGGCATCCGCTACCGTCCGTATTTGATTTCTGAAATCAAAGACCGCGATGGCAATGTCCTCTACACCACTCCGATGCTTTCGTACCCCGCCGCCAAGGAATCCTCTGCGCTGACGGTTTCGCGCATTCTCAAAGAGGTGACCACGGAGGGCACCGCGGCCTCGGTCGGTCGCCTTGGATTTGACAAACCATGCGGCGGGAAAACTGGAACGACCAACGACTTCAAAGATGCATGGTTCTCAGGGTTCACCTCAAGCCTCACCTGTGCCGTCTGGGTCGGGTTCGATTCTCCGAAAAAAATCTTCTCGGGCGGCTATGGTGCGGCGCTCGCGCTACCGATCTGGGTGGACATCATGAAATCTGCCGACCGTCTCGGCTACAAGGCCGGTCAGCTGAATAGCAAAGGCAATCGCATCCGCACCGATCGTTGCCGGCTTTCGGGCAAACGAACTACCGCTGGCTGCATCGCGGCGGGCACCGCCTACTCGGATGAAACCCCAGCCGACATCGCGCTTTCCGACAACGACTTTTGCCCGATCCATCCAGCTCGCGCTCAACTTGTCGATGAGTCAGACGGCTCGGGTTCTCAAGAGCTTGATCTCCCGCCGCCGCGCGCCCTTCCGGTGGACGACGAGCCCTTGAAGGCAATCCCCGTGGATTAATCTAACAGATTGCTCAGGCCCGTGGCTCTCGCATGAATGGCGGCGGAATACGGCCCGTAGATGTGGCCGGAATTTGATGTTAGTTTCTATCAAGTTCTGCAAGTCTGGCTCGGACCAAATCATGCAACAACTCGTGATCCATCGTCCAATCTACTGGAATCTGAAAGCAGTTCTTAAACACCACCAACTTGCCCAGCCTTGCTTTAAATTCTTCGATGATCTGTGGGCTCCACGGTGAAAATGTTAGATGATTTTTGTAGGCGCAAACTCCAGCCACGTATTTTCCACCACGGTGAATCGTGGGAACATTCCACGAAATCTTCGACTCCAACTCAGGAAACTCCACAAGAATTGAGTCAATCACGGACTGGAGCGTCTCTTGCTTCGTGGCGTCTTGAGCGGCTAGATAATCTTCGATGGATTGGAATTTTGCGGGCTTCATGTCTCGATGCGGTTTGCAAGACGGTAGACCGCAGGGCCCCATCGGGCAAGCCCATGGGGTGCGTGGGATCTCTTGATGATTCAACATTCTTCCCGCATGGCTACGCCGGTCAATCGAACCAACTTGGCGGAAAATCCATTACGTCAGATTTCTCCCTCTTTTCCACTTGCTATCAGACTGCATCCCGATATCGAGAGTCGACTCGAACGGCTGGCCAAGACATTCTATGCTCGCGAAGCCATTCTCGAGCACCTGGAAGACTTGGAGGATACCTATTTGGCTTCTCGGCGCTTGGAAAGGCCGGCTAAAATCTATTCAGCCGAGGAAGTGAAGCATGAGCTGGGCTTATAGTTTCGATGAACGGGCATTCAAGGAATTGCGCAAGCTCAGCACTCAGGCTCAGCGCGACATCATCGCGTACCTAGACGAAGGAGTCTTAGGGGATGCTGATCCTCGCCGCTTCGGTAAAGGCCTCAAGGCAGACTTGGCTGGCTTGTGGCGTTACCGAGTCGGCGATTACCGCATCCTTTGCCAAATCCGAGATCGGGAGCTTCTGGTGCTGGTCGTGGCTGTCGGGCAGCGCAGGGATGTTTACGTGTGAACCGAGCATTCTCGGCGGGAAGTCTGCTCGACTGAGCGCGTAAGCCGGCAACCCCGCTGCCTCGCCATCGCCGTTTTCTAAAAACTTTGCACCGCGCCACGTCCTTTGCGTCTTTGCGAACATGTGATTTTTCGACATGCTCCCCGCATGTCCGCGCCGCTCAGCCGTAAGAACCTCCCTGAAAGCCCCGCGGCGGACGACATTCTCAATGGGTTTCTCGACTACCTCACCGCCACCGGCACCGAGCCTTACGACCACCAGGAAGAAGCCATCCTCGAACTCTTCGCGGGCAACAATGTGATCCTCAACACGCCGACCGGCTCCGGCAAGTCGCTGGTCGCGCTTGCGATGCAGTTCAAATCGCTCTGCCAAGGCCGCCGCTCGTACTACACCGTCCCGATCAAGGCGCTCGCGAACGAAAAATTTCTCTCACTCTGCCACGTCCTCGGCCCGGAAAACGTCGGCATGATCACCGGCGACGCCACCGTAAATCACGACGCGCCGGTCATTTGTTGCACCGCGGAAATCCTCGCCAACATCGCCTTGCGCGACGGAGCCAATGCACCGGTGGACGATGTGATCATGGACGAGTTTCACTACTACTCCGACCACTCGCGCGGCACCGCTTGGCAAATCCCGCTTCTCACCTTGCCGCGTGCGCGCTTCCTCCTCATGTCCGCCACCCTCGGCGACTCGGCGTTTTTCTCGAAGCAACTCACCGCGCTAACCGGCGCGCCCACCACCCTCGTGCAGTCGGATCAGCGCCCGGTCCCGCTCGAGTTTGAATACTCCACCACCCAGCTGCAGGAAAAAGTCGCCGAGCTCAACGAGCAAGGTCGCTCCCCGGTTTACCTCGTCCACTTCACCCAGAATGCTTGTGCCGACACCGCCCGCGACCTGCTCTCCACCAACTTCTGCACCAAGGAAGAGAAGCAGGCCATTGCCCGTGCCCTAGAAGACGCCGATTTCCGCTCTCCCTATGGCCGCGAGCTCTCGAAAATCCTCCGCCACGGGGTCGGTATCCATCACGCCGGATTGTTGCCGAAATACCGCCTGCTTGTGGAGAAGCTCACCGCCCGTGGCTTGCTGAAAGTGGTGTGCGGTACCGACACCCTCGGCGTGGGAGTCAATGTGCCGATCCGCACGGTCATGCTCACGAGCCTTTGCAAGTACGATGGACGTGGTACCAAGATTCTAGCAGTTCGTGATTTTCGCCAAATCGTCGGTCGTGCAGGACGCCGTGGATTCGACACCACCGGCTACGTCGTCGCCCAAGCGCCCGAGCACATCATCGAAAACCTCAGGCTCGCCGCGAAGGCGGCGGCCAATAAAAAGAAGAGCTTCGAAAAACGCAAGCCGCCCGAAAAAGGCTACGTTCATTGGGATGAGACCACCTTCGCCAAACTTCAGGTAGCCCCGCCCGAGCCGCTCGTTTCGAGCTTTTCGGTGCATCACCACACGCTCCTCAATGTCCTCTCCCGCACCACCGAAGACGGCTGCGCTGCGCTCAAAAAGATCATCGACGACAGCCATGAGCCGCCCGCCAAAAAGAAGGCGCTCAAGAAGCACGCCTTCAAGCTCTTCCGCGGCCTCATCGGCGCAAAGATTCTCCACATCATCCCGCCTGCCAAGCGCAGCGGCCCGCAGAAAGTCGCGGTCGATGTTTCCCTGCCCGAAGATTTCTCGATCAACCATGCCCTGAGCCTCTATCTGTTAGATTCGATTCCGCAGCTCGACCAGGAGGCCGAGGACTATGCGTTCAACGTCATCTCCTTGATCGAAGCGATCCTTGAGAATCCTGAGATGGTGCTCCGCAAGCAGGTGGATTTATTGAAATCCGAGCTCATGGCGCGCCTCAAGGATGAGGGCATGGAGTATGACGATCGGATCGCGCTGTTAGACGAAGTCGAGCATCCCAAGCCTGGGGCAGAATTCATCTACACCACCTTCAATGCCTTCAAGCTCCGCCATCCGTATCTTGGAAGCGAAAATGTCAAACCCAAGGCGGTGGCACGAGAGATGGTGGAGAACTATCAGTCATTTGAAGACTACGTAAAAACCTATAAGTTAGAGCGCACCGAAGCCATTTTGCTACGCCACCTTGGCGAGGTTTACAAGGTTCTCGCGCAAACCGTGCCCGACTCCGCGAAAACCGAGCGCCTGCATGAGGTGGAATCGTTTCTTGAACTCATCGTCCGTCACACCGACTCCAGTTTGTTAGATGAATGGCAAGCGATGAGTGGAAAATCGGAAAGCGGAAATCTGAAAGCTGAAATTCAAGATCCGGCAGCAGCCGTCGAAGAATTCAAAAAGAAAATCCCCTACACCAAGGACAAGCAGGCATTCGCGCGCCACCTTCGGAATCACATTCTTACCATTGTCACCGCGCTTTCGCGTTACGATACCGAGGCGGTTATGGTTCTGGTTCGCCCAGAAGATTCAAGTGGTAAGCTGTGGTCGAACGAGCGGCTGCTGCAGCGACTCAACGCTTATCATGGTGCTCGCGATCAGATTCGGCTCGACCCAGAAGCGCGCAACACTCGACACACCCACGTTTCAGACGATGGTCTAACCATTCATCAAACCCTGATCGACCCAGACGACTTGAACGACTGGTGGATCCATCTCACCCTCGACTTGGAGAAGTCCAACGAAGCGCGGACTCCAGTGCTCTACTTGGAATCGATTGAGCCGATCGGTTGATCTCCAGTGCGGAAAGCGGTGTGAAGGAGGATCCTTCGCTTACTGATCCACCTTGATGCGGATGTTTTTGTAGAGCGTGATGCTGCCCTTATCGTGTGCTTGGATCGCAAGGGTTCCGCCGTCTGGGAGTAGCTTGGTGGTAGCGGCTTCGGTTTGATAATTCACCAACTCCTTGTCATTCACCTTCACGGTGACGATCCCGTTCTTCACGGTGATCACGAACTTCATCCACTGGTCGTCTTCAAAAGGCACTAGGTTTTTCACTGTGTTGTAGAGGCCGCCGGATTTTTGCGGATCGCGGTGGGTGTTATTGACCTGCACTTCGTAGCCGCTTGGCCAACCCTCTTTGAGGAATACGGTGTGGATGAAAAGGCCGCCGTTTGAGTTGGCGCGTGTCATCACGTCGAGGCGGAGTTCGAAGTTCTTGAACTTTGCATCGTTCACCTTGCCCTCATAGAATAAGTGGCATCGGTTGCCGTTCGCGCGGATCGCGCCGTCTTCGATCGAGAAGGCTTCGGGTGCCTCGTTGGCTTTCCAGCCGTCCAAGGTTTTTCCATCAAAAAGCGAGACAAAGCCATCTTCCGGGTCGGCGGCGAAAACGGGAGCTGCGAGAGCCACCAGCATGGCGAAGAGCGAGAGTAGTTTTTTCATTGGGGTGTTGATACGGCTTTCGGTTGGATTCTTATCAAGAGAAAATCGGCGGCGTCCGGTCAGGCATCCAGCAGGGTGCTGCGGGTGAAGAGCGAGATGACGTGTATGCCGCGGGCTTCGATCGCCTCGCGGCCACCTTCTTCGCGGTCCACGAGGACGAGGGCGAATGCGACCTTGCCGCCCTCGCGTTCGATCACATCGATCGCCTTGAGGGTCGAGCCGCCGGTGGTGATCACGTCATCGACCACCACGACCGTGTCGCCGGCTTTGAAATTGCCCTCGATTTGTTTGCCGGCGCCGTGCCCTTTCGGTTCTTTGCGGACCGTGAAGACTTGGAGGGCTTCCGCTGGGTGCTGGTTGGCGGAGGCCATGCCGACCGCGAGGGAAATCGGGTCTGCGCCAAGCGTCATGCCACCGATCGCGTCGATTTTTAGGTTTTCCGAGTGGATTTTCGAGCGGACCGCGTGCCAGCCGAGGTCGCCGATGAAATTCGCGCCGAACGGGTCAAGCGCGGTGACCCGGCAGTCGATGTAAAGGTCGCTTTCCTTGCCGGAGGCGAGGGTGAAGGTTCCGGTGCGGACGGATTTCTTGAGGAGGAGGTCTTTCAGTTGCGAGGCGATGTGGCGCATGAGGGGAGCGTGGGGCAAAACCTGAAAAACGGGAAGAGCGATTTGTGTGCTGGTCAGGGGCGGGGGAACGATTTAGCTTCGGGCAGATGATATTGGGACTACTAGAACCATCTGGGCTGATCGAGCAGGGCGGCCCCTTGACTTGGCTTTTACTGGGCTTGGCGTTCATTGGCACGGTTTGTGTTGTCGATCGCCTGTTTTTCTTTCATCGGGCGAGGATTAATGTGGGAGATCTGCTGGTGGGCCTTTCGCAACACATCCGGCGTAGGGCGTTTGCGGAGGCTCTGCACGAAGCTGCGCGGGCGCCAGGGCCGGTCGCTCGGGTCGCTCATGCAGCGTTGTTGCGGTATTATTTGCCGCGCACCGAGTTGCGTGACGTGACGCAGGAAGCTGGCCAACTTGAGGTTCCACGGATTGAAAACAACATCCGGGCGATTCTCGGAGTGGCATTGCTTGCGCCGCTTGTGGGCATGTTGGGCACCCTCTTGGGGATGCTTGAGACTTTCCAAAAAGTCAGCCAGCAAGGTGGATTTACCACCCCAGCAGAGCTTTCCGCTGGGGTATTCGCCGCATTGATCACTTCGGTGATGGGGCTGGCAGTGGCGACGCCGCTTTACTTGTTTTACCTGTATTTTCTCGGTCGGGCAAAACGCCTCGTCCACCGCCTCGAACGCGTTGGGATCGAGATGGTCAACCTCATCGCCGATGCGCGCGAGGAAGAAGAATTTGCGCCGTTTCGCGGTGAAGTGACGGCGGGGAGGAAATCATTCGGGCCGAATCGTCACGCTGCGCCATGAAGTTAGAAATGACCTTGCCTGAGCGCCCTGGGTTTCTGCACGCGGTGCCGATCCTCAACATTTTTGCGCTGGTTCAGCTATTTTTTCTGTTAGGACCATCGTTGGTTTTGCAATCGGGCGTGGCGGTAGAATTGGCGCCCTCTCGATTTCAAATGGAGCGTTACCAAGACACCTTGGTGGTGACCTTGGGGCCGGGTGAGCCAGGACCGCGGATCCATTTCGGCAGGGACGCGATGTCGATGGGCGAGCTCACCAACCGCTTGGACGAGTTGAAGTCTGGCGGAGCAACTGCGAAGTCGATCGTGTTGGTGCAGACCGACGCTGGCACGCCCGTGGGCGCGGAGCGCGAAGTGACCGAGCTTTTGTTAGATCGTGGATTTCGCGTGGCGATGGTCGGCAAATCGCAGCCGGCCGCCTTGGTTCCAGCTTCCAAACCTAAGGCAAAGTGATGGCGGAATCCGGGGTTCGATCGCACCGTTTGACGAAAGATCTCGAGAGCGTCTTTCGCTGGCGCATGGGCACGAATCCGATTTTTCCCGGAGTGGTGGCGTTGGTGGTGGTGGGTCTAGGATTTGCGTTCCTCATCACCTCGGTGCGCATTCAGGTGGCGGTTCCAGAGGTGGTTTCTCTGCGGAAAGCCTCGGTCATTTACTTGCAGGACGATCCGCAAGGCCGGGCCTTATCGCTGAGGGCCCAGGAAGGCGGGCCGTTTCCATCGAGGTTTGAACCGGCTCAGTGGGAAGGCCTTGAGGGATTGGAAGTGGCGGCACGAGCGGCCGCACAAGTCCCGCGTGAGCCGTATGTCCCAGCCTTGGTGGACTTGCCGGCTGAAAATCGGATCAAACCCATGCCGCTTGCAAACAAGGGCGTGAGGGTTTTTCCATCGCACCCGATCACGCCGAGGCCGATCATCGAACTCGCGCAGTCAAAAATCACCCCAACCCTCTACCCACTTTCTGGCATTTCACAGCATGAGCTTCCAGAGGTGCTGCCGAACTTCGAAACGCCGGTAACCGCGGCGATGTCGTCGGCCTCTTGGCGGTTCTTGATTCGGCTGACCGCAGCCGGAGTGGTGGCAGAATGCGTTTCGTTAGAAAAGGGTGGCGAGTCTGGAGCCGCCGATCTCGAAGCATGGCTGCACCGGATTTCGTTCACGCCTGCCCCCGAGAAGCCAGTTCGCTGGATCGCGCTCGGCATTGGATTCACCAATACCCCCACCCATGGAACTGACGCTCACTGATTTCGTGCTCTTAACGATGCTTGGCAGCATGGGGATGGTGTTATTTTTCACCATGGTTTCGCGGACGCTGCATGTCCGTGCAGAAAAGCGCTCGCTAGCCAACCGAGTGATTTGCCGACTGTGTTTGCACGCATTTGAGGAAACGAGCCATGTGAGCACCGTCAAATGTCCAGTCTGTGGCGCAGAGAACGAAAAAGGCCGCAGCCGCCGCTTCGGCTAATCCGGATCGACGGACTCACGAGTGGGCGGCTAGGATGCGGTTTTGCAGTGCATTCGCAGTGGCGATCCATCGGGTGGGGCGATGAATTTTAGTGCATTGTCAGCGGATTCCTGCTTTCCATCGCCGTGTCCACGCCGATTTCTTTTTCTCATGTCTACCGAGCTGACCCGTAATTTCTCCATCATTGCCCACATCGATCACGGGAAAACCACGCTGTCCGACCGCCTGATGGAGGCCACCAGCACCGTGACCATGCGGGAAAGCACGGCACAGCAGCTCGATTCGATGGATCTGGAGCGGGAAAAGGGCATCACCATCAAGTCCCATCCGGTGGCGATGGAATACAAGGCTAAGGATGGAAAAACCTATAAGCTCAACTTACTCGACACTCCCGGCCATGTGGATTTCTCCTACGAAGTTTCCCGTGCACTTGCGGCGTGTGAGGGCGCCATTTTAATGGTGGACGCCGCTCAAGGCGTGGAAGCCCAGACGGTGGCCAACCTCCACCTCGCGTCCGAGCAGAACCTCTTGATCATCCCAGTCCTCAATAAGATCGACCTGCCTGCGGCGGATGTGCCGAAGTGCAAAAAGCAACTTGAGGAGATCCTGTGCATTCCCGCTGAAGATTGCATCCCCGCCTCAGCCAAGGCTGGCATTGGAATCGAGGATATTTTGGAGGCGATCGTCACCCGCGTGCCGGCACCCGTGGAGAATCCAGACAAGCTCCTGCGTTGTTCGGTGTTTGATTCGCTCTATGATACCTACCGCGGGGTGGTATCCTATGTGCGGGTCTTCTCGGGATCTGTTAGAAAAGGCCAGCGTGTCAAGCTGATGGCCACCGGTAAAACTTACGAGGTGAAAGAGGTTGGCGTGTTCACTCCAAAAATGAGTGCTCGAGATGTTCTCACGGCGGGAGATGTGGGCTACGTGATTGCCAATATGAAGTCGGCGAGCGAGGTGAAGGTGGGCGACACGATGACCGACAACACCCATCCGTGTCCCGAGGCGTTGCCGGGGTACAAGGAGATCCAACCGATGGTTTTTTCCGGAATCTATCCAGTGGATTCATCGGACTACGAGGCGCTCAAGCTGGCCATGGGCAAGCTACAGATCAATGACCCAGCGTTCACCTATTCGTCCGAGAGTTCGACGGCGCTTGGGTTTGGATTCCGCTGCGGGTTCCTTGGCTTGCTGCACATGGAGATCATTCAAGAGCGCTTGCGGCGGGAGTTCGACATGGATGTGATTTCGACCTATCCGTCAGTGATTTACAATGTGACCATGACCGATGGCACTGAGCGGATCATTGACAACCCGACGCTTTTCCCCGACCCGCAGGGGATCCAAGAGATTCGCGAGCCCGTCGTGAATGTTTACATCATGGTGCCCGGAGAATACATCGGCGACATGATGCAGCTGGTTCTCGAAAAACGCGGTGAGGTCACCAACACCGAAACCATCGACGACACCCGCGTGATGCTGTCTTGCGTCCTTCCGCTTTCGGAGATTTTGGTGGACTTCAACGACAAGCTTAAGTCGATGACTCGCGGCTACGGATCGATGGACTACGAACATGCGGGCTATCGCGCTGCGAAAATGGTCAAGATGGACATGCTCATCGCCGGGGATCCGGTTGAAGCGTTTTCGACGATCGTCCACCGCGACAAGGCCGAGTCATATGGGCGGATGCTTGCGGGCAAGTTGAAGGAGGTGATCCCGTCACATCTTTTTGTCGTGGCCATCCAGGCGGCGGTTGGCGGGAAAATTGTCGCGCGGGAATCGATTTCGGCCATGCGCAAGAATGTGACGGCCAAGTGCTACGGTGGTGACATCACCCGGAAGCGCAAACTACTCGAAAAGCAGAAAGAGGGCAAAAAGAAGATGAAGATGTTCGGCAAGGTGAACATCCCTCAAGATGCATTCATCAAGGTGCTCAAGAGCGGGGATTGATGTCGTTGGCCGGCAGGCACGGGCGAGTGAAAAACGCCATGTGAAGACACAAGTTGGTCAACATATGCGGACGGGTGGGGAGAAATGCTGCATCAAATCGCGCACGAATTTTGAGCTGGGAGTAAGTTCGGTGACGCTGCTTGCGTATCAGCAAGTTAACCACCTCGGGTTATTTCCTTTCCTGTGGTGCCACGGCTAAGCTCTCGACAGACCATTTCATGAAATTTTTCAACTCCACCTTGTTCGCCGGACTTTGCCTGTTCGGAATGAGCGGATGTGGCTTGGATTCCATGGTTGGACATCGGCGGCATTCACTGCCGACGGAGTGGAAAAATGCGGGTGGATTTCCCGTAGGGTCGGCGGATCGTGATCTCGCTCACTGGTGGAATCGATTTGAGGATCCCACCCTGACCAAAGTCATCGCAGAGGCGCTCAAAAACAGCCCAACCATGGCATCCGCCTCTGCGCGAGTGCGGGAGTCACAAGCTCGGCGGAACTCAGAGGCTGCCTTACTTTTCCCGGCGCTTAATGGCTCGACATCCGTCGCGTCTAGCACCTCGTGGTTTGATGCGGGGGGGCACGATTCGCAATCCTCCTCAGCCGCCCGCCTGAACGCCGCATGGGAGGTGGATCTTTTTGGAAAGCGTCGCAGTTCGCTTGAGGCGGCGGCCGCACAGCTTGGTGCGACTCGAGAGAATTTTCGTTCGGTCCAAGCGGCTCTCGCCTCTGAGATTGCGATCGCTTACACCACCCTGCGGGTGAACGAGGCTGGGCTTCAAGTGCTACTTCGCACGATCAAGACACGCGAGGAAACCAGCCAGCTTGCCAATTGGCGGAAGGATGCTGGCGAGGCGGACTCATTGGAATCGAATCAAGCAGTGACCAGTCTTGAGCAAGCCCGCGCCGCACAGCCGGCACTTGAGCAATCGATCTCCCAAACCCGCAACCTCATCGCCCGCCTCTCCGGCCAGAACCCAGGCGCACTTGACGCATTGCTCGGTGCTGGCAAACAAGCGATTCCTAATCCATCGCGAACGCTCGCCATTGGCATCCCTGCGGACACGCTTCGCCAGCGGCCCGACATTCGCATCGCGGGATACCAACTCCTCGCGGCAGCGGCGACGACTCGATCGGTCCAAGCGGAACGATTTCCCTCGCTCAACCTCACTGGATCGCTCGGCGTAAACGCGCTGGGTGCTGGGAAAATTTTTAATCCAGAAACGACCACCGCCGGGGTTATCGCTGGGCTCTCTGGGCCGATCTTTGATGCCGGCCGCATCCGGTCTAACATCCAAGCTCAGTCAGCCGTTGAGGAGCAGGCCTTTCAAAATTATCGTTCCACCATTCTAACAGCGCTTTCCGAAGTTGAGGACTCGCTGATTGCTTGCCGCCGCACGACTGAGCGGCTAGAGATCCTCGAGAAGGCCACTGCCGCAGCGAGAGAAGCTGCCGGACTTGCTCAGCAACGCTATGAGGCGGGAGTCACCGACATTCTCACAGTGCTCGATGCCCAACGCTCATTGCTCGGCCTTGAAGACAGCCTCTTCAGCACTCGCGCCAACCGTGCCATCGCATACATCCGACTCTACAAAGCGCTTGGCGGCGGTTGGTCATAAGCATTCCCCTGACTTCCACTTCATGAAAAAAGACGTATCCAGCAAGGAACTCACCGAAATCCTAACTAAAGCGAAGCCGCACCATCCGATGCGAAAATGGTTAGGCGCTGTGGCAGCGTTGATTCTAATCGGATTGGGATTTTGGTACTACGAGAGGAATGCCAATAAAGATCTTGGGCCGATTTACAGCACCCACGAGCTTGAGCGAGGTGACCTCTCGCTCATCGTCACTGCCACTGGAAACCTTGCACCGACAAATCAGGTCACCGTGGGTAGCGAACTTTCTGGGACGGTCGCCGAAGTTTACGTCGACACCAATGACGTGGTGAAAAAAGGCCAACCTATCGCCCAGTTGGACACCGCAAAGCTCACCCAGCAAACCGAACGCGCCCGTGCGATCCTGCTCGCTGCTAAGGCACGCGTGAGCCAGACGAGTGCGACCTTGTTAGAAAATCGTGCGTCCCTTGCACGGTTTGAAGAACTCCGCCGTGTCAGTGGTGGGAAAACGCCATCCAAGGCCGCGATGGACTCGGCGTCTGCTGCGGTCGAACGGGCAAAGGCTGATCTTGAAAGCGCCAACGCCTCGGTCGCGCAAACCGAAGCGGATGTGAAGGCGATCGAGCGCGATCTTTCCAAGGCCGTCATCCGCTCGCCAGTCGATGGAATTGTTTTGACGCGTTCGATTCAGGTCGGCCAGACGGTGGCGGCTTCGTTCACCGCGCCGATCCTTTTCCTCATCGCTGAGGACTTGCGAAAAATGGACTTGGTGGTGACGGTCGCCGAGGCCGACATCGGCCGCTTGGCGGATGGACAACCGGCGTCGTTCAGCGTGGATGCTTGGCCATCACGGACCTACACTGCGATGGTCAAGCGCGTGGCCTTCGGCTCTGTCATCACGAACAATGTGGTGACTTACAACACTCAGCTCGGCGTCGACAACGACGACCTGAGCTTGCGCCCTGGCATGACGGCGACGGCAGACATCGCGGTGGCGAAGCGGGAAAAGGTGCTGTTAGTGCCAAACGCGGCGCTGCGTTTTGATCCGGCAGTGGTCGAACAACTTAGTAAATCCACGGAGCCCAAGCGGACGCTTGTCCAGAGCCTTTCGCCGGGTGGAGGTCGTCGCCTGTGGCGGGGTGACTCTTCGCCGAAGCCAGTCCCGCGCTCGACAGGCCCGACGGTCTGGATTCTCAGAGATGGCAAGCCCGTCGCCGTTTCCGTGCAGACTGGGCTCAGCGATGGTCGTTCCACCGAAGCCACGGGCGATGGTCTGTTAGAAGGTGCGCCCATCATTGTCAGTGCCCAGCCTGCACCCACCTCATGAGCGAAGAAAGTCTCATTGAGCTTCACGGTCTAACAAAGACCTACGGCAAGGGCGATGCGGAATTCAAAGCGCTAAATGGCGTTGATCTTCAAATCAACACGGGCGAGTTTGTCGCGGTCATGGGCCCTAGCGGATCCGGGAAATCGACCTTGATGAATCTGTTAGGCTGCCTCGACACGCCGACGTCTGGCAGCTATGTTTTTAAGGGGATTTCGGTAGGGGGCTTGAGCAAGGATCAACGTTCTTTGCTGCGCCGGCACGCGTTGGGTTTCATTTTTCAAGGCTTCAATCTGCTGGCGCGGACTTCCGCGATTGAGAACGTCGAGCTGCCACTGCTCTACCGTGGTTATTCCCAGAAGGAGCGCAAGCGATTGGCTCGTGAAGCGCTCGTGAGCGTGGGTATTGGGGACAAGGAGCGCAACACCCCTGCGGAGCTTTCGGGGGGGCAGCAGCAGCGCGTTGCCATCGCCCGTGCGATCGTGACGAACCCAGGAACCCTCTTCGCCGACGAGCCGACTGGTAACCTCGACTCAAGGACCACGGTCGAAATCATGGAGCTGCTTTGTCGGCTCAATGACGACAGGGGGATTTCGATCATCATGGTCACTCATGAAGATGAAGTGGCGTCCCATGCGAAACGCATTGTCCGCGTTCGGGATGGCTTGATCGAATCCGATGTCATCGCTCATGGACATTCCGTTCGCGGCACAATTCACTAACTCATTTTTCACACGCCATGTTTTTCAATGCCTTCATCATCGCGCTTCGGGAGATTCGGCGCAATTTGACTCGGGCATTTCTAACAGTTCTTGGGGTGGTCATCGGAGTTGCCGCGGTGATCACGATGGTGACGCTCGGCCGCGGTGCGACGGAAACGGTAAAGGCCCAGATCTCGAGCATGGGAAGCAATTTGTTGGTGTTGCGCGCGGGTCAGGGTTGGGGTGGTGGTGGGGCGCCGCTATTCAGCAAAGCGGATGTCCGAGCCATCGAGGGCCAAATCGCCGGAATCAAATCCGTCGCGCCGCTCGCGCGTGGCGGGGCCTCGGCAGTGGTGCTCGAGAACGCCCGGGTCACGGACATCCAAGGGACCACGCCTGAGTATTTCGAGATCGCAAACTGGAAGCTCTCCCAGGGCCGGTTTTTCGATCAAGCCGATCTAACCGAAGGCGCTCCGGTCTGCGTCATTGGTGAGACGATTCGCAGGGAACTTTTCGGCAAGCTGGAGGCGGTTGGGAGTAAAATCCGCCTCAAGACGACCTCGGTGCTGGTGATCGGCGTCACGGCTCCAAAGGGCCAAGCGGGTTGGGGGGATGATCTGGATGACAACATCATCATGCCCATTAGTACCCTCCGGCGGCGGATTGAAGCCAAGGCGTCGAACCAGAATATCGATCAAGTGATGATTTCTGGCGAGGATGGGTATCCGAGTGAGGCGATTGTCTCTGACGTTTCGATCCTGATGCGTGAACGGCGCGGGCTTAAGGGAAACGCACAGAACAATTTTTCGGTTTCGGACACCCGGCAGATTGCGGAGGCGGTCAGCTCGAGCACCGCAGTGATGACGTCGCTGTTAGGCGCGGTGGCTGGGGTGAGCCTCCTCGTGGGTGGCATTGGGATCATGAACATCATGCTGGTCTCCGTGACCGAACGGACGAGAGAAATCGGCATCCGGTTGGCGATCGGTGCACGCGCCCGCGAGGTGTTACTGCAGTTTCTCGTGGAGGCGGTCACCCTATCGTGTGTGGGTGGGGTCGTGGGGATCTTGCTGGCCTATGGCCTTTGCTCGACGCTTGCAAAGGTGGTTGGGGCTCCCTTTCTGTTTGACCCCAAGATCAACATCGTTGCCTTTGTCTTCTCGGCGGCGATCGGGATCATTTTCGGTTTCATGCCGGCTCGGCGGGCCGCTGGACTTGACCCGATTGAGGCTCTCCGGCACGAATAAGTTGTGAATTGGCTGAAAAAGTGGATGAATTCGCCATCCGCACTGCCAAACCTCCCGATTCCCCATCATGAGCCCCCTCACCATTGCCGCCATCAAGGAACAATCCGGCGAGATCCCCATCGTCGCCGTGATCCATGCCCAGCTTCAGGCGCGGAGCGCAAAGTTGACCAAAGGCGGTAAGCCTTATCTTGAGCTGGTCTTCGCGGATTCGACGGGGAATTTCTCGCTCAAAATATGGTCAGATAGCCCGATGTATGGGGCTGCCACCCAGCTGGCAGAAAATACCATTCTGCGGCTGGAGGGCGAGTGGACACAAAACACCTACGGGGTCAACCCAAGCCATCTTGAGTGGCACGCGCTCGACGACGAGGCCATCGCCGACTTCCTCGCCGGAGACCCTCAGATTCGGGAAAAACAGGAACGGGATTTTGCTGAAATCCAAGGGCTTTGTGAATCGATCGTGGACCCCCGCCTGCACGGGCTTTGTGGGTTATTTCTCTCCCAGATGGGTGATCGCTTCCGACGCACGGCTGCGGCGAAGAAAAACCATCACGCGCGGCGCGGCGGCTTGGTCGAGCACGTTGCTCAGATGATGCGCTCGGCAGTGGCCATCTGCGGGGTTTATCCCGAGCTCAATCGGGACCTGATGCTTGCCGGTGTGCTTTTTCACGACTGTGGGAAGCTTTGGGAGAACTCATACCCAGAGGATGGATTTAGCCAAATCCACAGCATCCATGGAGAAATGCTCGGGCACATCCCGTTGGGCATCGAGCTGACCAATAAGCTGTGGAACGATCTGCTCGCCAGCCCGCAGGCGGATGAGTGGAAGGCGCTGAGGCCGACCATCGAGATGACGCGGCTGCATTTGCTCCACCTGATCGGTAGTCACCACGGGCAGTATGAGTTTGGATCCCCAGTGCTTCCGCGCACGCCGGAGGCCTTCGCACTGCACTACATTGACAACCTGGATGCCAAGTTGGAGATGCTCCGCGATGCTTATTCTCAAGCGTCTGAGATCGCCCCGGGAATCTTTGAGCGCGTCTTCCCGCTACCGAACTCGTTGGTGCGGCCGCTTGCGGGTTTCTCTGCTGGGCCTCTGCCTGAGGCATCAGCCGAGAACTCAGAGGCCTAAAGCGGCGTACCTCATCCTCTGGGGACTTCAGCCCTCCGACGCTGAGCTTTTCAAGGCCATGCGCCTACCCTTTGGCAGGAATGGCACAATCAGCGATGCCTCAAAGTCAAAAACCTCGGAGAAATCCTCTTTTTTGTCCGACTCCTGCTTGCCGAAGACCTGTTCTTCAATCAGGTGGAACACCATGTCACCCACATCTTGGCATTTTCGGACGCTCCACTCGGTCATGAGCGTGGAGGCCATCGGACCAAATTGTTCCAATGCGTAATCGCGGCAACCCTCCAAAAGTTCTGGCCCGCTAACGTGACGTGCTTGGCCGCCGTTAGTCTCAGAAATCCGCTTCAAGGTGAAATCCAGCGCTTCCTTGAGGAAAAAATAGGCGTGCGGGTCAAACCGATTGTCACGCTTCAGAATCGAAACGACTGACTTTTCAAATTGCATCGCTTGCATGTAGGTGACCATGCAAGATGCCGCCCATCCTGTCAAAGGGCATTCTAGGGTGACCGATACGCCTTTTCTTGAGGAGTCTTCGTGCTTTCTGGCGAGGATCGGGCCAACGACCGATTGCCTGCTGCCAGCCCCCCGATTTGCGGGTGTCCACACTTCATCCGACATGACCCGCGCTGGGATTTGCTTATAGTGAGGAAGTTAAAGGTCTGAAAACCCATTCCTTTCGCCGCATCTGAGTAACCTCCAGTGCATCGCTTTAAAAACCCTAAGATCATGAAAAAATTACTGGCGCGGGCTCATGCCGCCAGATTGCATCCTTTTGCGTCAGTTCAAGGCCAAGGGATTTGGTCTCCTTGTGGCCTCTCTTTTTTTCAGCTTGGAACTCTTTGCCGCGCACTCATGGTCCTCGCGGCCATCGCGATTTCGCCAAGCGCATGGGCATTGGATTACACGTGGGCTGGGACTTCTAATGCTTGGACGTCAAATGCCTCATGGAGTACGGTGACATCGGGTCCACAGCTGAGCTCCAGCTCCAATAACACGGACGTCGCCATTTTTTCAAATACGGGAAGTAGCAGCTTTAACGCCCCCAATCTCACGAGTAACCGGACGGTGAATATGCTCCAGTTCACCAGCACTGCGATCGCGTACACCTTTAACGGTAGCGCCAGCCGCTACCTCGATGTGATTGGCAACGGGAACAGTACCGTTACCTCGACCGCTGGAATATTTAATAATTCCACTGCCACGCAGACCTTCACTCTCGGTGTTCAAAACTCGAACGGCAATGGTCTCGTGACTTCGATCGCTGGAGGGGCTCTGGTATTCAATGGCGGATACAACTTAACATCAAGCGGTTCAGGTACCAGCAGGACGGTCGTCTTTGGGGGGGCGGGGAACATCACGGTTGCAAGTACGATCGCGAACGGAGGATCGGCAACGGCGGGTGCGGTTACCGTGACTTCAACCGGAAATACCATTTTCTCAGGCAATAATACCTATGGCGGCCTCACCACGATGAACGCGGCGAACGGCACATTGACCCTCAGCGGAAACAATTCCGGCGCTGGAGGCGGTGTCACTCTCACGGCGGGCACCCTCAACATTAACCACGCCAATGCGTTGGGCTCGGGTGCTTTGACGATTAGTGCAAATTCAGCCCTCAATAACACGAGCGGTGCTGCGGTGACCAACGCTGGGAATCAGACATGGGCATGGACCGATAACCTCACTTTTGGCACGGCATCGAGTACCAGTAGCAATAACCTCAATCTCGGCACAGGGGTTGTGACTGCGACAACCAGCCGCACGATCACATTTGCGGGCAGCAACACAACGCTAACGATGGGAAGACTGGATAACACCAGTACCAGCTCGGGCCGGACCATAACCGCCAATGGAGCTAACAACACCCTTGAAATCGGAGGCATGAACCTCTCCAACAACTCAACTGGAGCTCAAACGCTTAAGCTTGCTGGTTCTGCGAATATCAACATCACGGGCGCAGTCACCAACGGAACGGCTTTCGACCATGCCCTCACCGCTCAAGGAACTGGAATTGTAACGCTGTCGGGCAACAATACCTTCACGGGCCTCACGACGATTTCAGCAGGTTCAACCCTCAAGCTGGCTCACGCGAATGCACTTGGAAGCACCAACAATGGAACCAGCGTGTCGGGGGTCTTGGATTTGTATGGTCAGACGATCGGGAGCGAGGCGATTGTTCTCAATGGAACTGGAATCAGCTCCCTAGGGGCCATGGTCAACACCAGCGGATCAAATGCCAGCTTGACCGGTGGCGTGTCATTGGCTGCCAATTCTTCGATTGGAGCAGGGAATATCACGCTCAGCGGCAACATCACTGAGTCAAGTGCTGGCAAGACCCTTACGAAAGTCGGCAACGGAACGCTGGTGCTCAGCGGTGCGGCGAACTACACTGGCGGCACCACCGTTTCAGATGGAACCTTGGCGATTACGTCAGGAAATAGCATGAATGGACTATTCTCGCTCTCAGGCGCGAATGGCCCCACGCTCAAACTGACCGATGTGAACGCGCTGGGGAGTGCGACTGTTGTCAGCGGCGCCTCATCGGATGCGAATGCAGGAACCATTGACCTAGCAACCGCAGGGAATTACACCTTAGGCTCCTACGGGAATAACACAAGTGCTGGGGCGATCTTAAAGTTCACCGCGAGTAGCGGAAGCGCAACCAACCTCACGTTTTCTAACAACAGCGTGATGACATCGAGCACAGGCTCCTCTGGATCAAGGACATTTACTAATTCAAATTCTACCCTCAATATTCTATTCTCTCAAACTCTCGACATTGGCTCGACGGTTGGCGGGAATTTGACGTTTGCGGGCTCGGGAAATACAACCATTCAGGGCGCGGTCTACAATAATGGCGCGGGTGCTCGTAACCTACTTAAGACAGGCGCTGGCACTCTGACGCTGAACGGAGATAATAACTACAACGGCTTTTCATCCTTCGATTCAGGAACGGTCCTCCTCAATGGGAACAACACTGCATCGACGGGAAATGTCTTCATTACGTCTAGCGCTACACTGGGCGGCACCGGCATCGTTGGCGGAAATGTCACAATGTCGGGCACTTCCAAGATTGGAACTGCGAATAGCACACTTACGCTTGCGAAGAACCTAAGTATCACGGGTACCAACGAGCTCGCCGCAACATCGAATATCAGTGTGTCGAGTAATACAACCGTTAGT
>CAILVZ010000149.1 GCA_903837825.1 Akkermansiaceae bacterium | reverse complement strand
GTAAACATGCGGCATCCCATTTTGGGTCAGGCATTCCACTGGAAGACCTCCCTCCTGCTTATCTTTTGCGCTCTGATCTCGACTCATGTCCATGCCACCCTTTCGGTCACGGAATCCTCTGATTCAATCACCATTCATCTTGGAAGCGGTTCGAATGTTTCATATCTCGCCTTCGCTGAATTCAGTCTGAATCCAAAATCTATTATCTATGCGTGGCATTACAATGGGATGACAAACTCCGATAACACGCCTCGCACTGGAACCGACCTGCTCAACGCCGTTATTGAGGAAACTGCGGGAACACCTTGGGCCCTGAGCTTTTCCATTAATGCTTACGGTCTCAACACCTCTTTCACCATAGGTTCTATCACCTCCACGGTGGTAGACCCTCTCGCCAGCCCCGTATGGACGTACTGGATACAAGGCGGGAGTGAATTTGTCGAATATGGTGATGATGAAAGTTTTACTTTTTGGATCGGCAATTCTCTGATTATCTCCCCTGCCTTTTCGGATACTCGTTACATCAACAACGGCTCTTATGATGTTTGGACGATTGCTCCCTTTTCCTATACAGGTGCAGCGAGTGACACTCACTATTACACTGATGCTTTAGGAAAAGCCCAAGCCGTCACTTTTGGGACCTATGAATGCTTCGCCCCAGTTTTAAAAAAGGCCCCCATCGTTCGATCCTACGAAATTCTCCCTGCTGGTCAGCTTAAGATCGATTTTACCGTCGTTGAAGGTGCCCTCTATCAGCTCCAAAAAAAGGATGACCTAATTTTAAATGATTGGCAGAGCGTCGGCTATCCTTTCACCGCCACCACTACCCAAAAATCTTTCACCCTGACAATGAACAACCCATCCAACAAAGGTTTTTTTCGACTGTTTCGCAAAGAATGAAAACCTCGCGTGCATTTACCCTACTTGAACTCCTGGCCGTGATGGCGGTTCTCGGGGTTCTTCTCACTCTTCTCGCTCCGGCCGCGATGGCCATCAAACGGCAGACGACTCTTGCGTCATCCTCCAGCGCACTTCGCCAACTGAGTATCGCTGCCCAGACTTATCTGGGCGAAAATAACGGACGTTTCTTTCGTTCTCGTGAAAGTCTAACCGACGGAGTCCAGTGGTGGTTTGGATTTGAGAGTGCCTCAGGCCCCAAAAAGGAAGGTCAGCGTCTTTTGGAGAAATCCAAGGGCCCCCTCGGGCCATACATCGCCGATTCTGCAGGAAATGTTCCCGATTTTGCCTTCACCTCGATGGGCGCGAGCTTCAAGCCCAAGTTCAAAAACGGTTATTTTGGCTTCGGCGTGAACACGGAACTCACCGGTGGTCCCACGGGTCAGGAAATATCCAAAATACGGCAAATCAACCAGCTAGAGCGTCCCGGCCAGATCGCCCTGTTTGCCACCTGCGCCCAGATCAATACCTTTCAATCTCCCGCTTCTGGAAAAAATCCAATGTTGGAGGAGTTTTATTTTTTCAACACGACCGACTGTGCCAACACGATACACTTTCGTCATGCCGGCAACGCCATCGTTGCTTTTGCCGACGGATCCCAGAGAGATGTTTCCGGGAATCGGTCATCCTTCAATTCCCGACTTCCCTCCGCCTGCGTTGGGAAACTCCCTGCCTCAATGATTACTCCCTAACCCGGCACACTAGGGTCAAAGGTCGAAGTTCCAGCCTACGCGCTAACTTTAAAGCAAACTTTGCTGCCCGTCGCACCGCAGCAGCTTTTAAACTTTTTCTTCGAATCCAGCGGACACGGATCGTT
>CAILVZ010000148.1 GCA_903837825.1 Akkermansiaceae bacterium | reverse complement strand
TAAGGCAACTCGGGCACAGCGCGCAGGGCGTAAAACTCGTAGCTGTCTACAAGTGCCAGCCAGCTTGCTTCGATGATATTGTCTGAAACGCCCACGGTTCCCCATGTGGATTTTCCGTCGGTCGAGACAATGAGCACGCGGGTTTTGGCCGCGGTGCCGCGTGTGCCGTCAATAATGCGGACTTTGTAGTCCGTGAGGCGCACTTCATCGATCCAGCTGTAAAAGGGCCGCAGAGCCTTGCGCAGCGCCGCATCAAGGGCGTTTACCGGACCATCGCCTTCCTCCACGGTGTATTCGGGCCGACCCGACGCATGGAGTTTGACGGTGGCTTCGCAGGTTGTAAAACCAAGCTGATTCGATTGCCGGAATGAGCAATGGTATTCCTTGAGATCGAAAAGCGGTTTGTGGCGTCCGAGTGTTCGGCGTATGAGGAGCGCGAAGGAGGCGTCGGCCGCCTCGAATTCGTAGCCCTGCGATTCGATTTCCTTCACTTTTTTGAGAATGGCCGAGACCTCTGGTGCGCCTTTCTGAAGTTCGATCCCCAGTTCGGAGGCCTTCGCCAGAATGTTGCTCTGGCCTGACATGTCCGAGACGAGAATCGTTTGCGAGTTCCCCACCAAAGTCGGGTCCATGTGCTCGTAGGTGCGGGAAATTTTTTGCACGGCATGAACATGGAGGCCGCCCTTGTGGGTGAAGGCCGCCGTGCCGATGTATGGGGCCCGGATGTCCTGAGGCACATTTGCCAACTCGTCCACAAAGCGGGAGACCTCGCGCAGTGCGGTGAGGTCCGGCACGCACGGGATGCCCATTTTCACCTGCAGAGTGGGAATGATGGTGGTGAGATTGCAATTTCCAACGCGCTCGCCGTAGCCGTTGATGGTTCCCTGCACCTGACAGGCTCCCGCTTCGATGGCAGCGATGGCATTTGCCACGCCAAGACCGCAATCATTGTGCGTGTGGATACCGACAGGACATTTCAGATCGGCGATGACCGTTGCTGTGATGCTACGAATTTCACCTGGAAGAGTTCCACCGTTTGTGTCGCAAAGCACGAGGAGATCTGCTCCGGCATCACGCGCGGCCCGCAGGGTTTGCAGGGAGTATTCCGGGTCATCCTTGTAGCTGTCGAAGAAATGCTCGGCATCGTAGAATACCTCGCGGCCATGCTTTTTGAGGTGGGCCACCGTGTCGGCAATCATGGAAAGATTCTCCTCGGCCGTTACATTCAAAACCTCGGTGACATGGAGAAGCCAAGTTTTTCCAACGATCGTGACAACCGGTGTCTGAGCCTCGAGGAGCACGCGCACCTGGGCATCGGCCTCCACCGCCATACTTCCTCGGCGGGTGCTTCCGAAGGCGGCGATGCGTGCGTTTTTCCAAGTGAGCTTCGCCGCCTCGGCGAAAAATGCCGCATCGCGCGGGTTCGATCCAGGCCAACCACCCTCGATGAAATCAACACCAAACGAGTCCAGCTTCTGGGCGACACGAATCTTGTCGAGGATCGAAAAGGAAATCCCCGTTCCCTGGGTGCCGTCGCGCAGGGTCGTGTCGTAGATGGTGACTGGTTTCATAAAAGTAAACTCACCATACCCGTCTGGCCAGCCGGGATCAAGATCACGCACCAAGAAGATCAGCTCGCAGGCTCGATTCCATGGTCCCAACTTCCTTCACGCTCAGTGTGCCCTCTCGCCACGAAATTGTGGCGGTGAGGCGTCCCTCGCGTTCACTAAAAAAAATTCCGCTCCCGGGCGGTTGCGCGACCGAGGGGATATGCCAGCCGTTTGCGATTCGCGCCCCACAGATTTCTCGGACGTTCGGAAGAAATTCGCCCGTGTGCGATTGAAAGAAAGAGACGATTTGGCCAGCAGTGTCGTTTTGAAGAAAGCGGCGATAAAGCCATG
Source organism: Akkermansiaceae bacterium (assembly GCA_903837825.1). Taxonomy (GTDB): domain Bacteria; phylum Verrucomicrobiota; class Verrucomicrobiia; order Verrucomicrobiales; family Akkermansiaceae; genus Luteolibacter. Next base: position 228 of record CAILVZ010000148.1, on the reverse strand, counting down.
TCGGCAGGCGTCTCATCCACCAAAGGACTGTGGCGGATGAAGTTTCCATGCCAGCGCGCACGGCGGCCTCGAATTGGGCATGGATGGATGCGGTGGACTTCTCCAAATTGGCGGCATCGGCGGACTGGAGTTTGAAATGCAGCACGGTAACCTGATTTTGAAAAATCGGATGCCGAGCCTTGGGCTTTCGCGATTGCACAGGAACGGGACTGACATACGAGGCAGGTT
>CAILVZ010000147.1 GCA_903837825.1 Akkermansiaceae bacterium | reverse complement strand
GTCTCCCTGAAGTGCTCCCTTATAGGTCACTCGAGACTTGCAGTTTGCTACCGCGTGATCGACGAACAAACGATGCTCCAGGTGTTGCCCCGCGTCGGCGAAATAGACGCCTAGCATTTCAACATCTCCGCCGGGTGCCGTGAAGCTAGCGGATGGGGTGACTCGAACGGTTTGTCCCCCAAGGGTTACCGCAACGTGGCGGAGCTTTGAGTTTCGACCAAGCTTGGCGAGTTGAGCCGAAGCATGCACCGATTTCGAGTTCCAGTCCTGAATGCTTACGACCGTGAGTTCTGCTTCGTCGCCAACCAGAATCTCGATGTTTTCCGACAAAATTGCGTCGCCTCGGTGGTCAATGATTACCGTGGCCTTCGAGTGCCGGCCAGCATTCAAGATGAGGTGCAGAGCACTTGGCTCCATGCTCTCCGAGTTGATTACGAGCTGAATGTCTTGATCGGCAACGTACTCCGCTGGCAGGTCGACTAGGTAGGCAGCTTGGGCAGAACCCCAGGCGGCGGCACTTGGGCGATCCTCCGGCAGACCAGCGGCGCCGAAAAGCGCGTTGTCGGGGTTCACCCAGGAAGTTTCTAGATCGGCTGGACCAGTAAACGCGAGGTCGCCTGAATACTCCTCGAGCTGGTCAGCGTCGAGACCACGAAGCTTGTCGGCGTCAAGATAACGCCACTGCTCCTCGCGCTTGGAAATCGGAGCGAAGTCGCTTACATCGGCCGATCGCAACCTCTCGGATCTCGTTTGAATCGGAACGCCCGCGCCATGGCTGTGCGCAGCCAGTCCGTGTTGGGCTGTCTGTGTTTGTGTTGTCACTAGCCGACAGCACCTTCCATTTGCATTTCAATGAGCTTGTTGAGTTCGAGTGCGTATTCCATCGGCAATTCTTTAGCGATTGGCTCGATGAATCCGCGAACAATCATTGCCATGGCTTCGTCTTCCGCCATACCTCGAGACTGCAGGTAAAACAACTGCTCTTCACTGACGCGCGAAACCGTTGCCTCGTGCCCCATGGACACGTCGTCTTCGCGGACATCCACCATTGGGTAAGTGTCCGAGCGAGAGATGGTGTCGACCAAGAGAGCATCGCAACGCACGGTGTTAGCCGAGTGGTGAGCGCCTGGGTTTACCCGAATCTCGCCGCGGTAAGAGGTTCTTCCGCCACCGCGAGCAATCGACTTGGAAATGATTGACGAACTGGTGTGTGGAGCCATGTGGATCATCTTGGCACCGGCATCTTGGTGCTGACCTTCGCCGGCAAATGCGACCGATAGGGTTTCACCGCGAGCATACTCGCCCGCCAGGATAACCGATGGGTACTTCATGGTCACCTTGGACCCGATGTTCCCATCGATCCACTCCATGGTTGCACCCTCATGAGCGATTGCACGCTTGGTGACCAGGTTGTACACGTTATTCGACCAGTTCTGAATCGTGGTGTAGCGAACTCGGGCGTTCTTTTTCACGATGATTTCGACCACGGCCGAGTGCAGTGAATCCGAGTTGTAAATCGGCGCGGTGCAACCTTCAATGTAGTGAACGTAGGATCCCTCATCGGCG
>CAILVZ010000146.1 GCA_903837825.1 Akkermansiaceae bacterium | reverse complement strand
CCACGATAGTCCTCTTCGTAGTAGCCTGTGTGTGTACATGGGCATGGTGCGGCAGTGGCAGCAGTTCTTCCACGGTAATCGCTACTCCGAGTCCTACATGAACGCGCTGCCCGACTTTGTGAAACTGGTCGAGAGCTACGGTCATATCGGGATTCGGGTGGACAAGCCAGCGGATGTCGAGGGGGCCCTCGAAGAGGCTTTTTCGCGCAAGGACGATTTGGTATTTCTGGATTTCATGACCGATCAGACCGAGAACGTTTACCCGATGGTGCAAGGTGGTAAAGGCCTGACCGAGATGATCCTGTCCGAAGAGCTGTAGTTTCCAAGCCCGATGTTTTCTTGCGATGTTGCTGTCTTCATGATGGCAGTTCGGTATCGCGGTGATTCTCTCGCCCCTGCCTCACGGTACTTTTACTCACCTGTGGTCGCGCTAGTCCGATCGCAATTTTGATAACTTGAGCTGAAGGGAGTCGGACGGAGCTGCGCCACGAGCGCGCGCAAAGTCTGGCCTCAGCATGGAAGCCTTGATGAGACATATCATTTCGATACTCTTGGAGAACGAAGCTGGCGCGCTGTCGCGTGTTTCCGGTTTGTTCTCTGCCCGTGGCTACAATATTGAGTCGCTCACGGTGGCTCCCACCGAGGACGAGTCGCTGTCGCGCATGACTATTGTCACCACCGGATCGGAAGCCGTGGTCGAGCAGATCACCAAGCAATTGAACAAACTGATCGAAGTGGTCAAGGTTGTTGATCTCTCGGAGTCGCCGCACATCGAGCGCGAATTAATGCTGATCAAGGTGCGAGCCACTGGCAAGGAGCGCGAGGAAATGAAGCGCATGAGTGATATTTTCCGTGGCCACATCATTGATGTCACTGATTCGACGTACACCATCGAACTGACTGGCGCGGGCTCCAAGCTGGACGCGTTCATTTTGGCGCTGGACAAGAGTGCCATTCTCGAGACAGTTAGAACAGGAGCCTCCGGAATTGCGCGAGGCGAACGAGTATTACGGGCCTGATGATCAGGTTCGATGTAATGAGGTCGCGCCCCGAGCCCAGCGTTTGCGGTGCGTTTTGAGAGGCAGAAAGGAAAAACGATGAAGGTCTTTTACGACAAAGATGCAGATCTTTCCCTGGTCAAGGGCAAGAAGGTGACGATTGTTGGTTACGGCTCGCAGGGTCACGCTCATTCGCTCAACCTGCATGAATCCGGCATCAAGGTCACGGTCGGTTTGCGCAAGGGTGGCGCTTCCTGGGACAAGGCCAAGAAGGCCGGCCTCAAGGTGGCCGAAGTGGCCGATGCGGTCAAGGGCGCGGATATTGTGATGATCCTTCTGCCGGACGAGAACATTGGTGAGGTTTACCGCAACGACGTAGAGCCCAACATCAAGAAAGGCGCATCGCTGGCCTTTGCCCATGGCTTCAACGTCCACTATGGCCAGGTGATGCCGCGTGCTGATCTGGATGTGTGGATGGTGGCGCCGAAAGCCCCTGGCCATACCGTGCGTTCAACCTATGCACAGGGCGGCGGAGTGCCGTGTCTGATCGCTATGCATCAGAACCCGTCTGGCAAGGCGCGTGCTCTGGCGATGTCTTACGCTTCGGCAATTGGTGGTGGCAAGGCCGGCATTATCGAGACCACGTTCAAGGAAGAAACCGAGACCGATCTTTTCGGCGAGCAGAGCGTGTTGTGTGGTGGCTGTGTCGAGCTGGTGAAAAAAGGCTACGAGGTACTGGTCGAGGCGGGTTATGCGCCTGAGATGGCTTACTTCGAATGTCTGCATGAATTGAAGCTGATCGTAGACCTGATGTACGAAGGTGGTATCGGTAATATGAATTATTCGATTTCGAACAATGCCGAGTATGGCGAGTACGTCACGGGTCCGAAGATCATCACCGAGGACACCAAGAACGCCATGCGCGAGGTATTGGCGCGCATTCAGTCTGGTGAGTATGCCAAGGACTTCATCCTAGAGAATCGTGCCGGTGCTCCCAGCATTCTGTCGCGTCGTCGCATGACCGCCGAGCATTCGATCGAGCAGGTCGGTGGCAAGTTGCGCGAAATGATGCCCTGGATCAAACGCAATCGCCTGGTCGATCAGAGCAAGAACTGATTGTTGTCGTTGTTCGACAATCTTGTTCGATATTGTTTGATCGGAACCAGGTATGTCCAAACCTGACTATCCCCATCCGCTGATTGCTCGCGAAGGCTGGCCCTTCCTTGCGATAGCGGTCGTGCTGGCGCTGGGTGCTTCGCTGTTCTGGAGCGCCTGGCTGGCTGGCTTGCTATGGATCGCTGCACTGTTTGTGTTGCAGTTTTTTCGTGATCCTCCGCGTGAAGTGCCTGGTGATGCCTTGACCGTGGTCTCGCCGGCAGATGGCCGTGTTGTGGTTGTTGAAAAAGCCTGCGATCCCTACCTTGACCGGGATGCCATCAAGGTCAGCGTTTTTATGAATGTATTCAACGTGCATTCCAATCGCAGCCCGGTGGACGGTCAGGTTCGCCAGACTTGGTATAACCCAGGCTCATTTCTGAATGCGGCGCTGGACAAGGCGAGTCTTGAAAATGAACGCAGTGCACTCTGGTTGCGCTGTGGCGGTGAGCAGGACGTCACTTGTGTTCAGATCGCCGGGTTGATTGCGCGACGCATTCTTTGCTCTGCCAAAGCCAGCGATATGCTGTTGCGCGGCCAGCGCTTTGGCTTTATCCGGTTTGGTTCGCGTGTTGATCTCTACTTGCCTTTGGATGCTCGGGTGCATGCTGCCTTGGGCGACAAGGTACAGGCTGGCAGCACCATTCTTGCCACCTTGCAGTCGCCT
>CAILVZ010000145.1 GCA_903837825.1 Akkermansiaceae bacterium | reverse complement strand
GTATTATCCGATCGAAGTGAGCGGTAGTTTAACGGCAGGCAAGGGGAGTGAGCGCGTCCGCTTGGATCTCACGCTCGGTGCGGACAAGGACAAGGATGGTCTGCCCGACGACTGGGAAGCCTGGCAGCTCTATCAGGCTGGATACTATCAGAATGACAATGGCGAGTGGGATCTCACGCTCATCGATCGGAATGGCGATTTCGACAAAGACGGGCAGAGCAACTGGATGGAATACGTGGCAGGGACCTTCGCGGGCGATGCCACGGAGCGTTTCGGCTTGAGCATTAAGGAGAAACTCGCGGACAGCGTGCGCTTCGAGTTTTTTGCGATCACGGGCAAGGTTTACACGATTGAGAGCACGCTCGACATGAAAACGTGGACGCGGGTTGCCTTCGCGGTGGGTGCTCCTGCGACTGCATCTGCGACAGGCAGCGAGGCCTATCAGGCGAAGGACGTTGGGATTCTTTCAGCCTTTGCGGCGCCGCGCTCCAGCACCAAGGAATTTTACCGTCTCTCTGTCCGATGAAAAAACTGATTGTTGCACTTTGCTCGCTGTTCTGTGCTATCACGGCCCACGGGCAGTGGCAAAACACGACCTACACGCTCAAGGGCGGGTGGAATGCCATTTATCTCCACGGCGATGCCAGCTATGCGCCACCTGCAACCTTGTTTGCAGCGTATCCCCAGGTACAGGAAGTCTGGCGTTGGAACGCCAATCCCAATCAGATCCAGTTCATGACCTCGCCGCTGGTCTCGTCTGCGGGCACGTCAGAGTGGACGGTGTGGAAAAGCGACGGCTCGGTCAGCGCGCTGACCCAGATGGTCGGTCAATCGGCGTATTTGGTGAAATGCAGCGGTACTACGGCCAACGCTTACATGGTGACGATTCCGCAGAAGGTCTTGCCGCCTAATGCCAACTGGGTGCGCAATGGCGCCAACCTCATGGGTTTCCCGAGCAAACTCAATGGCAGTTCCTTCCCAAGTATCGGTAGTTACTTCGCCACTTTTCCGGCAGCTATCGCTTCGAACGTGAAAATCTACAAGTACGCAGGCGGGGAGTTAGGCGCATCCAATCCCGTCCCGCTGTTCTCCACGGCCACCGAAAAATTGGATCGAAACCAAGCTTATTGGTTTGACTCGGAAGTCGTCGGAAATTTCTACGCGCCTGTGGAAATCGGCGTGAGCACCGGTGTGGGGCTGGATTATGGACGCGCCGGTTCGGTCATCACCGTGCGCATCCTCAATCGCAGCTCCACTGCTAGCACCATCACCATAGCGCCCGTCGATTCCAACGCCGCGCCGGCCGGCCAAGAGGCGATATCCGGCAGTGTGCCGCTCACCCGCCGCATTTATACCGCCGCCACCAGCACATGGACGGAAACCCCGATCGTAAGCTCCTCCACCGAAGTGGTCGGTCCCAATGCTGCCGTCGAACTGAGTTTCGGCATCGACCGAAGTAACCCAGCCATGGTCGCGGCTGCAGCGAACGCTCTCTTTGCCTCGCAGCTGCGCTTTACCGATAGTGCCAATCTCTACGACATTCAGTTGCCCGCCACCGCGCGCAAGTCATCGCTCGCTGGCTTGTGGATCGGCGATGCTAAAGTGAGTGGCGTGCAAAATAAAGCTGCGGGCTATAGTGGCACCACCACCTTTCAGTCGTATCCACTGCGCTACATCATCCACGTCGACGATGACGGCAACGCGCGGGTGTTGTCGCAAGTGTTCCTCGGTAAACTCGCCGCCGAACCGCACGACCTTGGGATTTGCACCACCGAAAGCGGACTCTACCCAGCTGATAAAGCCGATGCTTCACGCATCGTCGCAGCGCACCTGCCGCTCGACCGCGTGCTTGACACTGGCACTGGCAACTTCGCCTTGGGCGGCACCCTGACCCGCACCATTTCCACCCCTTTCAACGACCCAGTAAGTCCCTTCGTTCACCAGTACCACCCCGATCACGACAATAAAAGCGGTAGCACCATCCTCGTCTCCGGCCAGGAAAGCTACGACATCAGCCGTGCGCTGACCTTCACTTTCGCAGCCACCGCTCCGATCGGCACCGCGGCCACGGGTTACGGCAGTAGTGTCATCGCTGGCACCTACGCCGAGACTATCACTGGCTTGCGCAAAGACACCCTTACCGTCACCGGCACCATCGAACTCCGCCGCGTCTCGGAAATCGGAGTGCTGACACAGTAAATTTGGAAAGCAGAATTATGAATGCAGTCATGTCAGCCATCCCGTTTTTCAAACTCTTAACTTTAACGATCAGCTTTCCCATTTCAGCTTTTATCCACACCTCTAACTCTTAAAGTCACCCATATGAAAAAGATCGCCATTCTCTTCGCCACTCTGTGTTTGCTGCGGACCACCCACGGACAGACCATTACCAGTGCAGTGCCCGGCTACATCAGTTATCAAGGGCGTGCATTGGATTCCACGGGTGGGCTGGTGGGTGCCACTGCCCCGGTGAACCGCACCGTCACCTTTCGCATTTGGGATCACGCCTCCAACGTCTTGTTGGCCAATCTGCTCTACTCCGAACAGCAGACCGTAACGATTTCCGGCGGCGAATTCAGCGTGCTCATCGGCCAAGGCGTCGCCACTGCAGGCACGACACTCGGCTTTTCGGAATCCACCAAGGGTGTGCCGACCGTGAAAATCAGCGACCTCTCGGTTTTTGGCGGTGCAAATCGCTTCCTCGGCGTCACCATCGACGACGGCACCGTAGCGGTGGACAATGAAATCACCCCACGCCAGCAGATCGTCAGTTCCGCCTACGCCTTCCGCGCCAAGTATGCTGAACAACTCGGCTCCAATGGTAGAAGTGCCCTGACCACGCTGGATTCTGGTAACGTGGGGATTGGCACGAGTGCCCCGCCCGCTTTGTTGACCGTCAGCGGAGCCAACACGAGCCCCAGCACATCCACCCCGCAGTTGCTTATCACTGCCGACGACACGAACGAGCGCCTGCGCATCGGCGTTGACGGCACTGGCAATGGCACTGGCTTTATTCAAGCCTACAAAGAAGGCGCTGGTGCTCAAAATTTGCTACTCAATTCCAGCGGTGGCAATGTCGGCATTGGGACAACTTCGCCGGTTGCAAAATTAGATGTCGTCGGAGCGGGTTTAGGGTTTCCTGCAATGTCGGGATCAATCCAATCCGCGGGCTTGGTCGCGCGTTTCCGTGGTGCGAGCAACGCGATGCTCGACATGGGTAGCAATAGTAGCTCTGGTTTCTGGCTCCAGAGTATGGACTACTTCTCTGCAAGCCTTAACTATCCGCTTTTACTCAATCCCAATGGGGGCAACGTCGGTATTGGCACGAACACTCCGGGAAATCGAATGACGATCCAGAGAACAATGGGTAGTAATGATATCACGGCTCAACAGCACAATTTGCAGTTGCAAATTCAAAACGGTATTGGTGCAAAATCGATGGGAATTGGAGTGATGGACGATGGGAAAGGAGTTCTGCAGGTGAAAGAACTCAACAATGGTGCTGGCTTCGCGGATCTGCTTCTTAATCCCGTTAGTGGCAACGTCGGCATCGGGGTTGCTGCCGCAACATCCAAATTGCAGGTTGCTGGGGCTATGGTTTCTACCACAACCTGGAATCCTGCGAATCTGGTTCCACCCCTCTACGTTGGACAAGTGGCACTTGCGGCGTCAGGGGTTTCCCCGATGTCAGGGAAAACCATCTTTGGAACGGACGGGTCAGGCTGGAAATACAGCATCGCTTCCAAAAATGGTGCTGCGGCGGAAGTGGATTGTCTGGTTGTTAATGACTCTGGCAACGTTGGCATCGGCACCTCGTACCCGAGCTATAAATTAGAGGTTTATGGTGCTATTTTAAGTTACGGGATGCTTAATTTGTCGGATTCGCGGATTAAGAAAGTTCAGGGCATCTCCGATGCTCGCGTCGATCTCGATAATCTGATGAAAATCAACATCACAGATTATAGTTACATCGATACTAAACTCACAAGCAACAAGCCGCAGAAGAAGGTGATCGCTCAGCAGTTGGAGACGGTCTATCCGCAGGCAGTCAACCAATCCATCGGCGTGGTGCCTGACATTTATCACAAGGCCACGGTCAAGGACGGCTGGATCGTGCTGGCGACGGACTTGAAAAAGGGCGAACGCGTTAAGGTGATCGGCGATAAAGCTCAGGGCGTGTTCGAGGTGCTAGAGGTCGATGCGGGCAAGTTTCGTACGGATTTGAAGGTCGAAGGAGATGTCTTTGTTTATGGCCGCGAGGTGAACGACTTCCGAGCCGTGGATTACGACGCGATTGCGATGCTCAATGTCTCTGCGACCCAGGAGCTCGCCCGCGAGCTGAAGACCGTACAGGAAGAAAACGCCGTACTGCGCCGGGAGCTTGCCGCCAAGGATGAAACGATGGAAGCGCGCTTGATCGCCTTGGAACAACGCCTATTCAAAAGCGGCGCGTCTGAAGCGATTTCCATCAAGACGGCGAACACCGCCAAGTAAGTGAACTGTAACCGCCATCGCATGAATTCAGCAAGGCCAGAGACAGGCGCAGACTCCCGCCAGACGATGTGGCCGCCGGTCCCGCGTTTTGGTGGTCGTTTCACCAAGATTTGGTGCGTGGTGGTCAATGCATGGAGTGCCAAAGCATTCGGTTTTCATTTTCCTCAAAGACATCAAACAGTCCCACTTTTCACCTTATGAATTTGCGATTTTTCGTTTTGATCCTTGGTCTATTTCTGGCACCGCTGGCTCAAGCTCAGTTTGAAATTCGAGGTGGTGCGACGAACTTGCTCGATAGTCGCCGCGCCGGTGGTTCAGCCACGGTGTTAAACGGGGTGGTTGATGCCATTACGGTGCGCGGCGGCGGCGCGGGTTATGAATCAGTTCCTGCTGTCATCGTAGGACCTCCGGCCGATGGAATTACAGCGACGGCGACGGCTGTTCTAACCGACGGCGTGGTCACCTCGATCATTGTTAATGACGGCGGCAGTGGCTATGGCATTGTGCCGCCAACCATTGCCATCGCCCCGCCGACGACTGCGATCGGCAATGCGGTTACCACTCCGCAACATGCGGGCCAGGCAAACACCTCTTCAACGGTGGGTCCGATCTCGACCTCTGGCATCACCTCAGGGCGTTATCCGATGGCCAGCGACAAGACCGTGCTCGCCGCGCCGGTGGTGACGATCGTGCTGGCGCGGGCCAGCATGGGCAACAGTTTCGCCTCTGGCGTGCCGCGCTACTTTTTTGGCGATGAAATCCAGCGTCCGCTGGTAAATTGGAGCGGGGTGACCACTTCCCAGTCATACTGGCGGTCCCAACCCGTGCTGCCGGGCGAGACTTTCTCCAGCGCTTACCTCGCCAATTTGAATGGGCTCCGTCAGCCGCTCGCAGCCATGGGAAATGTCACGGTCACAAGTAGCTCCACCACCAGCAACATCGTCACGGTGGACAGCGTGCCCAATGGACTCGCCAGCGGCGCAACGCTGTTGGGCCAGCGGGTGAATACGGTCGAGGGGAACAATCTCACTCTCGCAGGCAACGCGAAGGCCACCATTAGTTCTCCCACCTTGCAGGAATTCGCACCCGTCCTGACTTATTATTACAGCCCGCATGCCAACAAGGTTTTTGCCACCCAGCCGGGCCGGGTGACAGTAACATGGGTGTCGAAGCTGCCGGATACCAGTGCTCCTGGGGAAACGGTTGCAAGTTACAAATTCCGCACGGAAGTTTTTTCGGTGTCCTCGGCCTCAATGCAAACACCGCGGACGATTTACTGGACGGAAAAATCTTTTACCGCGCCCATTGTCAAAATTCCCACCGGCCACATCGTTGCGGTGAATCCAGTGTACAGCACGCTTGTTCCCAGTCATGTGGCCCATGAGTTTACGCCAGTGGGTTCCAACTTGACCACTGATCCCCATGCAACGGCTCCTACCGAGCAGCGCACGCTGTGGTTTGATAATATCAACGGCCAGGCATCTTTGCATGCCTACAACGTTGAGGGCCGCGTTTTTATTGAATACCTCGGTGGATTGCAACAGGCTGGCGGCGGATCGCACGAATTTTTAGGGGCAGACGTCGTGGAGGTCAAGATGGTGGCGGAGGCGGCGACCATCGAAACCAAGTTGGGCCAGCAGATCCGGCCTCGCCAAGAGGATCCTGAGAACGGGGATGATCAATTGATCCCCTCAATCGCGTTTGATAGCACCCAAGCGAGCAAGCCGCTTTACGGCACGACGTCCTTGGCCAATGGCACACTGGTCTATCACGCCGAGCGCGAGAATTCCAATCCCGAACGAATCGTGATTTATTGGCTCGAGAAGCAGGACGCGGCGATTCATTTCCTGACGCCGCCTGAATCGCCAGATCTTGCGATTCACTGGCCCAAGTACTTGCGCAAGTATACCCAGGTTTGGCCGACCTTTACTGAATTCCAACCGGTGACGGTGACCGATAGTGGCTGCGGGATTAGCACGGGGCCACAGTTCGAGGCAGCCCATTTGCCACAGGTGATTTTTCAAGACGATCCCGCAGAAACCGAGGTAAATATTGACGTGAAGACCCAGCGCTTGTTGGCGGACTTCTCGACTTCCAGCGATAAGACCAGTCGCACGCTGTTGAAGTTTGTTGGCGCGGGCACGCCGTGGTATGTGCCGCTTTACATCCAGTCCCAAGACAAACTTGGCAGTGTGGCTGTGGAGGATCCCGACGGGGCTGGGCCACTAGCGGGTTCAGATGCGGTTGCGACCATCAACGACCTCAATGCGGACGGAGTGGCTGACCTCTCGGCCACCGTGAATGTCGGCCAGCGGCTGACGCCGCCAAGCTCGGACTATTCGGTTGCGGGCTACATCGCCAGCGGGGATAATTACTATCCGGCAGGATACATCAACCCATTCACGAACGGCGTGAAAGCCGCAGAATCGGGCGCGATCATTCCGGTTAACGCGCTACCGGATCGGAATCAACTGAAGGTCTGGTGGTTCAGGCAGGTGGTCGCGCCGAACGCGAATTTCGCGTCGTTTTACCTGCCGTCGGTGGTGGGCCACTACACGGTGGTCTATCCGACGAGCCCCGAGCCGCCAGAGATTGTCATCGCCTCGGGCATCGGCACGGGGGATCTGGGGCCTTCTCAGCAGTTGGGTAACATTTATGTCCAGAACGACAGCACGCAGATCGGCTTCAACCCCAATGAGGAACATGCGTTGATGGTTGGGGGGCGCGCCTATGCATTGCGGGACGATTTGAATAAGGCTGAGGCGACTTCCTCGCCGTTTGTGTTGCTCGCGTATACCAACCCGACCGACCTTCGGCCGAGCATCGACGCATATAAAGTCGTGCGCTGTAACCTCACGTACCCGCTGACTTACCAAGCAATCGCTGGTACCAAAGCCCTGCCGCCGATGCCGCTAGCCGCCCTGCCGCCAGCGCTAGATTTCAGCGGTAATGTGCTCAATCACGAGGTTGAGGGATCCTCCGACCCTGCCACTGGGACAAATGCCCCGCCAGCATACAACGGTTTCACTTTCAAGGATCGCCAAGGCTACGATTGGACCTATCGCGGTGCCCATGCCAGAGCTGGCACAGGGGCAACGGCCATGGCCACGGCTACGATCGATGGCAACGGTTCGGTTTCAACGGCCGATGTCACGGTTGGCGGCGCAGGTTATGCCTCCGCACCAGTGGTTACGGTTGAACCGCCTGCCAGCGGAGACACGGCCACGGCGGTGGCGACTCTTGGGGGACTTAGTGCTGCCAGCTTCACTATCTCGAGTGGCACTCAGACCTACACCTCCCCTCCGGATGTAACCATCAGCGGTGGCGGCGGTAGTGGTGCTGAAGCGATCGCCGTGCTGACCAATGGACGGGTCACCAGCATTCAGGTGACCGCTGCAGGCACGGGCTACACCAGCGCGCCAACGATCCATTTTTCCGGTGGTTCCACTACCATCGGTGGGCCTAGTTCTTTGGGGCCAGCGCCGATTCCATCAGGCGGTAATATCCCGCCAACAGGGGTTGGTAATGATACGGGCTTTTGTGTGACTGCCATCGAAGTCACCAGCGGTGGCGTGGGTTATGATCAACCGCCGTTCATCAGCATCGCGCCTCCCGTTTCATTCGGGATGCAGTATTATTACAACTCGCGCCCTGGGTTTTATGTGCCGGGTTCCAGCCTTGCGCAGCAACCCGCGGCAGGAACCATCATGCCGTTCATCGCTGATACGGGTAGTGGGGTGCCAGTCACTGTGACCTTCGTGCCGAAGTGGCCAGATGATCCGACTTTGTCGATCGCCCAAAAGAAGCTGGTGCCGGTTCTGGAGAAGGCGGAGACCCTGACCTTGCCCAAGTTGAGCGCGATCTCCGGTGAATTGCCACAAGTCCGTGGGGCCAGCAGTGCACAAGTGATCTATCAACAATCCATCGCAACAACTGGCAGCAGCAACAACAGCGTGTTGCTACACGATCCGACCCGCGCCAAGACTTTCCTGCTGAGCAGCAACGGCTTGTCAGCAATCCCGGCGACGGTCTTGACCACTGACTACGCGGGCAAAACATACTTCCAGAAGTTACCGCCACATTTGCAGCAACGATTCTATTTTGACTCGAATACGGGCAGCAAGGGTGCGCTCATCTTCACTGGCGAATTCATCGATGAAATCGCAGGAGAAGATTATCTTAACCTCAATGTGTTGGGAACCGCAGACGCCAATGAGTTGAAAAATCTGTGCCCATCGACCGACACCACAGACAAAAGCAAGTGGGATGCTGCGATCGACGCCCTCAGTACCCAGTTGGTTACCTTCAGCGAAAGCAGCAAGGTGCCCGGCACCTACGTGGCGGACGCAACCAAAGATCACCGAGCCATTGATAAAAGCACGCTGGCGGAAATTATTGATCCAGACACGGCGGTCGACAGTTACGCCTTGAGCGCGACTGGCAAGGGCACTGGCTATGTCACGCTGGTATTTGAAAACGGCGAGGCTTTCACCGATCCGGCGAATCCTATTTCCATGAAGGTGATTAAGGTCGATCCGACTCTTTATAAGGGCGATTTGAAAGTGCTACTGTCCAGCAATCCGCTTGATGAGCAAGTGACGCTGCGCCATAGCGGCGACTATGCCGGCCACCCCGAGTTGTACGAGTTCCAGTGGCGCTATGGTTTTCCAACCAACGGCAGCAGCCCGCCGCTAAATGGTACGACCGCCACGGCCACGGCAACGCTTGGTTTGACTGCGGAGAGCTTCACTCTAACAGCCGGAAATAAATTCTATACCGTGGCACCGACCATCACCATCACGGGTGGTGGAGCAACCACCGCTGCCACGGCTACGGCAATTCTTAGCGGTGGGGCCAGCGGCACAGTCAGCAGGATTTCGATCACCTCGCCTGGTCTCGGTTATACCAGTGCTCCGAAGCTTACGTTCACCGGCGGCACTGGTACAGGGAGCACGGCGCCTACTGCGGTCGGCAATGCGGCGAACTTCAGCATCGCGGCGATCAGTATTGATAATGGTGGCTTCGGCTATGGGTCTTTACCGCCGAACGTCACGATCACCGCGCCGAACGGTAGTGCCCCCGCAGTCGCCACAGCGGTGGTGAGCAGCGGCGTGGTCACTGGCCTTACGATCACCCAAGCGGGCAACGGCTACAGCGCGGTCCCGACGATCACGATCGCTGCTCCCAACAACACCGTGGACATCGCGGCGGATACTAATTACTGGATCAAGCCCAACGGCACACTTGCGAACAGCATTCTGGTCGGCGGATCACCAACGGCTACGATCAGCAATCCGGCGGTCTTAATGGGTGATACGTATTTCACCATGGCCTATCGCAAGATCGGCGATACCACATGGTCGGATTGGATGCAGCCGAAACTCGTTGAAGGCTGGATCAAGCGGGTGCTGGCCAAAATCACGCCGTTCAACCAACGCATGACCGATCTCTACAACAACGAGATCAATACGGACGTCTCACTCCTGACCCAGGCGGGTAAACGCTGGGAAGGGGACATCGCCCTCAATCTGGCAAATGTCAACAATGCGGGCCTGATCGAAATTTACGAGACGATCCTCAATCGCGGTAAGAATTTTACCATTGGATCGAACATCGACTTTTCCTCTTCTAACAGCGCACTGATTTTGGCGGCGGGTTACCTCAGCGATCTTTATACCATCCTCGGCAACGAGGCCTACGCTGATGCTGCCAACCCGACGATCTCGATCGACGACCAAACGACGGTGACCGAGGTGAACACCAGTCGGTTTTCGTTTGAAGGACAGGTCACGAGTTCGCTGGCAGAAGAGCTGGCGCTGCTCAAGGGCCGCGACGATTTTACCAATCCAGGTGTCGCCACAGCCCCTGCTTACAACCGCTTGTGGTGGAACTACACCCGTGGCATCAATAGCGGTGAGGTGCTTTATGCTACGAACTACAACATCAAGGAAAAGGTCGGCAGCAGCACCGCGAATGGTATTGTGGACGCCGCAGATGCACAGCGGATGTTCCCTCAAGGTCACGGCGACGCCTATGGTCATTACTTAACAGCACTAAAGGGCTATTACAAGCTGCTGGAACATCCATACTTCACTTGGACTACTTCTTCGGAGGATGTTTCGATGCTCGGTCAGTCGATTCAGATCGATTACAAGGATGAGCGCAAATTTGCCGCTGCGGCTGCCAACGTGGCAATGAGTGCGCAGCAGATCGTCAATCTAGTGCATCGCCAGAGTTACAAAGATGACCCTGCCAGCGGTTGGAGTCAGTTCCGAGATGGTAAACTCAATTCGAAGACCGGTGTGACTTGCAGCCAAGGGCTCGATGAATGGGTCTCGCGCAGTGCGCAAGGAAGCTTCTTAAACTGGGCGGCCGGCAATGCATTGCTGCCTGACAAGGACACGAATCCGAATCACAGCGGCGTTCAGATCATCGACCGCACCACGGTGCCGGAACTCAATCAGCTGGTCAGCGCCGCCAGCAGTTTTCAAAGCACCATCGATAGCGCCAACGCCCACCTCAATCCGCTGGGCCTGAGCCCGGGTGCGATCGCGTTTGATATTTCGCCGTCACAGTTGCAGGCCGGTCACTCGCACTTTGAGCAGATCTACGACCGCGCGCTGCGGGCAACGCTCAATGCCAAAGGAGCCTTCAATCAAGCGGCCAAGATGACCCGACTGCTGCGCAATCAAGAGAACCAAATCGGCGACGAGAATACCGCGATTGTAGACCAAGAGGATGCCTATGTTAGCCAGCTCATCGACGTGTTCGGTAGCCCGTACGGCGGCGACATCGGCGTGGGCAAGACCTACGCGCAGGGATACAGCGGTCCAGACATCATGCATTGGTTCGTCTGCGACAAGCCTACGGATTTGGTCGATACCAGCAAGCCCGTGACGATCTCTCTGATGGTGCCGACGGGCATCGCCAATTTCTCAGGCGACTCGATCCAGGAAATTACGCTCGACGGCATCACTCCGTCGAGTTCGACGACCAAGATAGTCACGGTAAAGCCAAACCAAAATTTGCAATGGTCGAGCGACTGGAGTTCGGTCCTGTCGGGCCAGCGCGCCAGCACGGGCCGTTTGCAGCAGGCTCTATTGGGTTCTTATCAAGCACAGTTGGCACTGATGGAGTCCAATCAGAAGCAGTTGGTGCTGCAGGCGCGTTTCAAACGCGAACGACAGTTGTTCCAAGAATTGCTTGCTTCGCACGCTGACATTTTGGTAAACCGCCAAAACGCGACGATCGCGATCACGACCGTTCAGTCTCTTCAAGCTTTGCTAGAATCCAGTGCAGCGTATGCCGATGCCACCGGTGCGAACTTAATTAACATCGCCGATGGCTTCCAAGAGTTTTTCCCAACCGCTGTTGGCTTTTCGGTGGATCCGACGTCTGGTGCTAGAGGAGCGATCAAACTCGCTGGGGCCCTAGGCAACCAGATCCTTTCTTCGATCGCGCTGGCAGCAAATACGGCCGCGGGTGGCTTGGCCGCCACTCAGACTGGGCTATCGATGACTCTTGACAAGGATTTGGATGCGATCGGATTCAAATACGAGGAGCGTCAGCAGTTGTATGAGTTTGAACAACTCTATCGTGAGCTGCTATCGTGCCATTTTGAAGTGGCCCAACTCGCCACCGACTACCAGCGAAACAATGAGGCACTGCGTAACGTGCTCGTGGAGGGTCAAAATTTACTAACCTCTCGCGAAAGTTTTCGCAAGCGCGCGGCGGCGAAAATCACCGGCTACCGGACCAAGGATCTAACATTCCGCACCTTCCGCAACGAAGCGCTGGAGCAGTACCGCACGCTGTTTGATCTCGCAGGCCGCTACACTTATCTCGCGGCGAAGAGTTATGACTACGAAACCGGCCTGCTCGGTACCACGGCGGGCAAGGCAGTGATCGCCAATGTTGTCGCTTCACGTGCGCTGGGGGATCTAACTGATAATGTACCACAAGCCACCGTCAGCACGATCGGCGATGCGGGCTTGGCCGGCACGATGGCGCAATTGAACGCGGACTTCTCGGTTGCCAAGGGCCGACTTGGCATCAACAACCCCGATCCGTACGGCACGCTCTTCAGCCTACGCGGCGAATTATTTCGCATCCTCAACGACGACACGATCACCAGTGACGACGACGCGTGGAAACAGACGATGCAGCAATACATCGTGCCCAACGTCATGGCGGACCCCGATGTGGCGAAGTATTGCAACAACCTCAAGAAACCTGATGGTTCGGCGGCCCCTGGTCTCGTGATTCCTTTTGGCAGCACCATCCAACACGGTCAGAACTATTTCGGCTTGCCACTGGCGGCTAACGACCATGCCTATACTCCCAGCAGCTACGCGACCAAGATCAGCAGTGCTGGCATCGTCTTGAAAGGTTACGTTGGAATGGATCCCTACTCCTTCGGCTCGCCGGGGGCGACCAGCACCTCAAGCACCACCACCAACTCGTTGAGTGCTACGCCGTATGTTTATTTAATTCCCTGCGGCAGCGATTGCATGCTCGCGCCACCGTTGGGCGACACCAACACGCTGCGCTCTTGGACGGTGCACGACCAAGCACTGCCACTGCCCTACAACCTCGGGGCCTCGGCATTCAACACCACTCAGTTCTTCAACGCCAATGGTACCCTCAGCGAGCAACCATGGATTCTACGCAAACACCAAGCGTTCCGCCCCGTTAGCGATGCTGCATTTTTCTATAGCGCGATCCCAGCGGAATTCACTAACACGCGTCTCGTGGGTCGGAGTGTGTGGAACGGCCAGTGGAAAATCGTCATTCCCGCCTACACGCTGCTGAATGATGAGCAGGAGGGGCTCAACCGCTTCGTCGCAAGTGTGAAGGATATCCAGCTCTTCCTGCGGACGTACTCGAACTCAGGGAACTGAGGGGAGCATTTGGTGATTTGGTGGAATTTTGAGTTAGAGTCTAACAATTATGTTTCCTGCGCGTCCGATGAGCAGGAGTCGGAGGCCGTTGAGGCAGACCAAGACGGTGCTGCCTTCGTGTCCGATCACGCCTAAGGGGAGTGCAAGCGAAAAGCCAAGGGCTGCGGAAATGAGGACGAGGATGACCGCACTGGCAAATACGAGGTTCTGGGTGAGGACGCGTTTGGCGCGTCTCGCATGACCTAACAGCAGTGCAATGTTTTCTAACCGGTCGCCCATGAGGACGATGTCGGCGGTTTCCATGGCCACATCGGTTCCGACGGCACCCATGGCCACGCCGATGTCCGAAATGGCGAGTGCGGGTGCGTCGTTCACCCCATCGCCAATCATCATCACGGTCCCTTCTTTTTTCAGCTCGCGGATGACTTTTAGTTTATCTTCAGGTAGCAACTCGGCGAAGACTTCATCCACCTTGGCCTCCTGAGCGATCGCTTCGGCGACGATCCGTTGGTCGCCCGTGAGCATGACCACTTTTTTCACCCCGAGGCGGTGGAGGTCGGCGGTGAGTTGGCGCGCGGCGGGACGGATCGTGTCGGCCATGACCAAGACCGCGTGGGCGGTGATTTGGTCGCCATCGCGCTTGCCTAACCAAACGCAGGTTTTTCCCTTTGCTTGCAGTGCCAGCGATTGAGCCGCGAGTGGCTCGATTCCGCTGGCTCCGAGTTCGCGAAGCAAGCGTTCGCTGCCAATGAGGTAGCGAATGGTTTCGACGGTGGCTTCGGCACCTTTTCCAGCAGTGGATTGGAAATCCGCTGCTTCCGGTGGGATGATCCCGAGGTCGCTTGCACTCTTGACGATGGCGTGTGCCAGCGGGTGCTCCGACTTCGCCTCAAGCGAGGCGGCGGCACGCAAGAGCTCAACGGCGGGCGCGGGGAGGGGAACGCCGGTATCGTGAACGCCTTGCGAGGTGATGATTTCGGTTAGAGAGGGTTTGCCAACGGTGAGGGTGCCGGTCTTGTCGATCGCCACGATGTCGATCTTTGCGGCGGTTTCAAGATGGGAGCCGCCTTTGATGAGAATGCCTCGCCGCGCCGCGCCGCCGATCGCCGAGAGCACCGTCGCCGGCGTGCTGATCACCAAGGCGCAAGGCGAGGCGACAACCATGATGGTCATTGCGCGGTAGAAAGCGTGAGCGGGATCAACTCCTGCTAGAAATGGAATCAAAAACACGAGGCATGTGAAACCGATGACTCCCATCGCATAGTATTGCTCGGCTTTCTCGAGGAACCGTTGAGTGTTTGATTTCTCTGCCTGGGCTTCGGCAACCAGTTTGACCATTTTCGCGAGTGCGGAGTCTTCCGAACGCTTGGTCACCGTGAGTTCGATGCCGCCGCTTTGATTCAGAGTTCCAGCAAAAAGCGGGCTACCGAGTGCCTTTGCGACGGGCATGGATTCACCTGTTAGAGAAGATTCATCCACATGGGTACGGCCCTCGGAAATCGTACCGTCCACTGGGATTTGTTCGCCGGGCCGGACGATGACAATCTCGCCGATTTCTAACTGCTCGACCGGCACCTTGACCGTGCCGCCGAGTCGTTTGACCAGCGCTTCGCTCGGGCGGAGGGTGAGGAGGGATTCGATGGCGCGCTGGGTCCGCTCCATCGCATGGCGTTGCAGCACGTTGGAAAAGCTGAACAGGAACAACAGGAGTGCTCCCTCGAAGGGCGCACCGATGATTGCTGCGCCGATGGCTGCGAGAACCATCAAGACATCGACGTCTAACACTCGCTCGCGCAGAGAAGCGATGGCCGAGCGGACGCCCTTTTGTCCCGCGAAAAGGTAGGCTGCTGCGTAGAGCGCGTGGGTGGTGACGCTGATGCCGGAGGTTTTTTCGACGATCTCAGCGGATGCTAAAAACGCGAGTCCGAGGGCGCAGGAAATTTCCTCGTTGAGTTCGCCGGCGAGGATTTTTTGACGCAATGAGCGGCGGTCGGAACCACGCGGTTCAAGCGGTTTGATTTTGGCGCCTGAGGCTTGCAGGTCTTGTTCGATGCGGTGCTCTGGTTCCACAGCGGAGTCGAAAGTGACCGAGAGCACGCGCCCAAGGTAGGTCGCCGTGGCGCGGCGGACGCCCGGGATCTTGGAGAGTTTTTTCTCAAGTTTTTGCGCGCATGCCTCGCAGGCATTTCCCTCAAGCCGGTAGGTTCGCTTTTGCAATGCGCTCTCGACTTGGCTGATGTGTTCTTTGATCAGTTCACGGACTTCGTGGTCGCTGAGCACCGCCGGATCGAAATCGACGTCGAGCACGGGCAGGACAGGATCTTTGGCGACGCGGAGCACGCCGCTGTGGGCTTGCAGCTCGTGATCGGGCAATTTCTCAGTGGGCAGATTGGGATCGGGGTCAGTCATGGCAAAAAGGGAGTCGCAAAAAACGCCATGGGGATTCATGCCACAAAGCCCGACCCAGTGGAAGACGATTCTACAATCGCGCCACCGAGGATCTTGGCGAGAGGAGTGATCTCGGGGGATTTGATCGGTTAGACCACGGGAAGTTTTGCCCGGATCTTCGCGGCAAGCGCGTGAAATGCGTCGGAGACTGCATTTTGTCCGGGCGGAAGCAACGCCACGGGTGAACCCGAATCGCCACCTTCACGGGTCTTGAGGTCGATCGGGATTTGTCCTAACAGAGGAACGTTGAGGTGTTCCGCCTCACGGACGCCGCCGTCCTTGCCGAACAAATAGTATTTCTTGCCCGCATCGCATTCGAACCATGCCATGTTCTCGATGAGCCCAAGGATCGGTACGTTCACCTTGGCAAACATTGAGACCGCCTTGCGGGCATCGATGAGTGCGACTTCCTGAGGCGTCGTGACGATCAACGCTCCATCCACGGAAACCGTCTGGACGATGGTGAGTTGGATGTCGCCCGTGCCGGGTGGAAGATCGAGAACGAGATAGTCGAGATCCTCCCATGCCACCTGACGAAGAAATTGTTGGGTATAGCGGGTAGCCATCGGGCCTCGCACGATCACGGGTGAGCGATCTTCTAACAGAAATCCCATCGACATCAATTTCAGGCCGTGGGCTTCGAGCGGGATGATCTCGTCGTGTTCATTGGCCATCGGGCGCTCGTTGGTGCCGAACATCTGAGCGACGGAGGGGCCGTAGAGGTCGCAATCGCAGAGGCCGACCTTGGCACCGGTGGCGGAGAGTGCCACCGCGAGGTTTGCTGCGATGGTGGATTTCCCGACACCGCCCTTGCCGGAAGCCACCGCGATGATGCGTTTTACGCTAGGGATCGAAGATTTCCCGACCGTGCTGCCGAGGCCACCTGCGGCGGCGGGTGCGTCCTTCACATCGATTTCGATTTTCACCGAGCCGATGTCGGGTAGGGGATCGAGGATCGCGTGACAGTCTTGAAAAATTTGTTCTGGCACCTTGGGGTCGCGGGTGGCGACTTCGATGCGGACCTTCACGAGTTCTGGTTCGCAGGTCACCTCTTTGACGAGGCCGAACGAGATGATGTCCCGAGAGAAACCAGGGTAACGGACTTGGCGGAGAGCTTCGCGGATAAATTCAGGAGTCATGGGCGACGGGATTCTCGCCGAATCTCCCGCAGGCGCAAGCGCTAGTGGGAATTCTTCTTGGGTGCTCTGGTTTTAGAAATCCCAGCGCCATGACGCGGGGATCCATTGATAGCCTGTGCGGCCGTTTGGGGCGATGATCCCAAGGCCGGGCCAAGGGAGGTGGAAACCGAAGGTGCGTTCGTGGGTGAGCGCGAGCTCGGCGAAGACCTTCTTGCGGGTGGCAATGGCGGACGCAGGGTCGTGGTCGAAGTCGATGAACCAACCCGGGTCTTCTAGCATCAGCACGTGATGGTGGGCAAGGTCTGAGATGTGGAGGAGTGATTGTCCGTCTGATTGAATGCGGAAAATCGCATGCCCATCGGTGTGGCCTGGGGCTGCGATCAGGGTGATGGCACCATCGAGGATTTGGTCTCCGTCCTCATGGATCACGAGATTCGGCTGCAGAGTGTCGAATGAAGTGCGGACGCTTTGAATCATCTGCTGGACATCATCGGTACGGTGTGATCTCGAAAAATCAGGGGTTGGACTGCGCCAGAAGTCGACCTCGCGCTTGAGGACGTGAATGGCCGCGTTGGGGAATAAGATTTTGCCGTCGCTCGCAAGGCCTCCGATGTGGTCGCCATGTGAGTGGCTAAGCATCGCGTGGGTCACGTCACGAACTTGAATTCCAATCGAATCAAGCGCGTTTGTGAGCCAGCCCCAGGTCGGGTTCGGATTTGGACCAAAGCCGGCATCGACGAGGATCACCTCCTTGTCCTTTCGCAAGACCAAGATGTTGATGTAGAGTGTCATGTCGTCCGGGCGTTCGCCATGAGCGATGAGGGTCTTGGACATTTTTGGGCGTTCGGCGGGCGGCCACATTTTTTTCGACACACCTTGTTTGAAGGTGCCGTAGCCGTCGCTGATCGACCATGCCTCGAACTTGCCGATCGAGAACTCATAGATGTAGGGATTAGAAATGGTTTTCTTTGGGAGTGGGGTGTGCGTTTCGGTGGTGGCGCCCGCTGCAAGCGAGCTAGGTCCACCGATAGTAGCGATCGCGGCACCGAGGCTTCCGAGGAATTGTCGGCGGGAGTTTTCTGGAAGCGTTGTGGCCATGGGTTATGAAATCGCGGCGTTTTTGTTAGATCCAACGAAGTATTCAAAAATCGGTGAGGCCATGAGCGTGGTGACTACGGCCATGATCACCAGCGTTGCGAAAAGTGCTTCTGAGATGATCCCGCGTTGGAGGCCGATGTTGATGATGATCAGTTCCATGAGTCCACGGGCATTCATGAGAATTCCGATGCCCATCGCCTCGCGAGCGTTGATGCCAGTCGCTCTTGCGGCCACCGTGCAGGCGAGCCACTTGCCCATCACGGCGGCGACGAGTACGGCCAAGCACATGCCCCAAAGGAACCAGTTGTTGAGCAGGCCAATCTTGGTATTCAAGCCTGAGTAAGTGAAAAATAGAGGCAAGAGCAAGGCGACGGCGAGGGGTTGGATGCGGGCGCACAAGTCGCGAACCACGATCCCGCGTGGCATTGCTGCGCCCATCACAAAGGCGCCAAACACGGCGTGCAGACCGATGAGATCCGTGAACCAAGCTCCAAGTGACATCAGCGCAATGCCAATGACAAGCCCCGCATCTGTCAGTTGTTGGTCGCGGACGAGTGACTGAGAAAATTTTCTCAAAAGTGGGCGAATCACCACCAGTGCCATGGTGACGAAAGCGATGGCTCCGCCAATGTTGATTAGGGCGTGTCCGATTTTGTCATCGAAGCTGGCAAGGACGACCGCGAGGAGGATCCACGCGGTTGCATCGTCGATGGCCCCAGCCCCGATGGCCACCGTCCCCATGGTGGTGCCTGATAGGCCTTTAAAATGAATGATGCGGGCGAGCATGGGAAAGGCTGTGATGCACATCGATGCCCCGAGAAAGAGCATGGCTTCTAGGAGTGAGGTTTTTTCAGGAAATAGGTTGGTGTGCTTGAAGAAGATCCATGCGAGGCCGGCACCGAGGATGAATGGCATGGTCATTCCAGCCATTGACACCGCGACACTGCTTTTCAGGTGCTTGCGGACGATGTCCACGCGGAACTCCATGCCGACGATGAACATGTAGAGCGCTAGGCCGAGTTGGGATGCTGGGAAAAGGTAGCACGAGGTGTCACGGAGCTTTTGCGCCTTATCCCAAGGAAATAGCCAATGCTGCGACTCGGGTGCGATCATTCCAAAAAGAGAGGGTCCCAGTAGAACTCCGGTGATCATTTCTGCAACGACTTGGGGTTGGCCAAACCGCGCCGCGATGGCACCCACGACACGGCACGCGATGAGGATGACGGCGATCTGGAGGAAGAATTGAACGGCGAGTGAGACGTTGTTCACGAGGCTTGATGGGCTTGGGCGAAATCATCGCGCCAGTCGATTCGACGCGATGCATGGGTTGGATTTATCAAAAACTCTCTGGTTTTTTGAGCGCTTGGGCAAGGCCAGAGTCAAGACGCTGGGGATTCCGGTGGAGCATCCCTCGCTTCGCTCGGTGTGGATCGGTTTCAGGATAGCGCATCGCGGGTTTTTAAAGCTCAGGATTGACTCGCTTGGCGATTCGGCGGACCATCATCATAACTTTTCGTTCGTTAAAATTTATGGAAAACGTCATCATCATCGGTACCGGTTGCGCAGGATACACTGCGGCCATTTACACGGCGCGCGCCAATTTGTCGCCGCTTCTTCTCTCGGGCACGCAGCCTGGTGGGCAACTCACCACCACGACCGAGGTCGAGAATTTCCCTGGTCATCCCGACGGGATCATGGGCCCCGAGTTGATGATGAAAATGCAGACGCAGGCGGAGAAATTCGGCGCTCGGATCGCCTGGGCGAGCGTGGAGTCCGTGGTGCGGCGCGACGATGGGACCTTCCTTCTCAGCGCAGGTTCCGAATCGTTCGAGGCCAAGACCGTGATTGTCGCCACCGGTGCGGCACCGCGGCACTTAGGAATTCCCGGCGAACAGAAGCTCATCGGCCATGGCCTGACATCCTGCGCGACCTGCGATGGAGCGTTTTATCGGGATGTGCCGGTCTGTGTGATCGGCGGGGGCGACAGCGCGTGCGAAGAGGCGGGCTTTTTGACCCGATTTGCCAGCAAGGTCTATCTGATCCACCGTCGCGACGAGTTGCGGGCCTCGAAGATTATGGCAGATCGTGCCTTGGAAAATCCTAAGATCGTGCCGGTCTGGAACTCGACGGTGAGTGAGTACCTCACCGATGAAAAGGGCGAGATGCGCGCTGTGACATTGAAAAATCTCATCGATGGCCAAGAGAGCGAGCTCGAAGTGGCTTGTGTCTTCGTGGCGATCGGCCACGTGCCGAATAGCGGATTTCTGGGTGAGCTTGTCGACAAGGATGAAAATGGTTACATCCTACAAAATCCTGGTCGCACCTCGACGAAGACCCCAGGGCTTTTCGCCGCGGGTGATGTGGCAGATCACTATTACCGCCAAGCGATCACTGCGGCTGGTCAAGGCTGTGCGGCAGCGCTCGAAGCCGAACGCTTTTTGAGCGACCACGAGTGATATCATCTTCCGGCCGGCGTTGATTTTTTGTTAGAAAATCAGCGATCGGCTCGGTGGAGGTTTGATGTCCTCAGCAACCTGTTAGAGGCGCGCGAGCACCGCTGCGCCCATGGCGGAGGTTCCGACTTTGGTCTCGCCGGGTTGGCTGGTGGCGATGTCACCGGTGCGGAAGCCATCGGCGATGGTTTTCGCCACAGCGGCTTCGATGGCATCTGCCGCTTCGATTTCTCCGAGGGAGAATCGCAAGAGCATGGCGAGTGAGAGGATCTGGGCGATCGGGTTGGCAATGCCTTGGCCGGCGATGTCTGGAGCGGAGCCGCCCGAGGGTTCGTAGAGGCCGAAATAAAGTCCATCCTCGCGTTGCTTGCCGAGTGAGGCCGATGGAAGCATGCCGAGGGATCCGGAAATCATCGCCATTTCATCCGAGAGGATGTCGCCAAACAGATTTTCCGTCACGAGCACGTCGAAGGAGCCCGGACGTTTGATGAGCTGCATTGCAGCGTTATCCACATACATGTGAGAGAGTTCGACCTCAGGGAATTCCTTGGCGATTTCTAACACCGTTTCGCGCCACAGCACGGAAGACGCGAGCACGTTGGCCTTGTCCACCGAGAGAAGTTGCTTCTTGCGGCCCATCGCAGCGGTGAACGCGACGCGGGCGATGCGCTGGATCTCACTTTTCTGATAGACCATGGTGTCGAAGGCGACGGGCTCGCCACCGCGTTCTTCGCGGCCCTTCGGCGAGCCGAAATAAATCCCACCAGTGAGTTCACGAACGCAGAGGACGTCGAATCCATCGGCGATGAGTTCTTGTTTGACCGGGGAGGCGTGGGTGAGTGCTGGCAAGCAGACACCGGGACGGAGGTTGGCGAAGAGTCCGAAGTGCTTGCGGAGCGGTAGCAGTGCACCACGCTCAGGCTGAATGTCTGGCGGCAGGCTCTCCCACTTCGGGCCGCCCACCGAGCCGAAGAGGATCGCATCAGCAGCTTCGCTGGCAGCCACGGTCTCGGGTGGTAGCGGATGTCCGGTGGCATCAATGGCGGCACCGCCCACGAGATGTTCGCTGCGTGCGACCGTGAAGCCAAACTTGGCTTCGACGGCATCAAGGATGCGGAGCGATTCGGCCATGACTTCTGGGCCGATGCCGTCTCCGGCGAGGATGGTGATTCGGTGACTGCGTGGCATGGACGGGAAAATGACGGTAGCTTTCCCTCGTGGCAAGGATTCAAAAGGGCGAATGGACGAAATTTGCTCACAGGGCGAGGGTTTCCTGCCCACTCGACGAGTTTCGATTTTCTCTGCCGCCCAGCCACAACCTTGGCTTGCGGACTGGCGGGGATGGGCTCATGGTTACTCTATCATGCAACCTGTGACCGATCGCTTGAAGCATTTCCTCCAATACGTCGCCATCAATCTCATCGATGAACCGGCTCAGGCTCAACTGAAGGTCGCCGAGCTTGGTCCGAAGCGGTTGCGCTTCAAGTTGGTGCTTTCCAAGCAAGACGTGGCGATGCTCATCGGCAGGAATGGCTTCACGGCATCGGCCATCCGCGGCATTTTGAAATCGGCCGCCGACCGAGAAGGCGTGCAGGTCTCGCTGCAGATCCACTCGCACGAAGAGGAAGCCGAGTTGCTTGCACGCGGCGAGGGGCAATGAGGGTGATTTCCCTCAGGGAAATCCAAATTAAATTTTGTTAGAAGTGTGGCTCATGCCTCTGCGAGGCAGCCTGGGCAGTTTTGGGCGAAGTGCCCTGGGTGGACTTCGGCGAGCGGTGGGGGAGTCTCGGTGAGGCAGTCGTCGGGCTTGCCGAGGCGGTTGCGAAGTCGGAACGAGCATCCGGTGACCGGGCGTGAGAGATCGGGCGGGAGGCCGGGGATGGTGTAAAGGAGCTCGCCCTTCGGGTGGCTGGCGGGGATCGACTTGAGCAACGAGCGGGTGTAGGCGTGCAGTGGGCGACGGAAGAGGTCGGCCTTGGCGGCGCTTTCAACGATTCTGCCAGCGTACATCACATTGATGTGGTCGCACATTTCTGAGACAACGGCGAGGTCGTGGGTGATGAAAATGACTGCGGTGCCGAGTTGATTTTGGCGCTCGCGAATGAGCTCGAGCACTTGTTTTTGCACGGTCACATCAAGGGCGGTCGTGGGTTCGTCACAAATGAGGAGCTCGGGCCGCGTGATGAGTGCCATGGCGATCATCACACGCTGGCGCATGCCGCCAGAAAATTCGTGGGGATACGAGTGGATGCGTTTTTCGGGGTCGGGGATGCCGACTTCGGCGAGCGCGTCGATGGCCCGGTGGAGCGCTTCCTTGCCGTGGAGGTTTTCGTGGAGTGCGAGGGGTTCAGTCAGTTGGGCGCTGACCTTCATGAAAGGGTTTAGCGAAGTCATCGGGTCTTGAAAAATCATCGAGATCCGTTTGCCGCGGATTTTGCGAAGTTGTTTTTCAGGAACGGAGAGGAGGTCGATGCCGTCGAAGATGGCTTGTCCGCCGTGGATGCGGCCTGGAGGTTGGGGGATGAGGCCTAGCAGCGAGTAGCAGGTGACGGATTTGCCAGATCCTGATTCGCCCACGATGCCGAGCGTTTGTCCTGGATCCACTTGGAACGATACGTTTTCCACCGCATGGACGATTCCGTTGCGAGTATGGAAACGGGTGGTGAGGTTGCGGACGTCGAGAAGCGGCATGGCGCTGATAGATTCAGTGATGTGGAGAAAAGTGCAAGCGTTGGCCTCAAGAATCGATGAGTCGATCTTCGATCCAGCGAGCGACATCGGAGAAGTGGCCGTCGGCCAAATGGCGTCCGAGCCCGAGGGTGAGGACTGGCACTTGCTCGCGGGTGTGATCGGTGCCGTGGTGGAAGGGGTCGTTGCCGTGATCCGCGGTGAGGATCAGGACGTCGTCCGGCTGCACCTGAGGGATGAAGCTGCCGAGCCAGCGGTCGAATTCAAGCAGGCACTTCGCATAGCCCTTGGGGTCGCGGCGGTGGCCGTAGAGCGAATCGAAATCCACTAGATTGGCGAGGATCAAATGGGATTCGTCGCGCGTCTCATGCCAGAGGCGCTCGATGACGGCCATGCCATCTTGGTTTGACAGGGTCGGGAAAGACTCCGAAATGCCAGAACCGGCGAAGATGTCCGAAATTTTTCCCACGCCGATCGTGGTGACTCCTGCGGATTGCAGCCGGTTGAGGACCGTCTCGCTGGGCACGAGTGAATAGTCGTGGCGGTTGCTGGTGCGTTTGAAGTTTGCGGCAGAAGATCCGAGGAATGGGCGGGCGATCACGCGGCCGATTTGATGTCCGCGCTCGTCGAGCACCTTGCGGGCGGTTTTGCACAGGTTCCACAATCGTTCCAGTCCGAAGGATTCTTCGTGTGCGGCGATCTGAAGAACGCTGTCGGCGCTGGTGTAGAGGATTGGCTTGCCGCTCTGCACGTGTTCTTCACCGAGTCTGACGAGAATCTCAGTGCCGGACGCCGCACAATTTCCGATGAACTCGACACCGCCGCGTGACTCAAGCTCCGCGACGAGGTCGGCTGGAAATGACTCGAAGGTCGCAAACCCATGTTCAAGCTCGCAGCCCATCAATTCCCAATGACCGGTCGTGGTGTCCTTGCCGGCCGATTTCTCGGTGAGTCGCGCCCATGCGGCATCGCGGAGTGGGGGAGCACCTGCGGGTAGATCCATCAAGCGGTTTAGTCCGAGTTTTGCGAGGTTCGGCAGCGAAAATCCTGGGGTGCGCGTGAACAAATGTCCGAGCGTGTCCGCGCCATCGTCGCCGTAAGCCCGTGCATCTGGCGCATTTCCGCAGCCGACCGAGTCCAAGACGATACACAGCACCCGTTTCATGCGGCATTGCTAGTCGTTTGCAGGCGGGTCAGCCAGCGGATTGTGAGCCGATCCCAAGAAAGTCTGAGCCAAATCGAGTGGGGAAATGCGGTGGGAATTCACCTGTCACGGCTTCATGGTGGTTTTCTTCGCTTTACCCCTACTGGATTCGCCGTTAATCCAGTCGCGCCATGCACGGTTTCTCCTACAAAAACGGTTCACTTTTCTGCGAAAACATCGACCTCTCCACGCTTGTGGCCGAGCACGGGACGCCACTCTATGTTTATTCCGCTGGGACCATTCTCGATCACTACACGCGCTTGGATGCCGCCTTGGGCAGCACCGACCACGAGGTGGCCTACGCGGTGAAGGCGAACTCAAACCTCTCGGTGCTTCGCTTGCTTGCGAGCCACGGTGCGGGGTTCGACATCGTTTCAGGTGGCGAGCTTTTTCGCGTGATCAAGGCAGGAGGCGATCCTGCACACTGCACGTTTGCCGGGGTGGGTAAGACCCGCGACGAAATCGTCTATGCCTTGCAACAAGGGATCTACTCGTTCAATGTGGAGAGCGAGGAAGAACTTCGATACCTCAACCAAGTGGCGGGTGAGCTTGGAATGATCGCGCCTGCAGCAGTGCGTGTGAATCCAAACGTGGACGCCAAGACACACAAATACATCTCCACGGGAAAGTCGGAGAATAAATTTGGTGTCGATTTTGGAGCGATATCCGATCTTTACGAACGCGCAGCCAAGGAGCTCAAGAACATCAAACTCCGCGGGCTGCAAATGCACATCGGCTCACAACTGACGTCCATCGCACCATTCATCGAGGCAGTGGAAAAAGTGATCCCGCTCGTCACCGAACTCAAGGCTCGTCACGGGATTGAGTTCTGGTCGATCGGTGGAGGAATCGGTATCATCTATCAGGAATCACTCAAGTCCGGCAATGCCGATTGGTGGGCAAGCCAGCCAGAAAATGAACGCCCATTGACGATCGAACAATACGGCAAAGAACTCGTTCCGAGGCTCAAGGATCTTGGGTTGAAAATTCTGTTAGAACCCGGTCGTTACATCGTGGGCAATGCGGGTGTCCTGTTGACCAAGTGTCTTTATGAGAAAAAAGGCTCGGCCAAGACCTTCAAGATTGTCGATGCCGGCATGAACGACCTCATCCGCCCAGCGCTTTACGAGGGTCACCACGAAATCGTGCCCTTGGTCGAACCGAGTTCCACTGAGCGTATCAAGGTCGACGTCGTCGGGCCGATCTGCGAAAGCGGCGACTTTTTCTGTCAGGATCGTCTGCTGCCCGATTTCAACCCTGGTGATTACATCGCGTTGATGTCAGCGGGGGCGTATGGGTTTGCGATGGCGTCAAATTACAACTCGCGGCCACTTCCTGCGGAGATTCTCGTTGAGGGCGGAAATGCCACGGTGATTCGCAAGCGCCAGACGCTTGAGGATCTCATCGAAGGCGAACATTGATGGGATCGAGGGCGGTTCATCATGGATGGGCGCCAGCAGTCGGTGAAAATACCTCGTTTTCCTGCTTGGCCGACGGGTCATCTCGCGTTGAAATAACTTCGCTATGGCTTATCTCGACGAACACTTCCTGCTTCACTCACCGACGGCACGCCGACTTTTTCATGAGGTGGCCAAGGATCAACCGATCATCGATTACCACTGCCACCTATCCCCGCGGGAGATCGCAACCAATCATCGCTGGGAAAATATTTCCGATATTTGGCTTGGCGGTGATCACTACAAGTGGCGACTCATGCGCGCCAATGGCATCCCTGAAGAACTGATTACTGGGGCATCCACCCCGCGCGAGAAATTCCAAGCATGGGCAGAGACGGTGCCCTACACGCTTCGCAACCCGATCCACCATTGGACACACATCGAGTTGCAACGCTATTTCGGTATTGACCTGATGCTCTCGCCCGCCACGGCTAATGAGATCTGGGAGCGTACCAATGCGAAGATCGCAGAGTCGGATTTCTGCGTTCATGGGTTGCTGAAAAAATTTGATGTGCGTGTCGTCGGCACCACCGATGATCCCGCGGACCCGCTTGACGACCATCACGCCATCGCTGCGTCTGGGCTTCCCACTCAAGTCTTGCCGACCTTCCGTCCGGATAAAGCGTTTTTGGTCGATCGGCCGGATTTGCTCGCGCCATGGTTGAAAAAACTTGAGGCAGCTTCTGATCATTCCATCGCCAGTTTCTCAGATCTTCTCGCAGCATTGCAGAAGCGCCACGATGATTTTCACGCAGCAGGTGGCCGCTTGTCCGATCACGGGTTGGACCGTCTTCCAGCCTTGAGTTGCACCGATGAGGAGGCCGCGCTGATCTTTGGTCGTGCGATGGAAGGCAAGGCCGCGACTCCAGAGGAGAAGGAAAAATTCTCGTTTTATCTCATGGTATTCTTCGGCCAGTTGGATGCTTCCAAGGGTTGGACCAAGCAGCTTCACCTCGGCGCATTCCGTAACGTCAATTCAAGCATGGCGAGCCGGCTGGGGCCTGACACCGGATTTGATACGATCGGCGACACCGAGCAGGGCGCATCGCTGGTCAAATACCTCGACGCGCTTTCGTCGAATGGAGCGATGCCGAAGATCGTGCTCTACAACCTCAACCCTCGAGACAACTACCTGTTCGCTTGTCTAACAGGTGTGTTCCAGGATGGCACCGTCGCAGGCAAGATTCAGTTCGGTTCAGGCTGGTGGTTCCTTGATCAAAAAAATGGCATGGAGCTCCAACTTGATGCGCTGTCCGCTACTGGCTTGCTTTCGCGTTTTGTCGGGATGCTCACCGATTCCCGCTCATTCCTTTCGTTCCCAAGACATGAGTATTTCCGCCGGATTCTTTGCAATCTCATTGGCGGTGAGGCGGATCGCGGTGAACTCCCGGATGATTTCGAGGCGCTTTCCGAATTGATCCGCGCGGTCTGTTTCGGCAATGCGAAAAAACACTTCGGCTTCAAGCTATGATCACACCACTCTCGAGTCACATGCTTAAAATCCCATTTGCGCTCTGGTGTGGTTGTTTCACGTTGCAGGCGGCTCCAGTTTTTATCGGGACAAGTCCTGGAAAAACTCCAGCGGGGCAGGGGATCTATCTGGCGGACTTCGATGCGTCGACGGGTAAGCTCAGTGAGCCGACCTTGGCGGCTGCCGCCAAAGGCCCGGGATTCCTCGCATTGCACCCGACCTTGCCGGTGATTTATGCTTGCGGTGCGCCGAGTCAACCACTGCCCAATGGCGGCAGCGCGGTGACTGCATTCGCAATGGATGCGGAACATCACCTGCGCTCGATTGGTGAATCCTTTGCGGGAGGTAAGGGTGCGTGCCATGTGGCCGTTGATCCGGCGGGCCATACGGTTGCGGTGGCCAATTATGGGGATGGTTCGTTCGCGACGATTCGCTTGGACGATGCAGGTATTCCATACGCGGTTGCATCAGTGGTGGCTCATACGGGATCAGGCCCTGCCAAGCCTCGGCAGGATGGGCCGCACGCACATGCGGTTTATTTTGATCGGTCCAACACGCATGTGTTTGTGCCCGACCTCGGGTTGGATCAGGTGTTTGTTTATCCGTTTGACGCGGCGACGTCGAAACTGGGTGAGCCTTTACCTTCGCTGACCACTGCACCGAGTGCTGGGCCGCGCCATTTGGCATTTTCGAGCAATGAGTCTCATGCGTATGTCATCAACGAGCTAAACAACACGGTCCTTACCACCACATACAAAGATGGGAAGTGGACCATCATCGACACCGTGACCACCTTGCCGGTGGATTTTACCGAAACGAGCACCACGGCTGAGATTGAAATCCATCCGAATGGCCGCTTTGTCTATGCGTCGAACCGAGGCCATGATTCTCTAACCGTCTATCAGCGGGATTTGCAAACGGGAGCTCTGAAGTTCTTACAACACGCGCCTTGTGGTGGGAAGACGCCCCGCCATTTCAAGATCGATCCGAGTGGTCGCTGGTTGCTCTGTGCTCACCAGAATTCTGACACGGTTAGCGTTCTGGCGCTTGATCCGGCGACGGGGGTGCTTGGTGAGGCTTCATCGACGGTCAAAGTTCCTTGCCCGACTTGCTTGCTGTTTGCGCGTTGAGGCGGCAGGTTTGGAGTGCGATCACTCGGTGGGAGTGTGAAATCCTTCGTGGGCAAGGATTTCTGGTTGCACATGGGGGCGTTCGGGAGAGCATGGGGGCGCATGGCGTATTTGGCTGACCGAGCATTTGAGTTGATTTCTTCCGCGCACGAGCGGGGGCGGTTGGCTCATGCATTTTTGATCAGCGGAGCCAATGGCAGCGGCAAGGAAAATCTAGCCGCGCGGATGGTGCAACTGGTCAACGGCGGAGGCGAATCCGCTGGGTTCGATTTGTTCGGAGATCCCGTTGTGGTGGAGACGCCCTTGCTCGATGAGCTCGAAAGCGGATGGGTGCGGATCATTCGGCCGCGCAAAAAATCTCGGAGAATCACGGTGGATGAAATTCGCGACCTCGAAGGTACGCTGCATCTCGCAGCGCCAGGGGGTGCCTGCAAGGTTGGTATCATCACGGAGGCGGATCGCATGAATGATCAGGCGGCAAATGCGTTTCTGAAAACGCTGGAAGAGCCCCCGCAGAAAACTCTGCTGCTTCTTCTAACGGAAAATCCCCAACGACTTTTGCCGACGATCCTTTCGCGTTGCGTGCGGTTGCCGTTGTTGGGTGGACAAGCCCTACTCGCGGATGGAGGCGAGGACTTGGTTGCGGCGTTGAATGCAACCGCCTTGCGCGGGTTTGGTACGCCCATTGCAGCGTTGCACATGAAAGCGGCTTTTTCTGGGTTTCTCGCGACCGTTCGCGAGCGAGTGGATCTTGCCGCAAAGGCGGCGGAAAAAGAAGAAGTGGCTGTCTATCGAGACGCTACGGACGGAGCATGGCTCAAAGAGCGGGAGGACTTTCACAAGGCCGCTGCCGAGGCAGAATATCTTGAGTGTCGCAATCGCTTGTTCGATGTCTTGATGGCATGGATGGCGGATCTGTTGCGCATGAAGGTGAGTGCTAGCGGCTTGGATTTCCCAGAGTCTGCTGAGGCATTGCGCCGCATCGCTGATGGCGAAACGGAAAGTCGCCTACTCAAGCGGATGGAGGCCCTCGACTCGTTGCGCCGGACTCTGGAGACCAATGCCTTTGAGTCGCTCGCCATCGAGGTCGGATTCCTCAAGGCGTTTGGCTGAGAAAATTGTTAGAAAAAAACCGCTAGAAAAAACTAACCGATTGGATTCGCTTTCGCCGTTTCCCAAGCATCTTCCATTTGGGATGGGGTGGCCGCGCCGAGTGTGATTCCATGGGTTTTGAGGATTTTTTCCATTGCCGCGAAGCGCTTTTCGAATTTGGCATTCGCGTTAGTCATAAGGACCTCAGGGTCGATGTTCCGGAAGCGGGTTAGGTTTACGACGGAAAAAAGTAGATCGCCCATCTCTTCCGAAACCGCTTCGATGTCACCGGATTCGACGGCGCTTTGGAGCTCGCTGAGTTCCTCTTGAATCTTTGCGAGAACACCGGATTCATGAGGCCAGTCGAAGCCGACCTTGGACGCCTTTTTCTGGAGTTTGTGAGCTCGCAATAACCCGGGCAGGCCTTTGCCGACTCCGTGGAGGTAGGGTTTGTCCTCATCGCCCTTTTCGGTGCGTTTGATGGAGTCCCATTGCTGGAGCACGGCATCGGTGGTGGTCACGTCGCTTTGGGCGAAGACGTGCGGATGGCGTCTCACCAGTTTCTCGCTGATACCACGAGCCACGTCGTCGAGGTTGAAACGTCCTGCCTCTTCGGCCATTTCGCTATGAAAAACTACCTGGAGCAGCAGATCACCGAGCTCCTCCTTCAGGTGTTCGTGATCGCCTCGCTGGATGGTATCCACCGTTTCGTAGGCCTCCTCAATCAGGTTGGGGATGATTGATTCGTGCGTTTGTTCTGCATCCCATGGGCATCCGCCAGGGGCGCGCAGTCGGTGCATGATTGCGCGGAGGCGGGCGAGTTGTTGCTCCGCGTCTGGAGAATCAATCATTTCGGCATCGGTCATCATTGGGATCTATCGGATTTTGAAGCTTGGTCGAGGATGTTTCGTTCCTCTTGGGTGAGGCTTTGAAAGCCATCGCTGGAAATTTTATCGAGAATCTGGTCGACGGCCGATTCCTGTTCCACGATCAGGGTGGTTCGAGGTCTCAGCTTGGGTTGGTGGGCTCTCGTCGCCTTTGGTGAGCGGGTAGTGGAGCGGTCATCCATGAAATCTAACAGCCATGCATGGCGCACCAAGAGGAACCCTAGGATCGCACCACCCAAGTGACCCGCTTCGCCCCCAGTATTGCCACCCAGTTTCAAAAGAATGGAGCCCGCGGAGATCGCCATGAGTCCGAGGGCGAGTTGGCGCATCGAGAGCTCGATGGGCGGAAAAAGCAATGCGACGCGCATCTCTGGAGCGATCACTGCAACGCCGATGAAGATGCCGTAGATGCCGGCTGATGCGCCGATGAGTGGCGAACCTGGATCACTGACGATGATGCCAGCAAAATAAAGCAATGAGTAAAAGCATGCACCTGCGATTCCGCAGAGTAGATAGAATGTTAGAAATTTTCGCGAGCCCCACCAGCGTTCCATCCAAGGTCCGAGGAAGAACAGGCCCATGCTGTTGAAGAACAAATGGCCAATGCCGCCATGGAGAAACTGGAAAGTCAGAAACTCCCAGAGGTGCGCGTGAAAAATGGCGGAGTCGATGGTGAATGCACCTGCGTATCGCAGGAATTTACCCAGGAAGAGATCGAGGAAATAGATCCCGACGTTGGCAATGAGCAACCCTTTCACCACCGGTGGGAGTTGTGCAAGAAACCCGCTACCCCTGGGGGAATGGTTTCGGTGATAATCTCGGTCGGCGATGCCCATCTGCGCCATGGAATAGCACACGTGTTCACTCACTGCAAGGCCAGGCGGATCGAGTGTCAGACCCAGCGTCTACCGATAAATCCGCGACACTTCCTTCCATTTCTTTATCTCAAAGCCCGTATTGCGCGAAGGTGAGTCGAGGTGGATTGACAATTGGTGGGAATGGATTTTGATGGAGTCGGTGATGGGTGGATTGGATAAACAGGTTCTCAAAGGCGTATCCCGCTCGTTTTATCTCAGTTTGCAGATGCTGCCTGGGCCGATGCGGGGGGCGGCGAGCTTGGGGTATCTTCTCGCGCGTATCAGTGACACGATCGCCGATGCGGCCGCGGCGTCGACCGAGATGAGGCTGAATGCTCTCAAACAATTTCAGCAGGCGATGGAGGTTGGTTCGGACCTTCCGCGCTGGCCAATCTCGCTTTTGAATGCAATTTTGGATTTGCGGGAGAGGCATCTCATGGAGTGCACGGGCGAGGTGATGGCGTGGTTTGGCCAGATGCCAATGGTCGAGGCGGAATTGATCCGGGGGGTGGTCATGACGATCATTGGCGGGCAAACGCTCGACTTGGAGCGGTTTGGAAATGCGAGCGGGGATCAGCCTGTGGCCTTGGTGGATGAAGCGGAGTTGGATGACTACACGTGGCGGGTTGCGGGTTGCGTTGGGGAGTTTTGGACGAAGCTTGGCTTGACCACCATGGGCGCAGCGTTTTCGCACGCGCCTGAAGACGAGCTCCTGCGGCAAGGGATCGCTTATGGAAAAGGGCTGCAACTGGTCAACATCTTGCGCGATATCTCCGCGGACCTTGCGGTGGGGCGTTGTTATTTACCGGTTGGAAATCCAAAGGATTTGGCGGCATTGCTCGAGTGCCACGAGGTTTGGAGGGCTCGTGCGACTGCTTACTTGCAGGAGGGCTTGAGCTATGCTGGAAAGCTCAATTCTCGCCGCTTGCGGGCGGCGAGCGTGATGCCTGCATGGATTGGTGAGATGACGCTTGATCGAATTCGTGGAGCGGATTGGGAAACGCTCGAGTCACACGTCAAGGTCTCGAGAAGTCGGATATACGGCTCCGTGATCCGATCCTTTTTTTATCCAGCAAGCGACGCGGTGGATCGGTCGCCTAGAGCCATTTGATTTTTTTGAAAATCCACAACTGGCCGAAAGCGATCAGTGCCATGGCGATCATGAGAACGAGGTAGCCGTGAGGCTGATAGAGTTCCGGCATGTTCAAAGGGAGTTTCTCGCCACTTTCGGATTCGGGTGCGAAGTTCATTCCGTAAACCCCAACGATGAAGGTGAGTGGGATGAAAATCGAAGTCACGACCGTGAGCAATCGCATCACTTCATTGGTCCTGAGGCCCACACTTGAGTGGTAAAGCTCCATGAGACCTGAGGTGATTTCCTTGTAGCTTTCGACCAAGTCCATCAATTGGACCGTGTGGTCGTAGCAGTCGCGCAGGAATACCTTGGTGGGGGAGGAAACGTAGCTGCTGGCATCATGCAGCAGGCTGTTGATCACATCACGCATCGGCCACACCAAACGCCTCAGTTGGGTGAGGGTGCGCTTGTATTCGTGCAGGGTGAAAACCATCTCTCGCGAGGGCTTTTCGAGAAGATCATCTTCGAGCTCCTCGATCGCGCCACCAATGCTTTCTAGCACAGGGTAGTAGTGATCGATGATGGAATCTAACAGAGCGTAAGCAAGGTAGTCGGCTTTTGATTTTCGGAGTGAGCCGAGGCCGGATCGGATGCGTTTGCGGACGGGGTCAAACACATCGAAATCTGCCTCTTCCTGAACGGTGATGAGGAAATTGGCTCCTAGGAAAAAGCTGACCTGTTCACCAGAAATGCTGTTACCGTTATTCTGATAGACCATTTGGGCGATGATGAACAGATAGTCAGGCGAGTGCTCGAATTTTGGGCGCTGGCCCGTGTTGAGAACGTCTTCAAGCGCGAGGGGGTGAAGGTGAAATTTTTCCCCGAGGATCGTCAGGGCTTCGAGGTCGCCGAGGCCATCGATGTTGATCCAGGTGACCTTTTGGTTGTCGAGGTGGCCGGCCAGTTCGGAGAAGTCGGTGACATCTCGTTCGTCGAGGGAGTTTTTGTCATACTCGATGATCCGGACCCTTGGCTTGCGGAGTTTGCCATCGACAAGGTGGGGCACGAGCGTGGCCGGCGATGACCCAGGAGGTGCATGACGATGGGTGAACATGAGTCGGAGTGTAGGGAATTCAGCCTGTGAATCAAGCAAGTGAAACGCGGGAGTCGCAATGGGCGCAGGCCCGTGGATTTCTAATGGGTGGGATCGTTTCTCATTGGGAGAGGACTTACCGATGCTGCGGGTTCCTTTTCCTTAAGGCACCAAGGATGATGCCCAGTCCCCCAACCACGAACAAGGAGGGGAACCAGATCGTGTAGCCAGGGGCCAAGGAGTCGGTTTTGAGCACCGCGAAGCTGGGTTGGGTGGGGTTGACCCAGCAAGTGGTCATTTTTCCAACGGGGAACTCCGTATTTCGTTTTTCGATTCGTTCGCGATCCGAGGACCATGGGCTTCCGCGCAAGGTGAGGTGGTCGTCGGTGAAGGTTTGGCCCTGCCATTCGTAGCCGAAGATCACTTTTTGGCGGTATTCTGGTGGAGATTCTGGGTCATGGATCCATGTCTCAACCTCAGAGCTGATCACGGCGCAGGGGACTTCTGGCCAGTGGCGCATTTCAAGGGCTCTCAAAAAGCTACGGGCGAGCAACCAAACGAACAGGCTACCAATCAGAACGAGCGACAAGCCGAGGACAATCGAATACCATTTCCCGCCCTTGGCTGGATGGGTTCGGCTCGGTGTTGCGGGTGCGGACGAGATCGATGCCATGGTGCAATAGGCATGACGATAGTCAGCGGAAAAAGCGATCTGAAATCCGAAAATTAGGCAAAATTTGCGGATCGCCCAGAGCGAATGAAACGCAGGGGATGCTGCAATCGGATTGCACCTTGGCAGCGATCATCAGACACTGCGGCAACAATGAGCGGGTGGACGGAATCAACGATCAGGGCAGCAGCGTCGTGGCAGGCATTCAAAGAAGGCAAATCGCTCTTTGAAACCGGCATGGTGGCGGAGGTTCAGGCGGGCCCGACCGGTTGGCAGGGAACGGTCAAAATGGGAAAGCGCCTGATGAAGGTCAGCGTCACGGTGAAGTCTGCAACGGATCTTGATGCTCGGTGTCCGTGTGCCGACAATCAACGGAGCGGCTCGGTTTGCTGCCATGCGGTGGCCACCGGCCTCGCGTCGTTGCAAAAAGTTGGCGTGGCACCATCGAATCCGGCACCCCAAAAATCGGTCGTTGCACCTCAGGCGGCGAAGCCGTCGCCTTGGCAAATTCTCCTTCCGCTCAACTGGCGAGACGCCCTATCGCGAGGAAAATTGGCGGCGACCCTTGCCATTGCATCTGGCAGCGAGGTTTCTCCCGGCGATGAACGTCTCAGCGCGTGGCTTGCGAAGGAAGGAGCCTCTGGGAAGGAAATCCTCACGCTCAGCCTCGATGGAGCTCGCGTTTCCGCATTTCTTGAAGCCATCGCCGACCACCCTCGGCTCGCCGCTGGCAAAGACCGAGTTTCGATCGAAATCCGCTCGGGCGAACGGCTACAGCTGAGCGCGGCAACCCAGCATGGCGATGCCATTCGCTTGGTGCCTGACCCAGATTCCGGGCCGTGGATCGAAATCGGCGGCTCATTCTGGCAGATTGGGAATGACCGCCTTGTCCGCGTCGGAGAAGGGAAAATCCCCACCGATCTCGCGTCCGCCTTGGGTCAACTTGCTCATGGGAAATCCATCGAAATCTTGATCTCTCAGTTTCTCAATCACCTCGATTCGTGGCAGGAGTGGATCCATTTTCCTGCAGATTCATGGCTGGGCACGCTGCACTTTGTCCCAGCAACTCCCACTTTCGAACTATCGCTCGAGGGCTCGCTCCAGTATCTCGAAGCACGCCTTGGCGTACGATATGGACCGACTTCGCCCTTGCCACCCGGACTGGGCAAGGTCGATGGATTGCCGCGTCTCATCGGGGATCGCTGCGAAGTTCGTGACCTCCATGCCGAGGAAAAAGCTGCGAGCCGCCTCTCCCGCGTTGGATTTGCCGTGGAGAATTTCTCGGCAGGTCTCTGGGCCATGAGCGGGGAATCCGCCATTCTCGATTTCCTCACCCAGGCGCTTCCGCTCCTGCGCAAGGACTGGTCCGTCATCGAGGGTGAACGCTTCAACCACGTTCAAAAACAAGTCGCCGTGGTCTCTCCCAAAATCGACATTCTTTCGTCGGGCGAGGACTGGCTAAGTTTTGATCTTTCGTTTCAAACGACCGATGGAGTTTCGGTCTCTGCGGCGGAGGTTCGGAGGTTTTTGCGGGCTGGGAAGGGCTCTCATGCGATCGCCGGCGGGCGGCGCTTGGTAATTTCTGACGAGGTTTCCCAAGTGATCGATCCGTTGTTTGCGGACCTCGATTTGCAGCAGGAAAACGGTCATTTTATGGCATCGGCACGCTCAGGAGAGCTGATTCGGGAAATCCGGAATAAAATCAACAAGTCGCAGACCTCGAGTGATTCTTCAGGGTTATTCACTTTTGATTCTCCCGCCACCTTACAAGCGCAACTGAGGCCATACCAAGCGCATGGGGCTGGGTGGATGCTCGATCGTGTCGAACGCTTCGGTGGCGCTCTTCTTGCCGATGACATGGGCTTGGGAAAAACGGTTCAAACAATCGCTTTAATCGAACGATTGTTCGAGCGTGCCGACAAGGATTCGGGGGTGGTGATGGTGGTGGCAACGGCATCGTTGTTGGGGAACTGGCGTGCGGAATTCGGACGATTTGCGCCGGCTCGGCGGGTGCGGGTTTTGCATGGATCTGGCCGGGATGCTGAGCGGGTGAAAGTGGTGGCGGGTGAGGTGATTTTGACAAGCTACGGCACGCTGGCGCGGGATTTGGCGTATCACCTGAAGCAGCGCTATCGGGCGGTCGTGGTGGACGAAGCGAGTTTGATGAGGAATCCGGACACGGATCACGCCAAGGCACTTGCGAAGTTGCAGGCGACCTGCCGGGTCGCATTGACGGGCACTCCGATTGAGAACGGGGTGAAGGACCTTTGGTCGATTTTCCGATTCATTCAGCCGGGATGGCTGGGCGGGCGTGAGGATTTTCGGGATCGCTACGAGGTTCCATTGGCAACGGGCGAATCAGCGGGTGCCTTGATTGAGCGCTTGAGGCTCAAGGTTTCGCCGTTTTTACTGCGCCGGACGAAGGAGCAGGTCGCGCCAGAGTTGCCGTCCAAGCTCTTCATCGATGAGTTCTGTGATCTGAGTGCGGATCAGCAGGGGGTGTACAAGGAATTGCTGGTGGAGGGCCGCAAGCGGGTGGACGCCATCGCCGATTCTGGCAACAAGGGGGCGGCGCGGATGCAGATGCTCACGGCATTGCTTCGACTCAGGCAGACGTGCTGCGACTTGGCATTGCTGGGCAACGAGCGGTTTGCAGAGTTGGTGGTCGCTCGCCGATCCGCCAAACTCCAACGTTTGCTGGAATTGATCGAAGAAGCGGTCAGTGGAAATCACCGGATGTTGGTTTTTAGTCAGTTCCAGACGCAGCTGAAGGAGATTGAAATGTGCATTG
>CAILVZ010000144.1 GCA_903837825.1 Akkermansiaceae bacterium | reverse complement strand
TGCTCCACCAGGGTGCCAAGATGGTCCTCGGTGGTCCGTCCAAGGCGCGCAAGAGCTGGAGTCTCATCGACCTCATGCTCTCGGTTTCCACCGGCACGCCTTGGTGGGGATTTCCAACACGCCGTGGTCGCGCCCTCTATCTGAACTTCGAGCTTCCTCCATTCGCACTTCAATACCGGATCACACGAATTGCGGTAGCCAAGGATATCGAGGACTTCACCGGCTTCGACATCTGGAACCTACGCGGCCATGCCACCGACTTCTCCGCGCTCATCCCGAAGATCCTCGGGCGCATCCGCGACACCGGGTATTCCCTCATCCTGATCGACCCGATCTACAAGGGGCTTGGTTCACGCAACGAGAACGACGCCGGCGACATCGCAAGCCTGCTCAATGAAGTCGAGCAACTGGCATTGAAGTCCAGTGCGGCCGCCGTCTTCGGTGCCCACTTCAGCAAGGGCAACCAGGCGGGCAAAGAATCGATCGATCGAATCGGCGGCTCGGGTGTCTTCGCGCGTGATCCTGACGTGATCTTGACGATGACTCCACACGAGGAAGACGACGCCCATGTCATCGACCTCACACTGCGCGCCCTGCCGCCCGTGAAGCCATTTGTCGTCCGCTGGTGTGAGTCGATCTTCATCGCCGACCACAACGCTGATCCTGCCGCCCTCAAGGCTCCGCAGGGCAATCCCAAGAACGAGAAATCGGAGAGGGCGAAGGCGACCTACAAGATGGGCAGCGCGGCAGACCGCTACGGCAACGCAGTCGAAACCATGCCACCCATGGCCAATGGTCGTATTGCTCAAGAGTCGGCAGTGTTGGGCTACATCTCAGATCGAATGGCTGAGATCGATGGTGACTGCACGCTCAAGGAAGCTCAGCGCACATTCCACTGTTTTGCATCGATGAGAAGCAACTCCCCTATCGTTTTCGACAAAGTAACTCGCCTATGGAGGGGGCGTCGTCATGGAATTTGAACCCTTCATCTTCGGCACGTTTGAACCTCGGGTGCAAATTAGTTTGAACCCATTTGAACCCGCCATCTCAACAGGGTTTGAACCCCGGGTGCAAATAGGTTTGAACCCTTTTGAACCTGTTAGATTTAACTACCTAGGCAAGCACCTTACTGGGAAGCTAACTAGGAAGCTAACAGTATTATGTAATAATACAGCGCGAACAACCTTGTTGATTGTCGCGCGCGCTGTGTGGCTTGTTTTAAAAACAGCCACAGCGCAGGTAATTTTGAGTCACCAGATAGGAGGTTCAAATTGAAACCCAAAAAGAAAGTCAGACCAAGAAGGGTCAGTCGATCACCGTTCACCCACCTTTGGCCTGAACTGGCTCAAATGCCCCCACTCGATCATTGGCCAAAACGACCAGAATCATACGATCCAGATCAAAGCCATGTGCTTGCATGGATGGCGGAACTTTGCGGCGGTGACATCAAAATTGCCGACAAAATATTCGAGGCTGCACGTCACAAGCAAATCATCAAATACAACCGGGAAACTCGGCTCTGGTGCGGACGCAAAGGAGGTCGACCATGAACTCCGACGACTACACGAAAAAGCAGACAAAACGGGATGCCCAGTACGAACGCGACTACGAAGCATGGGTGAAGTCGATGACCCTCGAAGAACGTCGGGAAGCCGAGAGGCTAGGACTGCTCAAACCATGCATCCAGCGCCACGGCAATGGTGCTGCGGATCACGACATGGCCGAGTCATCGCGAGCCAGCCACACGCCGGACATCGCGGCTCTAGTCGATCACGAGGACGAGGCCCCAGAGCCGGCTGAAAACATGGGCGACGCAACCAGGATCCTCCGACACCTCGTTGCGGACATCATCACCGAAGACAACACCCGCCTCACCATCGACTGCTTGGCCATCGCCTTGGGCCTTCGGGTCTATGCCGGCGACAGCATGACCAAGATTGCCAAGCGTTATGGGGTCACTCGGGCTGCAGTCTCGAAGCGATGCGTTGACATCGTCGAAAGGCTGAAG
Organism: Akkermansiaceae bacterium; assembly: GCA_903837825.1. GTDB lineage: Bacteria > Verrucomicrobiota > Verrucomicrobiia > Verrucomicrobiales > Akkermansiaceae > Luteolibacter. The sequence goes on along the minus strand of CAILVZ010000144.1, from coordinate 738 downwards.
CTTCCGCCATCCCGAGCCATGCGCAGCGAGAAGGCCCGCAACATCTATCAACGCTCGCAACTCAAACGATACCGCTCACAAAAATCATGAACATACTTGCCATTTACGACACCAAATTTTCTATCACGCCCACCGGCATTCAATTCAACGAGGACCTGAGCTTCGACGAATGGGACGCACTCGGTCAGAAGCTCGCACCTGTCGGGAAGTCCATCGGCTTTATCATCGGTGACTGGATCAACTATGGCGAGGGCCGTTATGGCGAGAAGTATGATGATGCACTGGGGCGAACCGGGTTGGCCTATCAAACTTTGATGAATTACTCGTACGTCGCCCGGAAAGTTGAAATCTCTTTGCGCAAAGAGAATTTGGATCTGCATCACCATCTCGTTGTTGCAAAACTCAAGACCTCTGAGGAAAAGGAGTTCTGGCTGGACATGGCACAGAAACACAAGCTTGGCATTCGCCGTCTTCGCAAGTCCATCAACTTCGGTCGCCTCGCCACTGAGGAGGAGGTTCAGGGCGATCCTGCCGACAAGGGAGTCATCACTCATTTGGCTCTCATCAACCGACTGATCCGCTGGTGGAAGCAGACCACCGCCGATGACCCAGTCGATCAGTGGGACGAGGAACAACGCGAGAACGTGAAGAGAGACTTCAAACTGGTCCTCGACATCTACGAGGCGCTCTAACCAATCGCAGGGAGGGACGGTCCCAGGCGAGCCTCATACCCTCGCC
>CAILVZ010000143.1 GCA_903837825.1 Akkermansiaceae bacterium | reverse complement strand
TCAAGTCCATCCGTGCCCCCGCAAGGCCTTGGATGGGTGAAGCGCGTATTTCCGCCCTTCGCAGCAGCGCTTCGCCACGCAAGTCGAAGTCGGCATGATCGTCCAGTTTGCCGCCAAACAAGCGCTCTTCCGGTTTGCTGAAGTTCATGGTGTCGGCGAGGTTTTCCTCGGACACTTCGCCATCATCGGTCTGGTAGATCCGCAGATTGCGATCTTCACGGACATTCGTGATGGTCAACTCCTTGCCGATTTGGTTCTGGATCCGGTCGCCTGGAATGAATTTCACCCGCCGCAGTGGGGCGGACTCGGTGGCATAGGTGCGGGTTTCGCCAGCGGCAGGGAATTCGATTTGAATCCGGCCGTTGCCGCAGCTGAGGATTTTTCCTAAGCCGAGTTCGGGCTCGCTATCGCTGACCCAGCGCTGGCCTCGTGTCCATGAATCTGGGTCCATTCGGTTAGTTTTTCCCGAAGAGTTCGCGACAAAGCAGGCAGCTCTTGCCATCGCATCGGCGCGCTTGGCAATGCTCACGGCCGTAGAAGATGATTTGCAGGTGGAGACGGTTCCAGGTGTCGCGAGGAAATAGCTTTTTTAGGTCTCGCTCGGTTTGGGTGACGCTTTTTCCCGAGGTGAGCTTCCATCGGGTTGCGAGGCGGTGAATGTGGGTATCGACCGGAAACGCAGGGACCCCGAATGCTTGGGCCATCACCACTGAGGCGGTTTTATGGCCGACGCCAGGGAGGGCCTCGAGTGCTGCAAAGTCGGCGGGCACTTGACCTGCGTGGTGTTCAACTAGGATTCTCGAGAGTTCGGAGATCGCTGCGGATTTCCGCGGGGAAAGCCCGCATGGACGGATGATGGCTTTGATCCGATCTACGGGTACCCGCATCATCTTGCGAGGATTGTTCGCAAGTTTGAAAAGTGCTGGAGTTACTTGGTTGACGCGAACATCGGTGCACTGTGCCGAGAGGAGGACAGCGATTAGCAAGGTATAGGCGTCCTTGTGGTCGAGCGGAATCGTGGTCTCAGGATAAAGTTCTGCGAGGCGTCGTCGGACGTGGTCGGCGCGTTCTTGCTTGAGCATAGGAGTGGATTTTCGAAGTGGATCGAGAGTCGTGTGGCTGCTTAGCGCCCACGTTCGAGGTGAACGGCGACGCACTCGGTGTTAGGAAGAATGTGTTTTTCGATCGAGACCGCGATGTGTGAAAGAGGGTGGTTTTTTAGAAGGTGATCGGCGATTTCCAGGGCAAGTGTTTCAATGAGGTGGCGCGGCTTGGCGGTAGCGAGCGCCTCGACCTCTAATGCAACCGCATGGTAGTCCACAGTGTTTGTGATTTGATCGGCCAGTCCAATAAACCCTTGCGAGGGTCGGAGTCGGAGCGTGACGAATAAAGTTTGAGGTGCTGAGCGTTCGTCGGCGGGAACACCGATCCATGATGTCACGGCAAGGCGTCGGATTTCGATGGTGTCTGGCACTTGCATGATAATAGAAGAATTGTGGATTTTCGGGTTGGAGGATTGCAGTGGTCGTGGTCGAGTGGACTGAGTTTAACCCGAGCGATGGTGGATCCGCCACTCGTAAATGAGTGGCGTCGCTAGGGTCGCCCAGGTGGAGTACGAAATGGGTGTAGCAGGTAAATTCTGCAGTACCATGGCGATTTTGGGCCCGAAATCGTTCTTGCATCCGAGAGCGTCGCGCCACTATCTTCTGGCAATGTCACCACGCCGAATCACTCCGCTGTTGTTATTTCTAGCGCTTTCCGCATTCAGCACGCAGTCCCAGGCCGCGATTTCCCTTGCTCAAGATGCTGCTACATCGGCGACGGCAGCAGGCAATGTCTCAGGGCCAGCCAAGGAAGCCGTTGAGGCTTTCCAGGCCGGACGTTACGCGAAAGCCATTGGTCTCGCACAGCCATTGGCTGAGCAGGGAAATGCCGATGCGCTCTATCTGATGGGTTTTGCATACGAGACGGGCAAGGGTGTTGAGGCGTCCCGTGAGAAGGCTCTTGAATATTATCGCAAGGCCTCGGCTGGAAAACAGAACGATGCGACCTATCGGCTTTCATTTATTTTGCTCGCATCCGACAAGGATGGGGAGCGCGACGAGGCTCGCATTGCCCTTGAGAAATCTGCCAAGGATGACCCAACGGTGGCAGGGCGGATTCTTGGTGAGGCTTACTTGCGGGGCCGATTGTCGCCAACGGCTGACCCTGACAAGGCGATTTTCTGGTGGAATCAAGCCGCAGATGCGGGCGATATCACATCGCTCTTGCTGATCGCGCGGTTTTACGAAGGTCAATTCGGCTTTCCTGAGCTCAAGGACAATACCAAGGCATTTGCGATTTACGGCAAGGCTGCTGGATTGGGTGATTCTGGAGCGATGGCTGCTCTTGGCTCCCGTTTGCTCGGTGGGGATGAGAAGCTCAGAGATGAAGCCAAGGGCCGTGAGTGGCTCAAGAAGGCGATCGAGGGTAAAAATTACGCAGCTTATCTGGCACTGGGGGACTATGAAGAGAGCGTAAAAAAAGATTTCAAGTCAGCACTCAAGGAATACGAGCGCGGTAAGGATGCCGGTCAGGTCGATTGCACCCTTCGTGCTGCGGATTTTTACATCCAAGGTAAAGGGGTGGAGAAAGATGAGACGCGCGGCTACGCCTTGTTGCAAACGGTCGCAGAGAGCGGCAACCCAATCGCGAATTTCAAGCTCGCGGTGAAGGCATTTGCAGCTGAAAAGCCGGATCTTCTCGCTGGCTACAAATACATCCTTGCCTCTGCGAATGGAAGTCTTCCTGAAGCTCAGAACGAGCTTGGGCTGTTGTATCTTTCGGGTAAGCTCGGGGCGGCTGATCCTGCCGCTGGAGTTGCCTGGCTGTCTCGCGCTGCACAAGGAGGGAATGCCCAAGCTCAAAGCAATTTAGCGGCCCTCTACGAACGCGGTGCTGCGGGTCTCACTCAAAGCATTGAGACTGCCGGCCAGCTTTACACGCTAGCTGCAAACCAAGGCCACGGCCCTTCGACGCTTGCACTTGCTCGGCTTGTCAATGAGGGGCTCGGCACGAAGGCTGATCCAGTAAAGGCATGGGCACTTGCCGCTTTGGCGCAAGAGCGCGGAGAAAAAGAAGCGAACGCCATGCTCATTGAAATCTCAGGCAAACTCGACGAGGCCCAGAAGGAAGCTGCCAAAAGCGAGCTCCAGAAAATCAAGTCAGATAAGGCGACTGCTCCGGCAGCAAAACCCGCACCAACGGCAAAGCCGGCACCAGCGGCTGCTCCGAAAAAGACCAAGTAACCGGTTTGCTTTGATGGTGCCCGCCTTGGTTGATTCCTTGGCGGGCCTTTTGTTCTCGATCTCAGGCATCCCTTGTACCGTTCCGCTTGCGTCTTTTTGCCTTCCAGCCAGACTCAGCCTGTGAAAGTTCTCATCACCGCCGGTCCGACCCGTGAGCCCATCGACCCCGTTCGGTTTTTAACCAATCGCTCATCTGGGAAAATGGGCTACGCACTTGCGGCGGCATTCGCCCACGAAGGGCACTCGGTGTTGTTGATTTCGGGGCCGACGCACCTCGAGGTGCCCGAGTTGGTAGATTTCATTCCAGTCGAGACTGCCGCTGAAATGCACGATGTGGTTTCCAAATCGCTCGGGCGCATGGACCTTGCGATTTTTGCGGCAGCAGTCGCAGACTATTCACCCATACACGCCAACCCCGATAAGATCAAAAAGGCAGGAATGACGCTCACGCTCGAGCTCACCCGCACTGCGGATATTCTCGGATCCGCTCGCGAACCCTTCGGATTTTCAGGCACTCTCGTTGGTTTCGCGGCTGAGACCCAAGACCTCGAACGGAATGCCCGCCAGAAGCTGACGAGCAAACAATGCGATCTCGTCATTGCGAATGATGTTTCAACGCCTGGGATCGGCTTTGACTCCGACCAAAATGAGGTCACCCTCGTCTATCGTGATCACAGCGAAGCATGGCCTCGCGCGACCAAGCACGACCTTGCCCATCGACTGGTTCAGGCGATCCTCGAAGTCCATGCCGCACGCCAGTGAGGCAACCCAAGTATCTCGCTATGATCCATTGAAGACCCCCAAATTTTCTAACTGAAAGCATCACTCAACTCACCATGACCGATCTCGAACTTGCTACCCACGCCGCCCTCGAAGCGGGAAAACTTTTACGCCAGCACTTCGGCAGCGACGCTACCGTGGATGAAGCGACCCATCATGACATCAAGCTCGCGCTCGACAAAGAATCACAAGATCTAATCACCGGCATCCTTCTCGGTGCTCGTCCGGGAGATGCGCTTTATGGCGAGGAAGGCATCGCGGGGAACCAAGATTCTGACCGCCAATGGATCGTGGATCCCATCGATGGGACGGTGAATTTTTTCTATGGAATTCCTCATTTTTGCGTATCCATCGCCCTTCGCATCGCGGGCGAGATCGTGGTGGGCGTGATTCATGATCCAATGGTGGGCGAAACATGGACCGTGGAAAAAGGTGGGCCTGCAATGCTTGATGGGAAACCGATTCAGACCAGCAAGCGGGACACGCTCGCGGAGTCGATCTTGTTTGTCGGTTGTGGCAAAGACGAAGCCGCCCTGAAAACCGGCATCGAGCGATTTCATCGCGCCTCGCTTAAAGCGAGAAAAATGCGCATGATGGGATCTGCTGCGCTTGGCATGGCCTACATCGCGTCTGGACGACTGGATGCCTACATTGAGTCGCGGATCTCGCTTTGGGACATCGCCGCAGGCCAGCTCCTCGTTGAGACCGCAGGCGGCAAGGTCGATCTAACCGCAGTTCCAGGCTATGCGGATGCTTGGTCCATCGTTGCCAGCAATGGTAAGATCCCGCTCGGCGAAATCCTTTGAAATCTTTTCTGGAAACCGAGGAATCCATCACATCATGCAATCCCAAATCCTAATATCATCATGACTGGCATTGGCTACGACGTGCATGCATTTGCTGAAAACCGCGCACTCATCCTCGGCGGCGTGAACATCCCTCACAGCCATGGGCTTGCAGGGCATTCCGATGCGGATGTGCTTTGTCACGCGATTGCAGATGCGGTGCTTGGCGCGATGGGGCAGCCAGATATTGGCTATTTTTTCCCGCCTGGTGATGAGGCATGCAAGAATATCTGTTCGTTAGAAATTCTAGTGAAATGCCGGCAGCTTGCCGATGAGGCTGGCCTGACGATTGTCAATGTTGACTCCACTCTCATCGCGGAGGCTCCGAAGGTCCTGCCACATCGGGATGCCATGCGCGAAAACATTGGCAAGGCCCTTGGGATTGCACCCGAACGAGTTGGCATCAAGGCAACGACGAACGAGACCATGGGATTCATCGGCCGGAAAGAAGGAATTGCGGCGCTTGCGGTGGCTCAGGTGGATTGATCTCTGTCGCGATTACGCGTCGCCTTCTAGGCAAAGCCTTAGCTTGCGGTGGTCGACGGATTGATCGCGATCCCAACCTTTCAGGAATGCCTGAATTTCGGATAGAATCGCATCGCAGTCGCGAGTCCATTTGGCGGAGCCGCGCAGGATCATCGAGCTCTCACGAAGGCCCACAAAGCGAATTTCTTCGGCCCCCGAGCCTCGCAGGTCGCTGAGTTCGAAGCGTAGGGTCTCGAAAAATGCGAGCTCGAAGCCGTTTCCGGCCTCCATCGCCGCGCGGACGAGCGACACGGTGATGGGTGGCGCCAGGGGTTCAAGTTTCTCGGCAATCTGCTCGCAACCGATTTTCACTAACATCTTGCGAACTCTTTCAAAGAGGTCGGTTAGATCGAGTAACTTGAGTGGGCACTTTGTCTCCAAATATTTCACGACTCCGCTTCGGATGTCCTCGATGAATGGGAAGTCTTGACGATCCGCTGCGGTGGCTGCGCGTTGCAACGCGAGATCCAGCCAAGCGGTGTCGTAATCGATCACTTGGTAGCGTCCGATCTGAAGGGCGGGTCGATTGCCGATGAGGGAGATCACAATGAATATTAGTCTTTGAAAAGGCGTCGTTGAAATGGATCGCGCGCAGCGCGGCGGGACAGAGATTGAATCTCTGCAATGAATTCGTTCACATCCTCGAACTGGCGGTAGACGGACACGTAGCGGACATAGGCGACTGGATCGATTTGATGGAGCTTGTCCATCACCTTGCCTCCGATGATGGCGGATGGCACTTCGCTGACGTGATCTTTGTGCAGGTCGGTTAGGATTTCCTCGACTGCGCGGTCGAGACTATCCATCGGCACGGGGCGTTTTTCGCAAGCTTTGATCAGTCCGCTCATGAGCTTCTCGCGGTTGAGTGCCTCGCGTGCCCCGTCCCGCTTGACCACGCGCAACTCGGTGCGCTCGATTTGCTCGTAGGTGGTGTAGCGGTATGTGCATTTCAAGCACTCACGCCGGCGGCGGATACTCGTCCCGTCCTTGGAGGAACGAGAGTCGAGAACCTTGTCCTTGATGGAGCCACATTGAACGCAACGCATGAATGGAAATGAGGATGATGCCGGAAACGAAATTCAAGATAGTCGCCTATATGGTAGCGTCAACCCGAAAACTACGGCACATTTAGTATCATGGCTCCGATCATCAAGAAATCCAAAGCGATGATTTTAAAAGTTTGATCGCTCAAGCGACCTTCGGATCGGGACGTGCTGAGCCCTCAGGAAAAGAGGTCTCGCTGTGCGCAACGGTTGGGAAAGTCGGAAGCGCTGAATGAGCTCAAGCCGCTGGGCTTTTTGGGGCGAGGCTGTCATCGACCATCCCGCCGATGAATAGCAGGAAGGCAGCGACACAGACACAGGAGTCCGCGACGTTGAAGGCGGGCCACCAACCAT
>CAILVZ010000142.1 GCA_903837825.1 Akkermansiaceae bacterium | reverse complement strand
GTCGTTGGCCCACCGAGGCTTTGTGGTTCTAAGTTCTGCACTCATTCTGGTGCTCGGCATCCTTGCCGCTTTCCGTCTGCCCGTGGAGGTGCTTCCAGACCTCACTCGTCCCACGGTGATCATCCTCACCGAGGCGCCGGGACTGGCTCCCGAGGAGGTGGAAACACGCGTGACGCAACCGATCGAGACGGCACTCATGGGAGTTGTAGGATTGACCCGCCTGCGATCGAATTCCGATGTCTCGCTCTCGCTTGTCTACGCCGAGTTCGACTGGAATTCCGATCTCCAAAAAAGCCGGCTTCTCGTGCAGGAGCGCCTGCAAGGCGTGCGGGAGCATTTGCCGGAAGGCATTCAGCCGTTCATGACTCCCGCCGCTTCCCTCATGGGAGAAATCCTTCTCGTTGGCGTGAGATCGACGATTCCCAAGGGCGAGCCAGGCCATCTGACCCCCAGCGAAGTGCGATCGATCGCAGATTGGACCATCAAGCGCCGCCTACAAAACATCTCCGGTATAGCGGAAGTGCTCAACATGGGCGGGGGCATCCGTCAGGTGGAGATTCAGCCCGACCCCTACCGCATGCAGGCATACGGGGTCATGCTTGCGGAACTTGAAGCAGCGGCAGCCAAAGCGGCAAATACCAGCACTGGCGGGTTTCTGAGCACCGGTGCCACGGAAATAATGGTTCGCAATCTGGCTATGACGACCGATCTCGACGCCATCGGACAGACCGCGATCAAACGCATCGGTGACCGCCCCGTTCGCATTGCCGATGTGGCGCGGGTCGTCTGGGGCATCGAGCCAATGCGTGGCGATGCGACGATAAGCCAGGCCCCGGAAAAAACTCCCACCTACGGCGTCATCATGTCGCTAACAAAGGCGCAGGGATTCGACACGCGAGCACTCACCGGGAAAGTGAAAGCGGCCCTCGCCGAACTCGCACCCAGCCTACCGGAAGGCGTCGAGACGATTGTGCTCTTTCAGCAAAAAGACTTCATCGACAATGCGATTGGGAATCTCAAAAAAGCCATCGTTGAGGCAGCCATTATGGTCACCTTGGTGTTGGTTTTGTTCCTCCTGAATTTCCGAACAACATTCATTACCCTCACCGCCATCCCAATGAGTTTCGGGATGACGATGCTCACCTTCCAGTGGTTTGGGATTTCCGTGAATTCCATGACACTCGGCGGCTTGGCGGTGGCCATCGGGATGGTGGTGGATGACGCCATCGTGGATGTGGAAAATGTCTTTCGTCGTCTGCGGGAAAACGCTGCCCAACCAGAGCCAACGCCTCGCCTTCAAGTCATCGCCCGTGCTTCGCGCGAAGTGCGGAGTTCCATCTTCTACGCAACGCTCCTGATCGTTTTGGTTTTTGTTCCCTTGCTGGGGCTGACAGGTGTTGAAGGAAAATTATTTACACCGATTGCCGTGGCGACCATCGTCAGCATGCTGGCGTCGTTTCTGGTATCCCTCACTTTGATTCCAGTCCTGTGCTCATTCCTTCTGAATCCGAAGCCCACTCTCGAGCATCAGGAAACTTGGATCGTCCGAGCCATGAAACGGGTTTTGCAGGCCACCGCTCTGCGGATCGGCTTGGAGCATCCCTGGCCAGTCTTGGCCAGTCTTGGAATGGCCGTGCTCGCGACATTCTCCCTCTACCCGAAAATGGGGAAGGATTTTCTCCCCTCCTTCAAAGAGGAGACGGCGCTTATTGCCGCCACATCGGCGCCTGGGACCTC
>CAILVZ010000141.1 GCA_903837825.1 Akkermansiaceae bacterium | reverse complement strand
CGACGGCGCCCAGGACAAAGCGGCGATCTACCACTCGGGAGACGCAATGGTAGAATACCGGCTTCAAGTCCGAATTCCGCCACTCTGCCAGCCATCGCGCCCTTCGCATGCCCGAGAAATACCAACTCCACCCAAACCGTCAACAATAAATTGATAAAAGGACTGTCCCTTTATTGATTTGTTGGTTTGGTCCATGTCTTTACCCACCGTTAATAGGGTTCAATGCAGATCGTGCCATTTGTGATCGTCCACGCATCCGTAGCAGACATGCGCTTGAGTTCATGACCGACTCCCCACGAATCCGAAAAAAGAACTTCGTTAGTCTTGGAGTTGTAACCGATGATTAAACGCATGTGACCACCCGCATTTTGCGGAATTTCGGGCTCTGGTACCTTACCAAGCATCACCATCCAAAGCAAAGGGGTTCCCGCGTCGATATGGCTTTGGACGTCGTGCAAAAAGCGATTGAGGTCGGATTTATTTTTGTTCCGTGCATCACGAAGGACATCCATATCCATCGAACGGTAAATATCGCTGACATTGATCGCTCCGCCCTGCTCAGGAATGTGGGCGATACCAACGCGTTTTGCAGCTCGATTGTACTCCGTGATCAGTCCTAGGAGCTGTTTGATGTTGAATTTCTCGATTTCACGGACGCGTACCTTGAGGCGGGCGCTAAGTTTTCTAAGAGCGCTAAGCATCACATCGCCGCTCGTGCCACCATCTGCCGAGCTATTGGCAGCTTGCGCCAATTCCTGCTGGTCTACGGCGATCCCATAGTAGCGCATGACGCGCTCCGTAGCAGCGACGACGCAATACCCTTTTTGCCCCTGATCCACCATTGGAACATCGCCAAGCCAAACGTCGCCAACCGCAAGATCCCGCTTGATGTGTGAAGCACCGTAAAACTTCGAAGATGGTGTACCCTTAATCAATGCGGCTCGACCGCCATTTGTGAGAGGAGGCGTGATTTCAAGCCTCACAAATTCTGCACGAAAAGGAACACCTCGACTCTTCACCTCCTTGGTAAAACTAAACTCGAGGAGATAATGCGCCTTTTCCGTCTGCCAAATCAAACCATCGGCCTTCACCGCATTGTTGGGATCTTTGCCTCTCGGAGTAAACTTCGTGGATGTCGCTTGGTTCACCGCTTCCGCCGAAATCCGAACAAGACTATCAAACTTTTTCTTCGGTAAATCACCAGCATCACCCCGAGCATAGAACATGATCGAAATTGCAGTAAGTTTTCCATCCTTGAATCAGCAAATGCTCTCTACAACGGGGAGACCATAAGCGGTGATTCCCACTCAAGCGACTCGCAAAGAGCCTTAGGCATTTGAGGTCCATACGTAGCCAAGTTTGGTGGCAACCTCAAAAATCTCAGCGGGCCTATTTTCCCACAGGTTCTTGTTTGAAAGCAAAGAGTCAATCGGAGCTGCAAATGCGATCGGAGAAATTGCGTACAGTGCGATACCACAGAGTAAACGGATCATGGATTTTAGGTTATACTGCTGAGGGCAGCGGGCCATCGGCCTTGCCAAGAGGTTTGTTGGGAGGGCCTGATGATGCAAATTTACTCTGCTGATTCCATGCAGGCTGATGAATCAGGCCTACCAGCCTGCCGCCACGAGATTCGCGGTTTCTTTTTGCTCGCCCACCATCGATACTGATCGGGCACCCGCCGCCGATGACCATCGCAATCGTTCATTACCATCTCCATCCTGGCGGCGTCACGCGGGTGATTGAAAGGACGTCGCACGCTCTCACCGCCGCCAGCATCAAGCATGTGATTCTCATCGAAGATCTAATTTCGAGCATCGCGCCTACAAATTCATCCACTTCATCGGTCCGTCAAGTATCAGGCATTGGCTACCGAGATAGCGCGGGTGAATTCACCGTAGAACAAATTGTCAGCTATCTCCGTCGCACCGCAGAAGAAGCACTCGGTGGACCACCAGACCTCTGGTACTTTCACAATCACTCACTCGGAAAAAATCCAATCCTCCATGAAGTGGTTGCAAAACTTGCGGAGGAGGGCGACCGCCTACTTCTCCAAATCCATGACCTTGCGGAGCAAGGCAGGCCGACCAACTACACGCGTATCGCCGACTGCCGAAAACTCTACCCGGTCTCCTCGCGAATTCACTATGCGTTTCTCAACTCACGCGATCGCCAGGCATTCACCGCTGCAGGGCTTCCTGAGGAAAATTCTAGCGTTCTCTCCAACCCGATCGATCAAGCCATCGATTCAACTCCCGAGGTGAATCACACGGATTCCCCTCTCCTCTTCGCTCCAATCCGTGGCATCCGGCGCAAAAATCTCGGGGAGCTTGTTCTTTTTTCTGCGTTAGCGCCGATCAGAACGCGCATCGCCATCAGCCGCGCACCGCTCGATCCCACGGCGCGATCCATCCATGACGATTGGAAGAAAACTGCAGGTAACCTTGGACTTGCGATCGAGTTTGACGTGGTCGATCGCCTCGCACCAAATGTTGGGACCCGTTCAAATTTCGAGACGTGGGTTCACCATGCCACCCACCTCATCACCACATCCATCTCCGAGGGCTTCGGCCTCACCTACATTGAGGCAGCGGCAGCCAACAAGCCCCTCATCGGGAGAAATCTACCTCATCTCAGCGCCGACCACGCCGCTCATGGCATCCATGCAGGCCATCTTTATGAGCGGATCTTGATTCCATCAGAATGGGTTGATTCTGACATCCTCTACGATCAGCTCACTTCCGCACTAACCAAAAACTATCGAGCATACGGACGCCCTTTGGATGACGAGACCATCGAACATGCATGGAAAAACCTCAAACATGGGAGCTACTTCGACTTCGGCAATCTCCCTGAAGAAATCCAAAAATCTATCATCATTCAAACCATTCATTCAGATAATGACTCATCCGTAAAAATCGAGTCCGATGGCAACATACGATCGGTATCTGAATGGCTTGCCAGCGCGATTCACAATCACATTCCAACGGTCAAACGCGATCAACTCAGCCCCTATTCTAATCAGGTCCATTTAGGGAAAATTTTAAAAATCTATCAGAATTTATCGGAAGAAAAATCAAGCCCAATCAACTATCTTCCTTCTGATGAAGTGCTCAGCTCCTTCCTTTCACCCTCGTCGTTTCATTTTCTTCTGTCTGAATCGCGTACGGTCTCGCTCCCCCCTCTGGCCCCTAGGGCGGTGATTTTTGACATCTATGGCACCTTGTTGATTGCGCCCGGTGGTGGAGTCAAACCCGACCTGTCAGCAGACTCGAGGTTGCGTGAGGTCCTCACGAGCTTCGGTCACCATCCCCCAGAGTCCCCAAGCACCGCGTTGCATCAAGCCGTTCTCCGTCATCATGACACTTCTCAGGCACCATTCCCCGAGGTCGATTTGCGCGAGCTCTGGCGTGAAATTCTTGGGACTGAATCCGACACTAGCGCGCTGGTGGATGCACTCGAGGCTGCGTGGCACCCAGTAAGTCCGATGCCCGGGGCAAATGAAGCTCTGCAACGCTTCGCCAGCACTGGGGTCTTACTCGGGGTTCTATCCAACGCGCAGTCCAACACCCTCACCTCATTGGGAAACGTCGGCGAGCTTTTCGAGCCCGACCTGACCCTGCTTTCTTACCAGCATGGGATTGCGAAGCCTTCTCCTCGCTTGTTTGAACTTCTCGCTCAACGCCTCGCCAGACGCGGCATCACACCAGCTGAGACCCTTTTTGTTGGAAACGATCCATTACACGACATCGCCCCAGCGGCCGAAGCCGGATTCAAAACCGCGCTTTTCACCGGCCATCCCGAATCCCTAAGATCTGGTGACTGCACGCCCAACATCACCTTCACTGACTGGAACGAACTCTTATTCTAACATCTAATAGCTTTCATGCCACATCCTGATCCCGACCCAAAATGGCCATTGCTTTTTCGTGAGCTATTAGAAAAGCACAGCATTACCGATGCCGCCCATGATCTCGGGCACATCCAAAGAGTCGTCGCGAATGCCCAACGGCTCACCCTCGCTGAGGGCGCAGACTGGGCAGTGGTCATGCCTGCTGCGTGGTTGCACGATTGCGTCATCATTCCCAAGTCGTCGCCCGATCGCAAGCGCGCCTCAAGCATTGCAGCCAAACAGGCAGTCGCATGGCTGAGCGAGCACCACTGGCCTCACGGGCGTCTTGATGAGATCGCTCACACCATCGAAGCACATAGCTTTTCGGCGGGGATCACGCCACGCACTCTTGAAGCAAAGGTCATGCAGGATGCCGACCGGCTCGATGCCTTGGGGGCCATTGGACTTGCTCGCACGTTGATGTTAGGAGCCGAAATGAAACGAACACTTTATGATTCCTGCGATCCCTTTTGTGAGATTCGCGAGCCTGATGATGCGGTGTTCACTCTCGACCACCTATTTTGCAAGCTGCTCAAGCTTGAGGGCACGATGCAAACTGAATCAGGGCGGGAAGAAGCTCGCCAGCGCACGGTTTTTCTCCGGGATTTCCTCAGCCAGCTTCAGGCCGAGATTCGCGACGATATCGGGTGAGGTCGTAAACATACCAGTCCTCTAGCCGCTTGCGTGCCCAAGGAGTCTTCCTTAAAAAGGTGAGACTCGACTTGATCGTCGGATCGAACATGAAACATCGAATCGGGATCTGCTCCGCCATTCGATCCCAACCATGGCGCTCGACGACTGCGCGCAACACCACCTCCAGAGTCACGCCGTGAAGCGGATCATTCGGGTGAGATGATGGCGAAGTCATCAGGCGTGGATCCAGTGACCTGCAGATGGTGAATCCGCAATGAGTCGAATCAATGCTCGCGGCAGAACTGCTCGAAGCGGGTGAGTCCTTCGTTGAGGATATCAAGCGTCGTGCAGTAGCTGAGGCGGATGCCTTCATCATAGCCGAAGGCGATGCCAGGAACCGCCGCCACTTTGTAGCGGGACAGCAACTTGTCGCAGAGATTCATCGACTTCAAACCGGTGTTGCCCGTGTAAACGAAGAAGTAAAATGCGCCTTGAGGCTCGACCACGCGGATGTTGTTGATTGCCTTGAGGCGGGCAAACATGAACTGGCGCTTCACATCATACTCGCCACGGAGGTCTTCGATGAACGACTGATCCCCTTGCAACGCTGCGAGTGCACCGTATTGCGAGAAGCTGTTCGCGTTCGAAGTGGTGTGGTTTTGGATTTTCTCGATCGCATCGGCGAGCGGCTTCGGTGCACCCGTGTAACCGAGGCGCCAGCCAGTCATCGAATAAGCCTTCGAAAAGCCATTGACCGTGATGGTGAGGTCGTAGAGTTCTTGGCTCAATGAGGCGATGGACACGTGCTTCGCTTCGCCATAGACGAGCTTTTCATAAATTTCGTCGGAAAGGATCACAATATCCTCCGCAAGTGCGATCTCGCCGAGTGCAAGGAGTTCCTCTTTCGTGTAAACCGCGCCAGTCGGATTGCCGGGCGTGTTGATGATCACCATTTTGGTGGCTGGTGTCATCGCCTCCTCAAATTGCTCGGGAGTCATTTTCCAGCCGGTCGATTCCTTGGTTTCAACGATCACTGGCACACCACCTGCGAGACGAACCATTTCCGGATAGGAAACCCAGAACGGCGAAGGAATGATCACTTCGTCGCCTTCTTCGATCACTGCGAGAATCGCATTGTAGCAGGCCATTTTGGCACCACCGGTGACGCAAATTTGGCTTGGCGCGTAGTCGAGGTTGTTATCGACAGAAAACTTCGTGGAGAGT
>CAILVZ010000140.1 GCA_903837825.1 Akkermansiaceae bacterium | reverse complement strand
TGTGATACTTCTGAACCTTGGGCTTGTCCTGAAAATCACCGATGCGAATTCCCGGTTCGTAGTCGAGGCGGAACGCGATGTTGCCCGCGTTGGATTCGTTCATGAACGCCTTGCCGTTGACCTGCCGCCAACCGGACTCGCCAGCGGACGATGCGCAGGCATAGACTTTGGTGAACGGCTTGCACAAGGCGGCGCACAGGCAGGCGATGTGCTCGCGGTCCTCGCGGAAGGGCACGGAATTCAGCACGCTTGCAATGAAGATGCTGGTCCACTCCTTGCCCGCCGCCACTTCCGCAAGGAATGCGCGTGCCAGTTCCACGCTCTCCGCCTTGTTGATGCCCCCTGGTCCGAGCCGGTAGGGTTCGAACGGCGTGCAGTCGATACCGGCCTGGCGCAGGAGGAAGGTTTCCGTCAGGTGGCCGGCTCCGAAGTCGAGGATCGTCGAGCCATGCTCCTTGATCCAGCGGGCGCGGTCGGATGCCTTGCCGATGTCGAAGTCCTTGCATGGCTTCGCGCCGTGCGTGGCGAAGATGAAGCCGTTGCCAAGCTCGCGACGGACGCGGCGTGCGCGGCGGAACGAGTTGAAGCGGAGCATATCGGCATAGCGCGTGTGGATGTCGAAATCCATTGAGAGCAGATTCATCATGGCCCGAGCGAATTCCGCTTCCTCCTCGGTGACGAACACGACCGGCGCGAATGCGGCACCTTTCTCAGCCAGCATTTCCAAACGACCGATGCCGTTGATGACCGTGAGATCCTCGCGGCAAACGATGGGCATGAGGATGCCGTGGCGATGCAGCGTGCGGGCGAGGTTGCGGGCATACTGGATCCAGCGGCCCGAGTTTACTTTGCAGAGATCCTTCACGCTCACTTCCGCAGGCTTGAGGCATCGCAGGAAGCCATCGCTGCCGACCTCTTTGTCGGGAATCCGAGCGGCGAGAGCCTCGATGTCCAGTGATTGCAACTCACTGGTGACCCTGCCAGGCGTGCTGTTAAAATCAAAATCGTTGGTCGCCCGGTTGAACACGATGTTGAGCGCCTTGCGCTGGTCGAGGTCGAGCGCCTTGGTCCGGGAAACAGGAACATGAGTGGCACCCATGCGCGATGCAACAAGGTGGCGCTGGTGTCCGGAAAGAATCTCGCCGTCCGAGTCGGCGAAGATCGGGGCGATGAAACCGAGCTTGCGAAGCGACAGTTCAATCAGGTCAAGACGCTCGGCAACTGCCGACCTTGGGTTGTAGGTCGATGGCCTAACGGCGTCGATGGATTCAAGTGTGATGTTCATAGTCCGAGGCGGCTGCGGATTTCGTTGAGCACGCTTTCCTTGTCGAAACCGGCGTCTTGTTTCACGCGGTCGCACCACGCGATGAATTCTTCCTGAGTGATACGGAACCGATAGAGTCCGACCGCGACGGTGACGTCGCTCTTGTCGAGTTCCTTGTCGTGGCGGTCGTCGTCATCCTCGTCATCGTCATTGCCACCCGGATTGAGCAGACCCTCGATGTCGGCAGGCTCGAAGCCTGCGAGGATCGTATCGAAGTCGATGGACTTCCACTCGCTGGCGATTTTTTCGAGTTCGTTCAGATCGACCGTGGAAAGTTCGGCCAGCCTGTTGTCGGCGACCAGCACGGCGAGTTCGTCGTTTTCGCTGGCAAAGTCCTGATAGTCCACCGGCACGACTTC
>CAILVZ010000139.1 GCA_903837825.1 Akkermansiaceae bacterium | reverse complement strand
TCTTATTTTTGAGCAATCTCCATGCTGCAGTAGAAGATATCGAGTGTTCGGAGCAGCTGCACCAAGCAGCTGAGATCTTCGTAAATGAAGGCCATGCAGGTGATCGAAATTCGGGAGAAGAAATTGGCACCCCGTTTTCATCAGCCGCCATGTACAACCAAAGTGATCGTGAGGCACTTAAATGGTACAAGAAGTTGGACAGCTCAAGTCCACTTGCAGCGGCAGCACCTTCGAGTTCAAATGAAGCTCCTGCATACCGCCCCGCTAACGAAGTGTGGGAGTGCGGTGCGGCGACTAGTTTCGCCAGTCCAGTGTGCATCGATAAGTTTAAGAGACATCGTCGATCAAATGAATACGCTGGCTATAAATTTGAACAGCCTATTTCTCAGTTTCTCGCATGTCGGAGAGTCGGCAAAGCCAATGCGAGAGGCGAGGCAGTTTGTAATATTTTTGGGTCACGTTGTCCGAGAGTGAGACGTGAGCTTCGATATCTTATTTTCGAGGCGTTTGAATCGTTTGTTGAAGCGAAGCCGTTTGTGTTGACCGGAACCGTATGTTCGTCAATCGACAACGGCACCACAGTCGTAACAGTTTGTATTTCAGCTAATGGTGAGCTTTTTATGAATGGTTTTAATCCCAAGTCTGCTTTGAAGATCGGTTGTTTCAATGGCAGCATAGGGTTCGCATATTCTCGTGATGGGCGGCGAATTCCTCTCCGCGTTCAGAAAGTTCATTCGGTATTAGGGGCACCGAACGACTTGCTGTCCGTTAGTGCAATGTTGCAGCAAGGTTATAGTTTTCACTTCACTAAAGAAAAGTCGTGGATTCTTACCCCGGAGATGGAAACGCTCGATCTCGTCGAGAAGGGAGGGTTGTTTTGGCTCAAGTGGCAGAAGTCAATCGATCCCTCGACGCAGCACGCGGACTATGAGAAGTATTGTGCTGACGTAGCGGCTAAAGCAGCTGCTACTGCGCCACCCGCAGTTGAAGGTGGTATGGCGGCATCACTCGAAGAAGAAGATGATGTCGAATGCGTCGATTCTGAGTCATATCTGAATTCGTTTTCGGCGCAAGGTCAACAAGTGAGCAATCCAGTCGATTGCGAATCATGCAGCGCTCCGTCGTGCCATTCCTGTGGCGGGGCCAAATCGAGCGGTGTTTCTCTCAAAACTGCTCACCAGCGTCTGGGTCACTTCAATATAGATTTGTTGGAGAAGATGTTTGACGCGCACGCATTCGATATCACGTTGTCTGACCGAAACAAGTGCGAGTGTGCGGTCTGCAAGGCCAATAAGTTGACTCGCGGCAGTGTGCCGCAGGAGCGGGAGCAAAGTGGCCCCGCGCCAAAACCGTTTGAGCGTGTTTGTACCGATGTCAAAGGCAAAGTCACTCCTGATTTTTGGGGCAATGTCTTCATGGTTACTTTCACGTGTGAGCTCACTCGGTGGTCAATGGTGTATTTTTGCAAGCAGAAGTCTCAGGTTAAAGATCGATTCAAGGAGCACTTTGAATGGGTCAAGCGTCTTGGTTATGCGGTGAAGCGCCTTCAATCAGATGGGGGCGGCGAGTATGCGGCTAATCAAAATGCTCAAGTCTTGTCCGACTTTCAGAAAATTCGTCTGGAAAAAAGCATCGATCATCATCTTACCGCACCGCATACGCCTGCTCAGAACGGAGTGAGCGAGCGCCTGAATCGTACATTAGTTGAACACGCAGCTTTACAGTATCATGCATGCAGCTGGTCTTGCGCGCGAGTTCTGGTCATTGGCTGTGAAACAT